>NZ_JBFBEK010000022.1:0-122625 GCF_040683715.1 Streptomyces sp. NPDC093260
ACTGCTCGACCTCCTGGAAGGACCCCGGGTCCAGGAGCAGCTCGATCCGCTCCCGCGCCGTCAGCTTGCCCTTGGCGTGCTGCGCCGCGGTCGCCTTCTCGCTCGGACCGGCCACCGCCTGCGCACGGATTCCGTGCAGCTCCGCGACGCGCCCGCGCGCGTCCGCCGGCTCCCCGGCCGGATCACCCGTCGGCTCACCCGTGGTCTCTTCCAAAACGGTCATGTAGCGACCTTACGAAGGACACCAAGGAAAGCGAGCCGTCGACTCCGTACAGTCTCCAGCCCGTTTTCCTGGTGCTCTTGAACAGAACCCCGGGGCTGTTGAGGCTTTCCGACTGCTCAGAGGGGATCGGCGTTGTGGAGGTCACACAAACGCACGGACCGAGAGGCGCCTCACATTCTCCTGTCGAGGATGCCATCTCCTGAGTGATGCGCAGACCCGTACGGCGGACCGGAGGGGCGTTCGGCGGAGTCAGGGCGGGACTCGCCGGATGCATTCCGCGCCAGATGTTGAAACATGAACGGAATGGGTCTACGGTCGTCGGCGTTGAGGTGATTGAACATTCAACATCACCGGTGCTCCCCCTCCGCGCCGGTGCCGACACCGTCCCCAAGGAGCACGCCATGGGCATCTTCGGCCGCAAGAACGACACCACCGCCACCACCACCGAGGCCCCGGCCGCCGTGAACCCGGACCTCGCCGCGCTGACCGGCGACTACACGATCGACCCGGCCCACTCGACGCTCGGCTTCACGGCCCGGCACGCGATGGTCACCAACGTCAAGGGCCGCTTCACCGAGTTCACCGGCACCCTGCACCTGGACGGCGGCGACCCGGCCGCCTCCACCGCCGCCCTCGACATCGCGATGGACAGCATCGACACCGGCTCCGCCGACCGTGACGGGCACCTGAAGAGCGCGGACTTCTTCAGGACCGAGGAGTTCCCGTCGATGACGTTCCGCTCCACCAAGGCGGAGGCCCTGGGCGGCGACGACTACCGCATCACCGGCGACCTGACCATCCTCGGCGTCACCAAGCCGGTCACCATCGACCTGGAGTTCAACGGCGCCGCCAAGGACCCCTTCGGCAACGAGCGTGTCGGCTTCGAGGGCAAGACAGAGATCCTGCGCTCCGAGTGGGGCCTGACCTGGAACGCCGCGCTGGAGACGGGCGGCGTGCTGATCTCCGACAAGGTCAAGCTGAACTTCGACATCTCGGCCATCAGGAACGCCTGACGAGACGGCCGGCGGGGCGCCGGCCCTCGCCTCCCCCCGGAACCCGCCCGCCCTCCACTCCCCCGTACGGGGAGGGCGGGCGCCTCGGCGTGCTCGGAAGGACCCGTTCCGCCGTCTTCCGCAGAAGTTCTCGGTCGGATCTGCGAAGAACTGTTATTCGGGCCGCTGTCGGCGGTCTCCCTGGCATCGGACATCATCGACCGACGTCGAGGGACAGGGAACTTCTCGTATGAGCACACAGCACCCGGTGGAGCTGGCGGCGCTGGTGAACCGCGCCCGCGAGGGCGATCCGGCGGCTCAGGACGCCTTGGTCAGCGCGCACTTGCCGCTCGTGTACAACATCGTGGGGCGCGCCCTGAACGGTTCCGTGGACGTCGACGACATCGTCCAGGACACCATGCTGCGCGCCCTCGACGGGCTGGCCGGGCTGCGTGAGCCGGAGAGCTTCCGGTCCTGGCTGGTGGCGATCGCCATGAACCGGGTGCGGGCGCACTGGCAGGACCGGCAGGCCGCGCCGGGCGGCGTCGAGGAGGCCGGCCGGGTCCCGGACCCGGGCGCGGACTTCGTGGACCTGACGATGCTGCGGCTCCAACTGTCCGGCCAGCGCCAGGAGACGGCGCGCGCCACCCGCTGGCTGGAACCGGACGACCGGGGCCTGCTGTCGCTGTGGTGGCTGGAGTGCGCCGGTGAACTGACCCGCGCCGAGGTCGCGCAGGCGCTCGCGCTGTCCGCGCAGCACACCGCGGTCCGGGTACAGCGGATGAAGGCCCAGCTGGAGGCGGCCCGTGTGGTCGTCCGCGCCCTCGACGCCCGGCCGCGCTGCCCCGAACTCGGCGACGTGCTGGCCGGCTGGGACGGCCGTCCGTCCGCGCTGTGGCGCAAGCGGATAGCCCGGCACGCCCGGGAGTGCGTGCGCTGCGCGGGCCTGTGGAGCGGGCTGATGCCGGCCGAGGGGCTGCTCGCGGGTCTCGGTCTGGTGCCCGTCCCGCTGCTGCCGCATCCGCCGACCGCCGGCTTCGGCGGCGTGCCGACCGGTTCGGCCTCCGAGGGTCTCGGCGCGACCGGCGGCCCGCACGACGTGACCGTGGCCCACGGCGGCCGGGCCGCGGCGCGGCGCGGCGGCAGCCGGGGCACCGCCCGGGACGCCGCCCGCCGCAAGCGGCGCGTACGGCGGCGCGCGACGGCGGCCGCGGTGGTCGCCGCCTGCCTCGCCGGCGGCGGCGCCTGGTACTTCGGCCCCGGTCCGGGCGACGGTGCGGACGGGAGCGACAGCGTCGCCGCGGCCCCGATCACCCCCGTCACCGACCTCGCCGCACCGGCCGACAGCCCGTCGGACTCCCCCTCGGCCTCCGCGTCCGCCTCGTCCTCCGTGTCGCCGTCCGCCTCCCCGTCCAAGAGCACCGGCGCCGCCAGGAGCCCGAGCCCGACGAAGAGCGCGCCCGGGCCGACGAGGAAGCCGCGGCCCCGGCCCACCCGCACCACCGCCGAGGCCCCGCCCGCGCAGCCCGCCCCCGCCGGGACCGTCGCGCAGGTCATCGCCCTGGTCAACCAGGAGCGGACGAAGGCCGGTTGCGGCCCGGTCACCGGTGACCCGCAGCTGGACGCCGCCGCGCAGGCCCACTCCGACGACATGGCCGCCCGGAACTTCTTCGAGCACACCAACCCTGACGGCAAGGACCCCGGCGACCGCATCACCGCCGCCGGCTACCGCTGGTCCACGTACGGCGAGAACATCGCCCGGGGCCAGCAGACGCCGGAGTCGGTGATGGACTCCTGGATGCACAGCCCCGGCCACCGCGCCAACATCCTCAACTGCGCGTTCAAGAACCTCGGCGTGGGCGTCCACAAGGGCTCGGGCGGCCCGTGGTGGACCCAGGACTTCGGCACCCGTATGTGACGGCCGCCTCCCGCCGCTCCGGGCCGCGGTCGGCGCGGCTCAGAACCCGCCGCCGAAGTCCCCGCCGCTCCCGCCCCCGCCGAAGTCGCCGCCGCCGCCGAAGTCCCCGCCGCCGAAGCCGCCGCCGAAGTCTCCGGGGTCGAAGTCCGCGCCGGAGACGTCACCGCCGCCGTACCCGCCGAAGCCCCCGGCGTCGCCGCCGAAGTCCCCGTAGCCCGTGCCGTAGTACGCGCCGTAGGCGGGGGCGGACATCATGCTGCCGAGCAGGGTGCCGACGAGGAGGCCGGGGAGGATGCCGCCGCCGAAGTAGCCGCCCGCCCAGGGACCGTAGGCGGGACCCGCGTCCCAGTAGGGGCGGCGGCCCCAGTCGGTGTCCACCTCGCGGACGACCGGGTCGCGGCCGTCGGCCAGCCGGGTGGCGTCGGCGGCGCAGACCGGGACCTCGCGGGGCGCGCCCCCCACGGGGGTCCAGGTGGCGTCGGTGACCGAGGGACCGTGGCGCGGGTCGAAGAAGCACGGCGGGCGGCGCTCGGGCAGCGGGCGGCCCTCACGGCGGGCGGCGAGCTGCGCGAGGCTGAACCGGCCGTCCTCCAGGGCCGCGGTGACGGCCCGTACGTCCTCGGGCTTGCGGGCCTCGGCCATGGCCTGTTTCGCCTGGTCGTAGGCGTTGAGCGCGCGTTCGTAGTCGGCGCGCATGGCGTCGGTCGCGCCGGCCTCCGCCGGGTGGAAGTCGAGCCGGTCCAGTTCCTCGCCGAAGGCGGTGATGTCCTCGTCCACGACGACCCGCAGCCGTTCCAGGGCGGCCCGCTGCTCGGCCGCCTTGCGGCTGCGGCCGCGCCGGACCAGGGCGTACGCGCCGATGCCGCCCGCCACCAGGACCGCGCCGGCGGTGATCAGCGCGGTGCTCGACGCGCCGCCGTGGCCGGGGCCGCCCCAGGAGGCGGGGGCCGAGCCGCGCATGGTGGCCAGGGCGCGATCGGTGAAGTCGGTGAGCTGGGCCTTGGCGTCCTCGCCCTGGACGCTGGTGACCAGGTTCTGGACGGCGGTGCGGGGCAGCACCGAGGAGTCGGCGCGGGCGTCGAAGCGGTCGCCGAGGCGGATGGCGTACGCGCCGGTGATGCCGGTCGCGGTGCGCAGGTCGGTGAAGAGGTCCTGGGTCGGGTAGCCCGTCGGGAGGACGGCGACGAACAGGGGTTTGTCGGCGTCCTCGATCTTGCGCGCCAGCGCGTCCGCGTCGGCGGACGACAGCTGCGCCCGGGCCGCCGGGTCCACGTAGACGGGGCTCTCGCGCAGCGCCTGGGCGACCGCCGAGACGGAGGTGTCGGCGGCGGCCGGGGGAACACCGGTCGCGAGGGCGGCCATGACGGCCACCGCGAGCGCCAGCAGCAGCTGTACGGGGACGCGTGCTCGGGACACGGCGACGGCGTTCATACTTCGAAATTACCGGAAATCGTCCTAAGGGGTGCACATCGGTCGTTCGAACGGGATGGTCACGGGGCGAACCCGGGGAGCGGGGAAGCGCCGCCACGAGAGAGGCGCACCTCCGGGAGACCGGAGGTGCGCCTTCCCTGCCGTGCGGCTACCCGGTCATGCCGCCCGGTACGCCGCCGTCAGCCGCTCCACCGCCGCCCCGTACCTGCCGGTCAGCAACAGGTGGTCCGCGTCGGCGAAGGGCTTCGCCACCGCCGCGCTCATGCTGTTCGCGGCCTTCTGCTGGACGAGCAGCCGGGCCTTGTCGACCAGGGCGCGGCCCGCTTCGGCGGCGTGCGCCCGTTCGGCGAGCGTCGCGGCCAGGCCGAGCGCCTTCAGAGCGGCCGTGCCGCCCGACGGCGTCTTCGTCAGCGTGGTCAGACCCCAGCCGTAGGGGAACTGCGGGTCGTAGCTCGCGTCGCCGACGTTGATCGGCAGCTGCGCCTCGCTCTTGGGCCAGGTCACCGGGAGTCTGCCGGTGAAGGCGCGCTTGCCGTAGAGCACGTCGGCCACGCCGTCGCCCTCGGTGCCCGGCAGCCAGGAGGCGACCAGGGCGTCGATGTCCCCGAGGCGGTCGCCGATGAGCTGCGGGCGGCCGGAGACGACCAGCACCGCGCACCTCATCACCGAGCACACCTTGACCACGGCGGCCTGGTCGGCGGCGGACAGCTCCATGCCGTGGCCGTTGCCCACGTCGCCGACGCCCTCGGCGTACGGGGTCTCGCCGACGACGACCACGCCGACGTCGTAACCGCCGGTGGGCGCGGAGGCGTCCTGGGAGTAGGTGACGTTCCCGCCGGCGTTCTTCATGCCCTCGAGGATCGTCGTGCCCTTGATGACGTTCCCGGAGGAGCCCTGCCAGGTGATGGTCCAGCCGCCGGTCTGGTTGCCGATGTCGTCGGCGTTCGACCCGGCGACGTAGACCTTCTGGCTCTTCTTGAGCGGGAGGACGTTCCCGGTGTTCTTCAGCAGCACCTGCGACTCGGCGGCGGCCTCGCGGGCGACCGCGCGGTGGCCGGCCGAGCCGATCCGCGCCGCGCCCCGGGTGTCGGTGTAGGGGTGCTCGAAGAGGCCGAGCCGGAACTTCTCCGTGAGGATGCGCGAGACGGCGTCGTCGATCCGCTTCCCGCTGATCCGGCCCGCCTTCACCTCGTCGATCAGGGTGGAGGTGAACCGGGTGTAGCTGTAGGGCACCATCATCATGTCCACGCCCGCGTTGACGGAGGCGGTGACCTGCGCGGGGTAGGCGCCGGGGAGCTGGTCGAGGGCGTTGTAGTCGCTGATGACGAAGCCGTCGAAGCCCATCCGGCCCTTGAGCACGCCGTTGATCATGTCGCCGCGGGCGTGCATCCTGACCGCGCCCTTGCCGTCCCCGGCGATGTCGAGGGACGAGTAGGACGGCATGACCGTGCCGATCCCCCGCTCCACCGCGTCCTGGTAGGGCGCGAGGTGGATGTCCTCCAGCTGCTGCCGGGTGACCTCGGTGACGCCCTGGTCGATGGTGTAGGTGCCGGTGGTGGAGGAGCCGTACGTGGTGCCGCCGTCGCCGACGAAGTGCTTGGCGGTGGCGAGCACCTTGTCGCTGCGGTCCAGGTCGCTGCCGTCGGCCCGGCCCTGGAGGCCCTGGATCACCGTCTCCATGGACTTCACCAGCGCCGGGTCCTCGCCGAAGGACTCGTAGGAGCGGCCCCAGCGCTCGTCGCGGGTGACGCACAGGCAGGGCGCGAAGTCCCACTGGGGCCCGGAGGCGCGGACCTCGGCGGCGGTCACCGCGCCGGCCTGCTCGGCGAGCCGCGGATCGCGGCTCGCCCCGAGGCCGATGTTGTGCGGCATGATCGTCGCGCCGGCCAGGTTGTTGTGGCCGTGGACGGCGTCCACGCCGTAGACCAGCGGGATCTGGAAGCGGGTGGCCCGGGTCTGGAGCTGGTAGCCGTCGATCATCTTGGCCCAGGCCTCGGCGGTGTTGGGCGTGGGCGTGGAGCCGCCGCCGGACAGCAGCGAGCCGAGGGCGTAGCCGGCGATGTCCCCGGGGTTGCCCATCGCGCCGCGCTCGGCCTGGGTTATCTGCCCGGCCTTCTCGGCGAGGGAGAGTCGGGACACGAGGTCGGCGACGCGCTTCTTCACCGGCAGCCCGGTGTCGAGGTAGGGCAGCCCGTGGGCGTCCACGACGACCTGGGGCTTCTGCGCGGGGGCCTTGGCCCCGGTGACGGTGAGGTCCAGCGGGATGGTCTCGGCGGCCTCGGCGGCCTTGTCCTTCAGGGTGCGGACCTCGACGGTGCGCGAGGTCCCGGAGGCGGTGCCGGCGGGGAAGGTGAGGGTGCCGAAGACGGGGGCGTAGTCCTTGCCCGCCTCGGCGGTGCCGCCGGCGGTGCGGTAGGCGACCGTGACGGGCTCGGTGATCGGGGCGGAGCCGGTGGTGGCGACGGTGATCCGCACCGTCGCCGTGCCGCCCTCCTCGACCGGGTAGACGGGCGCGTCGGTGGTGACGGAGGCGCGCAGCGACTGGTCGGCCTTGCCGTACAGCTCCACGCCGTCCATGGCGAAGCGGCCCTTGACTCCGGTGGGCAGGGTGAGGGAGTAGCCCCACATCCGGGTGAGGCCGAGGACGTGGTCGATGCCGCCGACCGGTTGGTAGTCCGTGCGATAGGTGAAGTCGGCGAAGGGCAGCTCGATCTGTTTCCAGCCGCTGAAGTCGTCGGCGAAGGAGGTCGTCCACAGCTCGGACGCCTCGCCGTTCGCGCCGCCGTCCTTGATCTCGAACGGGATCTTCCTGCCGCTGTTCCGGCCCTCCCACCACAGCCGGACGCCCTTGTGGGCCGACCAGTCGTGGGCGGGCCGGTCGGCGGCGTAGTCGTGGGTGAAGCCGCCGTAGCCGCTGATGTCGTAGGTCCCGGTCAGGACCTTCTCGCCCTCGGGAGCGTCGGAGCGGGCGGTGAGCTGGAGGGCGGGCGGGTCGTCGCTGTCACCGCCCCAGGTGAAGATGCCCTCGGCCGGCTGCCCGGCGAAGGGCACCTCGCCCTCGAAGCGGTCCACGGGCACCGGCGCGGGGTCGGCGGCGGCCGGGGCCGCCTGCGCGGCGGCGAGCGGCACCAGCGCGGTGAGCAGGGTGGCGGAGGCGAGCAGGGCGGTTCTTCGCATGCACGGACCTTCCCTCGTCCCAGGGGCTGCGCGGCCCTGGGCGTCCCGGGGCCGGCTCAGGGTTTCCTGCGGCCAGCGTTCACTCATGGCTTAGATCAGGGCGTGAGTTAAATGGGGCGGCGGCGATCCGTCAAGGCTTCACACCGGAACTGGTACGCGGCTCGACGCACGGCTGTTTCCGGCCCGTCGACGCTTCGACCAATGAACGCCGACCCCCTTGACGGGCCGTCCCAGCCGTCATTTACTCACGGCTCGCACGCCTCCCCTCCCCCACCTTCCGAAAGGGCGGCGCACGATGAGAAGACCCTCGCGCACGGTCACCTCGCGCGCGGTCCGGCTGCTGCTGGCCGGGCTGCTGTCCACCGCCGGGCTGGCGGCCCTGTCCGCGCCCGCCGCGCACGCGGCCGGCGAGCAGGTCACCGCCTGGCTGACCACGACCGACGACAGCGGCGGGCGGCACGTGGTGCGCGGCCTGGAGCCGCAGACGCCGTTCGCCTTCCAGTCCGGCGCCGGCGGGTCCGGCGAGAACATCACCGTGGACGAGAACACCCGCTACCAGACCTTCACCGGTGGCGGCGCGTCCTTCACCGACACCGCGGCCTGGCTGATGAACAGCAGCGGGGCTCTCTCGCAGGCGACGCGTGACGCGACCATGCGCAAGCTGTTCTCGCCCACGGACGGCATCGGCCTGTCCTTCCTGCGCAACCCGATGGGCTCCTCCGACCTCGCCCGCTACGGCTACACCTACGACGACGTGCCCGCCGGGCAGAGCGACCCGTCGCTGGCGAAGTTCTCCGTCGCGCACGACCTCGCGGACGTCGTCCCGCTGACCAGGCAGGCGCTCCAGCTGAACCCGTCCCTGACGGTGATGGCCTCGCCCTGGACCGCGCCGGCCTGGATGAAGGACAGCGGGCAGCTCAACGGCGGGTGGCTGAAGGCGGAGGACTACGGGGCCTACGCCTCGTACTTCGTGAAGTACGTGCAGGCCTACAAGGACCAGGGCGTCCCCGTCTCCTACGTCACCGCGCAGAACGAGCCGACCTGCTGCTCGGGGTACCCGTCGATGAGCTGGAACGCGAGCGGGTTGCAGTACTTCCTCAAGAGCGAGCTGCTGCCCAAGCTCCAGGCGGCGGGCCTGAGCACCAAGGTCCTCGCGCTGGACTGGAACTGGGACACCTACGACTCCTACGCCGCCCCCAGCGTCGACGACGCCGCGATCCGCACCCACCCGAACTTCGGCGGCATCGCCTGGCACGGCTACGGCGGCGACGTCGCCAAGCAGACCGCGGTGCACAACCAGTACCCCTCGCTGGACGCCTTCGGCACCGAGCACTCCGGTGGCACCTGGATCGCCGACCAGCAGCGCGAGGACATGTCCAACATCATCGACTACACCCGCAACTGGGCGAAGTCGGTGACCAAGTGGTCGCTGGCCGTGGACCAGGACATGGGCCCGCACAACGGCGGTTGCGGCACCTGCACCGGGCTGGTCACCGTGCACGACGGCGACGGCAGGTCGGGCCAGGTGGACTACACGGTCGAGTACTACACGATGGGCCACCTGACGAAGTTCGTCCGCCCGGGCGCGCAGCGCATCGCCTCCACCGCCTCCACGGCCGTGCCGAACGTCGCCTGGCGCAACCCGGACGGCTCCAAGGCGCTGATCGCCTACAACGGCGCGACCAGCGCCAAGACGGTCACGGTCGACTGGGGCTCGCAGCACGCCACTTACTCGCTGCCCGCGAAGACCTCGGCCACCTTCACCTGGTCCGGCACCCAGTCCGGGGGCGGCGCGAGGACCGGGACGTTCACCGGTCTCGCGGGCAAGTGCCTGGACGTGGCGGGCGGTTCGAGCGCGGACGGCACGGCGGTCCAGCTCTACGACTGCAACGGCAGCGCGGCGCAGCAGTGGACCGTGCAGGGCGACGGCACGGTCCGGGCGCTCGGCAAGTGCCTCGACGTGACCTCGGGTTCGACGGCGAACGGCGCGAAGGCGCAGCTCTACGGCTGCAACGGGACCGGCGCGCAGCAGTGGTCGTACAACGCCGCCACGGGCGACGTGGTGAACACGAGTGCGGACAAGTGCCTGGACGTCACGGACAACTCCTCGGCGAACGGGGCGCGGGCGCAGATCTGGTCGTGCACCGGGGCCGCGAACCAGAAGTGGCGGCTCCAGTAACGGCGGCGGCTCCGGCAGGGGCGGCGGGACTCGGCCCGGGTGCGTGGCGCGGGCCGGTGGTCCGCGCTGCGGATCGGCGGGGGCCGCGACATCCTGGACCGTATGACCACACCGCGGGACCTGCTGATCGTCGCCCTGGACGTGCCCGGTACGCGCCCCGTCGAGCAGGGCGACCTGTCGCTGGCCCTCGCCGGGGCCGAGCTGGCCGACCTGCTCGCGGCGGGGCGCGCCGCGCTGGACGGCGAGACCGTCGTACCGGAGCCGGACGGGACGGGGCCGGGCACGGGCGACCGGCTGCTGGACGAGGCGGCGGCCGCGCTGGTCGCCGAGGCCCCGTACGAGCCGGTCGAGGAGTGGCTGTGGCGGCGCGGGCGCGGGCTGGCCGCCGCCTACGTCTCCGCGCTGGAGGCGGAGGGGCAGCTCGCGACGCCGCGCCGCCGGCTGATGCCCCGGGGGACCGAGCGCCCGGTGCCGGTGGACGGCCCGGCGCGGCGGTCGGCGGGCGACCGCTGGGCCTTCCACGAGCCGGTCCTCGCCGGGCTGGCCGCCGCGCTGGGGATCGAGCCCGAGGGCGCCGGGGAGATCCCGGTCCCCGAGGACGAGGCCGCGGTCACGGTGCTGGCCGCCGTGAACGGCGCGGTGACCGAACTGGAGGGCGTGCGGCAGCGGCGGCGGATCGAGGACGCGGCGTTCCAGAACATCTGGCGGTCGCCGTGAGGCGCCGGTTCCGGGACGCCGTACCCCCGGCGCCGCACGGCGATCGGCAGGGCGCGCGCCGATCGCCGTCCAGGATGCCGGTGGGCGGGCCGGGTCAGGCGGCCGGTTCGACGCCCGCGCGCAGCAGACCGTAGGTGTACGCGTCCTCCAGGGCCTGCCAGGACGCGGCGATCACGTTCTCGGCGACGCCGAGCGTGGACCACTCGCCCGTGCCGTCCGAGGTGGAGATCAGGACGCGGGTGG
Source organism: Streptomyces sp. NPDC093260 (assembly GCF_040683715.1). Taxonomy (NCBI): domain Bacteria; kingdom Bacillati; phylum Actinomycetota; class Actinomycetes; order Kitasatosporales; family Streptomycetaceae; genus Streptomyces; species Streptomyces sp. NPDC093260. The sequence goes on from NZ_JBFBEK010000022.1 coordinate 10,881, forward strand.
TGGAGGAGGTGCCGTGCTTGCCCTCCAGGATGCGGACCTTGTAGTCCACCAGCTCCAGGGCGCCGAGCTGGGGGTAGATCTTCTCCAGGGCGACGCGCAGGGCGCGGTCGAGGGCGTTGACCGGGCCGTTGCCCTCGGCGGTGGCGACGATGCGCTCGCTCTTGGCCCACAGCTTGACGGTGGCCTCGTTGGCGTGGGTGCCGTCGGGGCGGTCCTCCACGATGGCCCGCCACGACTCCACGCTGAAGTACTTCAGCGGCCGGCCCTCGGCCTCGGCGCGCAGCAGCAGCTCGAAGGAGGCGTCGGCGGCCTCGTAGGTGTAGCCCTTGAGCTCGCGTTCCTTGACCCGCTCCACGACCCGGCCGACCAGTTCGCGGTCGCCGCCGAGGTCGATGCCGAGCTCCTTGCCCTTCAGCTCGATGGAGGCGCGGCCGGCCATGTCGGAGACCAGCATCCGCATGGTGTTGCCGACCCGCTCGGGGTCGATGTGCTGGTAGAGGTCGGGGTCGACCTTGATGGCGGAGGCGTGCAGGCCGGCCTTGTGGGCGAAGGCGGAGACGCCGACGTAGGGCTGGTGGGTGGAGGGGGTGAGGTTGACGACCTCGGCGATGGCGTGGGAGATCCGGGTCATCTCGCGCAGCCGGCCCTCGGGCAGCACCTGCCTGCCGTACTTCAGTTCCAGGGCGGCGACGACCGGGAAGAGGTTGGCGTTGCCGACGCGCTCACCGTAGCCGTTGGCCGTGCACTGGACGTGGGTGGCGCCGGCGTCCACGGCGGCGAGGGTGTTGGCGACGGCGCAGCCGGTGTCGTCCTGGGCGTGGATGCCGAGGCGGGCGCCGGTGTCGGCGAGGACGGTGGCGACGACGGCCTGGATCTGGGCGGGCAGCATGCCGCCGTTGGTGTCGCACAGGACGACGACGTCGGCGCCGGCCTCGGCGGCGGCCCGGACGACGGACTTGGCGTACTCGGGGTTGGCGCGGTAGCCGTCGAAGAAGTGCTCGCAGTCCACGAAGACGCGGCGGCCCTGGGCGCGCAGGTGGGAGACGGTGTCGCGGACCATCTCCAGGTTCTCCTCCAGGGTGGTGCGCAGCGCCAGCTCCACGTGCCGGTCGTGCGACTTCGCCACCAGGGTGATCACCTCGGCGCCCGAGTCCAGGAGCGCCTTGACCTGCGGGTCGTCGGCCGCCTTCGCGCCGGCTCGCCGGGTGGCGCCGAAGGCGACGAGCTGGGCGTGCTGGAAGTCGATCTCCTGGCGGGCGCGGGCGAAGAACTCGGTGTCGCGCGGGTTGGCGCCGGGCCAGCCGCCCTCGATGAAACCCACACCGAAGTCGTCGAGGTGCCGAGCGATGGCCAGCTTGTCGGCGACGGTGAGGTTGATGCCCTCGCGCTGGGCGCCGTCGCGCAGGGTGGTGTCGAACACGTGGAACGAATCGTCCAGCCGGCTGGTTTCGGTCATGTCTCAGGGCTCCTGAAGTGGGATCTCGGTCGTACCGGAATGACCGGCTCCACCGTCCCCCCAATACTCCCTCGCGCCTCGCTCCCGGCTGCGGGTGGGCCAGGAAAACGAAAAACCCCTCGCGGGTGCGAGAGGTCTGCGCGCGGGTCGAGGACGACGGTGGCCGTCCGTACCTGGTCGTACGTGACGGTCACTGCGGACCGGCGCGCCTGCTGCCAATAATCATGGCGAACGAGAGCACGGGGGCAGTTTGGCACAGTCCCGCCCCCGCACTCACCGCCGTCTCAGGATGCGGGCGTCAACTTGGACGAATCCTCCGCCTTCACCCGGGTCAGGTCGAGGTCGCGGGTCTCCCGCATGGTGACGTAGACGACGAGGGAGACGGCGGCGCAGCCCGCCACGTACCAGAAGAAGCCGGACTCGGCGCCCGCGTTCTTGAACCACAGGGCGACGTATTCCGCGGTACCGCCGAACAGGGCGTTGGCGAGTGCGTAGGGCAGGGCGACGCCGAGGGCGCGGACGCCGGTCGGGAACAGCTCGGCCTTCACGCAGGCGTTGATGGAGGTGTAGCCGGTGACCACGACCAGGGCGAGCAGGGAGAGCCCGAGGGCCGGCCAGTAACCGTCCACATGCCCCAGCAGGGTCATGACCGGCACGGTGAGCAGGGTCGAGCCGACCGCGAAGGTGATCAGCAGCGGGCGGCGGCCGATCCGGTCGGAGAGGCGGCCGGCGAGCGGCTGGAGGCAGGCGAAGACGATCAGCGCGGTGAAGGAGACCAGGGTGGCGGTCGACTTGGACAGGCCCGCGGAGTTGGAGAGGTACTTCGTGAGATAGGTGGTGTACGTGTAGTACGCCACCGTTCCGCCCATGGTCAGCGCCATCACGAGCAGCGCCTCGCGCCGGTGCCGCCACAGCGCGCGCAGGGTGCCGCGCTCCTCGCCGCCGGTGTCGTCGGCCTCGTAGACCTCGGTCTCCAGCATGGAGCGGCGCAGGTAGAAGACGACGGCCGCACCGAGGGCGCCGACGACGAACGGGATGCGCCAGCCGTAGCCGTGCAGGGCGGCGTCGGACATCGTGCGCTGGAGCACGATCTGGAGCCCGAGTCCGATGATCTGGCCGGCCGTCATGGACACGTACTGGAAGCTGGAGGCGAAGCCGCGGCGGCGCGGGTCGGAGGCCTCGGTGAGGTAGGTCGCGCTGGCCGCGTACTCGCCGCCGACGGAGAGCCCTTGCAGCAGCCGGGCGAGCAGGAGGACGAGCGCGCCGCCGTAGCCGGCGACGGCGTACGTCGGCGCGACGGCGATGAGGACGGCGGAGGCGGACATCAGGGTGACGGTCAGGGTGAGCGCCGCCTTGCGCCCCCGCCGGTCGCCGACCCGGCCGAGCAGCCAGCCGCCGACGGGCCGCATGAAGAACCCGACGGCGAAGATGCCGGCGGTGTTCATCATCTGGGCGGTCGGGTTGCCGTGCGGGAAGAACGCCCCGGCGAAGTAGGTGGCGAAACTGGCGTAGACGAACCAGTCGTACCACTCCACCATGTTCCCGGCGGACCCGATCCAGATCTTCTTCCACTGCTCGCGCGTCGTGCGTGCCGTACGCCCCGTGGTTGCCGTGAGTTCCATGGGGCGTAACTGCCCCGGCGGGGCGCGGGCGACGCACGGTCACCGGTGCAGGGACTCGTCCAGGAACTCCCGTACGTGGCCGAGGACCTGCTCGCGGCCGGTGCCGCGCAGGCCGATGGCGACGTGGATGGAGAAGCCGTCGAGGAGGGCCCGCAGACGGGTGGCGAAGCGGTCGGCGTCGACGGGGCGGAACTCGCCGCGGGAGACGCCCTCGGCGACGAGGGCGGCCAGGTCGCGGTGCCAGGCGCCCTCGATCGCGGCCTGCCGGTCGCGGGCGTCCTCGACGGCGCCGAGGGAGCGGTTCCAGACCTCCAGCCAGAGCGTCCAGTGGGGATCGCGGTGGCCGTCGGGCACGTACAGGTCGACGTAGGCGGCGAGGCGCTCGCGGGCGGGCGCGGGGCGGGTGAGCAGCCGCGCCCGCTCGGCGCCGAGCCGACTCTCGCTCCACTCCAGGGTGCGCAGCAGCAGCTCGTCCTTGGAGCCGAAGTAGTACAGCAGATGCCCGCTGCTCATCCCGACGGCACGGCCGAGCGCCGCCATGGTCAGCTTCTCCAGACCGCGCCCGGCGATCATCTCCATGGCGGCGGCGAGGACCTCCTCACGGGGCGGCGCGTTCCGGCGCGCCCGCGCCCCATCGGCCATCGGCGACTCTCCTGACGGGTTCGTGACTTCTGATGTCGGGTGACGCGGTGACCGCCACCGCGGGGCCATCCTCTCAGGGGCGGGGCGTACGCCGCCGCCCGGACCTCTCGCTCGTACGCCGTCCGGGCCCCGTCGCGGACGGCGTGCGTCGAGCCGGCGGCCTTGCCGTGACGCACGGTCAGGTACCGGGGTCGGGCAGGTGACTTCCGGGTCGGCCTCGGGCCATGCACGAGTGAGGCGCCCGGCCTCGGTATGGGTCCGGGACCTCTCGTTCGGATCATGCCGGGCTCTCGGGGCCCGGTGCCGCGCCCTGATCCGGCCCGATCCGCACGAAGGACCCTGGCGGGCCGCCGGGCGCGGGAGCCGGGGCCCCGGCCCCGGATCACCGGGCCGTGCGCTTCGGCTGCTGCTGGGTGATGCAGTGGACGCCTCCCCCGCCCGCGAAGATCGCTCGGGCGTCCACCAGGGTGACGGTGCGGTTCGGGAAGAGGCGGCGGAAGGTGGCCGCCGCCTCCTCGTCGCGGGGGTCGTCGAAGGCGCAGAGGATCACCGCGTCGTTGCAGAGGTAGTGGTTGATGTAGGAGTAGTCGGCCCAGTGGCCGTCCGCCTCCAGGGCCGTCGGGGCGGCGATCTCCACGACCTCCAGCGGGCGGCCCTGCGCGTCGGTGGCGGACCTGAGGAGGCCGATGACCTCCTTGGTGACCTCGTGGTCCGGGTGGGCCGGGTCCGGCTGGTGGTGGGCGACGACCACGCCGGGGCGGGCGAAGGCGGCCACGATGTCCACGTGTCCGAGGGTGCCGTAGCCGTGCGGGGGGTAGTCGCCGGTCAGGCCGCGCGGCAGCCAGATCGCCTTCTCGGTGCCGAGGTGGGCGTGGATCTCCGCCTCGACCCGCTCCTTCGTCCAGTGCGGGTTGCGTTCCGGGCCGAGCTGCACGGTCTCGGTGAGCAGGACGGTGCCCTCGCCGTCCACGTGGATCGCGCCGCCCTCGTTGACCAGCTCGGAGGCGTACGTCCTCGCGCCCGCGAGGTCGGCGACGTACGCGCCGATCTTGGAGTCGTGCCCCCAGCGCGCCCAGTCCTGCGCGCCCCAGCCGTTGAACGTCCAGTCCACGGCCGCCAGTTCACCGGCGCCGTCGGTGAGGAACGTGGGGCCGATGTCGCGCATCCAGGCGTCGTCCAGGTCGCGTTCGACCGTTTCGACGCCCTCGCCGAGCAGGGCGCGGGCCTCGGTGGACTGGCCCGGGCCGCACACCACGGTGACCGGTTCGAAGCGGCGGATCGCGCGGGCGACCGACGCCCAGGCGGCGCGGGCCTCGGTGACCTCCTCGGCGGTGCCGAAGGTCGGGTTGGGGCCCGGCCAGGCCATCCAGGTGCGCTCGTGCGGCGTCCACTCGGCGGGCATGCGGAAGCCGTCGGCGGCGGGGGTGGTCATGTGTGTGGTCCTTAGCGGCGGTTCAGGCGCTGGGGGCGCGAGTCTCAGAGGAAGTACAGGCGGTTGAGGGAGACGGAGTCGGCGGGCGCGGAGCGCAAGGGGTCGCCGTCGAGGGTGACCAGGCCGGTGCGCTGGTCCACGTCGACCGCCCCGGTACGGGAGTTGAGCCGCAGGTCGGCCGGGCCGATACCGCGGGTGTCGCGGACGGCGACCCGGCGCCTGCGGGTGGGCATCGTGTCGTGGCCCTGGTCGAGCGCGGCCTGCGCCACGAACGCCACCGAGATCTCGGCGGGAGTGGCGCCGTGCGCGCCGAACTGCGGTCCGAGGACGAGGGGTTCGCAGGTGTCGGTGGCCGCGTTGGGGTCGCCGACCACGCCGTACGCCGGGAAGCCCGACTTCAGCACCAGCTGCGGCTTGGCGCCGAAGTACTCCGGGCGCCACAGCACGATGTCGGCGAGCTTGCCGACCTCCAGCGAACCGACCTCGTGCGAAAGGCCGTGCGCGATGGCCGGGTTGACGGTCAGCTTGGCGATGTAGCGCAGCACGCGGGCGTTGTCGTCGCCCTCGCCGTCGCCGTCGGCCGGTCCCAGCTCGGCCTTCATCTTGCCGGCCATCGCGAAGGTGCGGCGCACGGTCTCGCCGGCCCGGCCCATGCCCTGCGCGTCGGAGGAGGTGATGCCGATCGCGCCCAGGTCGTGCAGCACGTCCTCGGCGCCCATCGTGCCGGCCCGGATGCGGTCGCGGGCCATCGCCGCGTCGCCGGGCAGATCGGTCTTCAGGTCGTGGACGGAGACGATCATGCCGTAGTGCTCGGCGACCGCGTCCCGGCCGAAGGGCAGGGTGGGGTTGGTGGAGGAGCCGATGACGTTCGGGACGCCCGCCATCTTCAGCACGTTGGGGACGTGTCCGCCGCCGCAGCCCTCGATGTGGAAGGCGTGGATGGTGCGGCCCTCCAGGACCCGCAGGGTGTCCTCCACCGACAGGCACTCGTTCAGCCCGTCGCTGTGCAGGGCGACCTGCACGTCGTGCTCCTCGGCGACGCGCAGCGCGGTGTCCAGGGCGCGGGTGTGGGCGCCCATGTCCTCGTGCACCTTGAAGCCGGACGCGCCGCCCTCGGCCAGCGCCTCGATCAGCGGGGCCTCGTGCGAGGACGAACCCCGGCCCAGGAAGCCGATGTTGACCGGCCAGGCGTCGAAGGCGCCGAACGCGTGCCGGAGCGCCCACGGCGAGTTGACGCCCACCCCCCACACCGGCCCGAACTCCTGGCCGATGATCGTGGTCACCCCGGAGGCCAGCGAGGCCTCCATGATGCGCGGCGACAGCAGGTGCACATGGGTGTCCACGGCGCCGGCGGTGGCGATCAGGCCCTCGCCGGAGACGATGGTCGTTCCCGTGCCGACGACCACGTCCACGCCGTCGAGCGTGTCCGGGTTCCCGGCCCGGCCGATCGAGCAGATCCGGCCCTCGCGGATGCCGATGGACACCTTGCGGATGCCCTGCACCGCGTCGATCACGACGACGTTGCTGATCACCACGTCACAGGTGTCGCGGACGGCGGCGGCCTTGAGGTGCAGTCCGTCGCGGGCCGTCTTGCCGAAGCCGGCCAGGAACTCGTCGCCGTAGCGCTGTGCGTCGGACTCAACGCGGACGACGAGTCCCGAGTCGCCGAGCCGGACGCGGTCACCGGCGCGGGGGCCGTGGGTGGCGGCGTAGGCGTACGGGTCGATGTGGATCGCACGGCTCACCTCGCGCCCCTTGGAGCGGCTCATCGGTCGCCTCCTTCCGGCGTGTCCGGTCCTCGCGGTGCTTCGGGTTCCTGCGGCGCGTCGTGTGCTTGCGGCGCCTCCGGCACGTCCGGGGTGACGCCCAGGTAGCCACAGGCGGCGGCCCGGCGCAGGGCCTCCGCCTTCGCCCCGGGCGCGTCCAGCGGGCCGTCGACCAGCCCGGCGAAGCCGATCGCCACGCGCGCGCCGCCGATCGGGACGAGGCCGACCTCCGCGCTCTCCCCCGGCCCGAACCGCACCGACGACCCGGCCGGCACCGCGAGCCGCATGCCGTAGGCGGCGGCGCGGTCGAAGTCCAGGCGCGGGTTGGCCTCGAAGAAGTGGAAGTGCGAGGTGACGGAGACGGGGACGGCCGCGGTGTTGGTGACCGTGAGGCACACGGCCGGCTCGGGGTCGGCGTGCTGCGGCCCCGGCAGGAGCGCGCCCGGCGCCCGGTCGCCCTGACTGCCGCCGGCCAGCGGGTCGGTGACGATCGCGAGCCGGGAGCCGTCGTCGAAGACGGCCTCCACATGGACCTCGGTGACCACGTAGGCGACGCCGGGCAGCACGTCGTCCGGGCCGAGCACCGTACGGGCGCGCTCGATCGCCTCGGCGAGGCGTGCGCCGTCGCGGGCGGCCTCGCACACCGTGTCGGCGATCAGGGCGGTGGCTTCCGGCACGTTGAGCCTGAGGCCGCGGGCCCGGCGGGCGCGGGCCAGTTCGGCGGCCCCGAAGAGCAGCAGCCGGTCACGTTCGGTGGGGGTCAGGCGCACGCGTCGGCACCTCCTTGCCTCTCGCACTTTAGAGCACCACTCTAAACGCCAGATCTCACGCGAGGGAAGCTTCGCGGAGAGCCGTCGTTCATGTCACATCGAGCGGCGTTCTAAGACGTGGGCGGGACACTCGACCACCTCCGGGCGTCCGGCGCGCCCCGCCGGCGCCCGGAAAGCGAAAGGGCCGCCGCGGACGATACGTCCACGGCGGCCCAGGAGCCGGAGGCTCGCTCAGCCGATCTTGTGCATCCAGCCGTGCTCGTCCGGCGTGACACCGCGCTGGATGCCGAGCAGCGCCTCGCGCAGGCGCAGGGTCACCTCGCCGGGCGTGCCGTCGCCATGGGTCCAGCCGTCCGACTTGGTCTTGACGTGGCCGATCGGGGTGACCACGGCGGCGGTGCCGCAGGCGAAGACCTCGGTGAGCGCGCCGGAGGCGGCGTCGGCCCGCCACTGCTCCAGGGTGATCACGCCCTCCTCGGCGGTGAGGCCGAGGTCGCGGGCGACCTGGAGGAGGGAGTCGCGGGTGATGCCCTCCAGGATGGAGCCGCTCAGCTCGGGGGTGACGATCCGGTCGCCGTAGACGAAGGCGACGTTCATGCTGCCGCTCTCCTCGACCTTGGTGCGGGTCACCGCGTCGAGGTAGACGACCTGGTCGCAGCCGTGCGCGGCGGCCTCGGCCTGGGGCAGCAGGGAGGCGGCGTAGTTGCCGCCGGTCTTGGCGTCACCGGTGCCGCCGGGCACCGCGCGGACGTGGTCCTCGGCGACCCAGATGGTGACCGGCTTGACGCCGCCGGCGAAGTAGGCGCCGGAGGGCGAGGCGATCAGCATGAACAGGTACTCGTTGGCCGGGTGGACGCCGAGCCCGGTCTCCGAGGCGAACATGAACGGCCGCAGGTACAGGGACTCCTCGCCGCCGTGCGGCGGGACCCAGTCCGCGTCCTGCGCCAGCAGCGCGTCCAGCGCCTCGATGAACAGCTCCTCCGGCAGCTCGGCCATGGCCATGCGGCGGGCGGAGTTGCGGAACCGGCGGGCGTTGGCCTCCGGGCGGAAGACCGCGACCGAGCCGTCGGGCTGGCGGTACGCCTTGAGCCCCTCGAAGATCTCCTGGCCGTAGTGGAGGACGTGGCAGGAGGGGTCGATGGAGATCGGGCCGTACGGGACGAGCTGCGCGTCGTGCCAGCCTCGGCCCTCGGTCCACCGGATCGTCACCATGTGGTCGGTGAAGTGGCGGCCGAACCCGGGGCTGGCCAGGATCGCCTCACGCTCGGCGGCGGACAGCGGGTTGGCGGAGGGCTTGAGCTCGATCGTGGGCGTCGTCATGAGTGGATGTCCTTCACCGGTTGTCGTGACGGGCCGCATTCACGCCCGCACGACCGTCGCCGGTCAGTGGTTGGACGTCCGAGCATTCCCTCATACCGCGGCTCCGCGTTCGATTATCGCGCGGGACCTGCGGCGGACGGAATCGGGGTGAAGGCGGCCCGGGGTTCGATGGTGGCACCCGGCGGCGGACACGGGAAAGCCGCCGGGCGCGGAATGCGACCCGACGGCTTCGCTGGTTCGAGCAGCGCGGCGGGTCAGCCGGCTACTCGTACGGCGAGGGCGTCACCGATCTCGGAGGTGCTGCGCTCGGGCAGACCGCCGCGCTCCGCGAGGTCGGCGGAGACGGCGTCCTCGATCCGGGTCGCCTCGGCCTCGTAGCCGAGGTGGCGCAGGAGCAGGGCGACGGAGAGGACCGTGGCGGTCGGGTCGGCCTTGCCCTGGCCGGCGATGTCCGGGGCCGAGCCGTGCACGGGCTCGAACATGGACGGGAACTCGCCGCTCGGGTTGATGTTGCCCGAGGCGGCCACGCCGATGCCGCCGGAGACGGCCGCGGCGAGGTCGGTGATGATGTCGCCGAAGAGGTTGTCGGTGACGATGACGTCGAAGCGCTCGGGCTGGGTGACCAGGTAGATCGTGGCGGCGTCGACGTGGATGTACTCGGTGGTGACCTCGGGGTACTCCTCGGCCACCTTGTTGAAGATGTTCGTCCACAGGTGGCCGGCGAAGGTCAGCACGTTGTTCTTGTGGACCAGCGTGAGCTTCCGGCGCGGGCGGGCCTGGGCGCGGGCGAAGGCGTCGCGGACCACGCGCTCGACACCGAAGGCCGTGTTGACGGAGACCTCGGTGGCGACCTCGTGCTCGGTGCCCTTGCGGATGGTGCCGCCGTTGCCCGTGTAGGGGCCCTCGGTGCCCTCGCGGACGACGACGAAGTCGATCTGCGGGTCGCCGGCGAGCGGGGTGGCGACGCCGGGCAGGAGCTTGCTCGGGCGCAGGTTGACGTGGTGGTCGAAGGCGAAGCGGAGCTTGAGCAGGAAGCCGCGCTCCAGGACGCCGGAGGGCACCGACGGGTCGCCGATGGCGCCGAGCAGGATCGCGTCGTGCGCCTTGAGGGCGTCGAGGTCGGCGTCGGTGAGGGTCTCGCCCGTGGCGTGGTAGCGCCGGGCGCCGAAGTCGAACTCCTTGGTCTCGAGCTTCACGTCCTGCGGGAGGACGGCGGTCAGGACCTTGAGGCCCTCGGCCACGACTTCCTGGCCGATGCCGTCACCGGGGATCACTGCGAGATCGATGCTGCGAGACATGTCGGCACCCTAGCTGTTCGTCCCGAGAGATGACACAACATGTCCACCATATGGACGACTCCCGGTGCCCCGTCCCCCTCCGGCGGGCCGGCGCGCCGCACCCGACCAGGCGCTTCGTGGCGGCCGGACGGGGAGGCGGGCGGACGGGGGAGGCGGCGGTCTGCGGTCAGTGGCCCGTCTGGCCGCCGTTGTCCCGGCGGTCGAGGGCGCGCTGGAGGGCGGCGGCGGCGTTCTTGCGGTCGGACTCGCTCGTACGGGAGACGTGGCGGACTCGGCGGCGGACGGTCGTCTCGGCCATGAGGGATCGACTCCTTCGAGGTACCCACGGAGCGCGTGGGACGGAGGGGGGTTGCGAGACGCCGGAGTGGGCGGGGAGCACGGTGCCGCAGGGGTGGCCTGCACAGGGCCCGGCTCACGACCGCCCTTCGCTGGATCGAGCGTGACGTTCGGCTCCTACAAAAGTAAGGGAGGACCACGCGGCTGTCTGCATAATTACTTGGGCTTCCTACTATCTGAGACGGTGATCGCCCCACACCGCCACTGAGCTGTGGGTTCCCCGGAACCGCGTCAGAGCACGTCGCCGTCGCGCCAGTCGAAGACCAGTTCGGCGCCGATGTCGTCCGCGTCCGCCGGCGCGGGCCACACATAGGTGGAGCCCTCCTCCTCCGCCAGCCGCACCACGCCCTCCGGACCGATCGTGTGCAGCGGCCCGGCCCACGCGCGCCAGCCCCGCGCCGTGTACAGCGGGGCGCCCGCCTCGCTCGCGGAGAGCGCGCCGAACGCGTAGGCGCGCTGGACGACCTCCTCCAGGGCGGTCATGATCCCGCCGCCGATCCCGGTGCGCCGTACGTCCTGCCGGACGGCGACCCCCTCGACGTACCCGACCCGCCGCCACCGCCCCTGGTGGCGCACCCGGCGCTGGACCACGGAGCCGTGCCCGGCGAGTCCCCGCTCGTCGTGGGCGAGGGCGTGGACGCCGCCCAGGGTGTGGTCCCAGTCGTGGTCGCTGAAGTCCCCCTCGAAGGCGGCGTCCAGCAGGGCGCGGACGGCCCCGAGTTCGGCGGGGGTCAGCTCGGCGGTGTGGGCGGTGCGGATCGGAAGGGTCATCGGGCCAGTGTCCCGGCGGCCGGCGGCCGCGTGCGAACCCTTTCCGGCGGCCGGCGGCCGCGTGCGAGCCTCCGGTCGGGCGCTCGGGCGGTCGTCGGGCAGTCGGGACCCGCTTCCGGCCGCCCGCATCGCCCACCCGGCTGATCCTCGCCACGACCGGGGGCATCGGCGTGCGGCGCGGGAACGGTGAGGGCATGAACGACACGGCCAAGGCACTTCTGGAGGGCGGCCCGCAGGACCTGCCCGAGCGGATCGTCGCGCGTCCGGCGCCGGGCGAGGACGTGAAGATCGAGCTGCGCAACGGCTACGAGCACTTCCGGCCGACCGAGCGCCGGGCGGACACACCGGAGGGCACGCTGCCGGTGTACGAGTGGTGGGAGCGCACGGAGATGCCCGGCTAGCGCGCCCCCACCGGTACGGCCGCCGCCCCGGGTGCGCGGACGGGCCGGGTCCCAGCGGACCCGGCCCGTCGGCATGCCCCGCGCGTCGGCTCACGCGCGGCACGGCGTCTCAGCCCATGTGCGGGTAGGTGTAGTCGGTCGGCGAGACCAGCGACTCCTTGATGGCGCGGGTCAGCGTCCAGCGCATCAGGTTCTGCGGGGCACCGGCCTTGTCGTTGGTGCCGGAGGCGCGGCCGCCGCCGAAGGGCTGCTGGCCGACCACGGCGCCGGTCGACTTGTCGTTGATGTAGAAGTTGCCCGCCGCGTAGCGCAGCTTCTCCATCGTGTACGCCGCCGCGGCGCGGTCGTTGGCGATGACCGAACCGGTGAGGGCGTAGTCCGACACCGACTCCATCTGGGTCAGCATCTCGTCGTACCGGTCGTCCTCGTAGACGTACACGGCGAGGATCGGGCCGAAGTACTCGGTGGTGAAGACCTCGTTCTCCGGGTCGGTGCACTCGATGACGGTCGGGCGGACGAAGTAGCCGACCGAGTCGTCGTAGCTGCCGCCGGCGACGATCGTGCAGGCCGGGTCGGCCTTGGCGCGGTCGATGGCGGCCTTGTTCTTGGCGAAGGAGCGCTCGTCGATGACCGCGCCGATGAAGTTCGACAGGTCGGTGACGTCACCCATGGCGAGGCCGTCCACCTCGGCGGCGAACTCCTCCTTGAAGCCCGAGTTCCACAGGGAGGCCGGGATGTACGCGCGCGAGGTCGCCGAGCACTTCTGGCCCTGGTACTCGAAGGCGCCGCGGGTCAGCGCGGTCTTCAGCACCGCGCGGTCGGCGCTCGGGTGGGCGACGACGAAGTCCTTGCCGCCGGTCTCACCGACCAGCCGCGGGTAGGAGCGGTACTTCTCGATGTTGTTGCCGACCGTCTTCCACAGGTGCTGGAAGGTCTTGGTCGAGCCGGTGAAGTGGATGCCCGCCAGGTCGCGGTGGTTCAGGGCGACCTCGGAGACCTCGATGCCGTCGCCGGTGAGCAGGTTGATGACGCCCTTGGGCAGACCCGCCTCCTCCAGCAGCTTCATCAGCAGCACGGCGGCGTGCGTCTGGGTCGGGGACGGCTTCCAGATCACCACGTTGCCCATGAGGGCGGGCGCGGTGGGCAGGTTGGCGGCGATCGCCGAGAAGTTGAACGGCGTGATCGCGTAGACGAAGCCCTCCAGCGGGCGGTGGTCCAGGCGGTTCCACACGCCCGGCGAGTTGGCCGGGGGCTGCTCGGCCAGGATCTGGCGGGCGTAGTGGACGTTGAAGCGCCAGAAGTCGACCAGCTCGCAGGGGCTGTCGATCTCGGCCTGCTGGGCCGTCTTGGACTGGCCGAGCATGGTGGAGGCGGCGATGGTCTCGCGCCAGGGGCCGGCCAGCAGCTCGGCGGCGCGCAGGATGATCGCGGCGCGGTCGTCGAAGGACATGGCACGCCAGGCCGGGGCCGCGGCCAGGGCGGCGTCGATGGCGTCCTGGGCGTCCTGCTTCGTGGCGTTGCGGTAGGTGCCGAGGACGGCCTTGTGGTTGTGCGGCTGCACGACCTCGAAGGCCTCGCCGCCGCCCAGGCGCTTCTCGCCGCCGATGGTGCAGGGCAGCTCGACCGGGTTCTCGGCCAGCTCCTTGAGCTTGGCCTCCAGCCGGGCGCGCTCGGGCGAACCGGGGGCGTAGCCGTGCACGGGCTCGTTGACCGGGGTGGGGACCTGGGTCACAGCGTCCATGTGTTCCGTAACTCCTTGAGGTGAGCGGTGTTGCGGGCGTGGGTGGCGGGCTCAGCCCTTGCCGACCGTCGAACGGACGAAGAAGCGCTGGTGGGCCGGCTTTTCCGCCGGCCGGCGCATGCCGCGCCTTCCCGGGGGCGCCCCCGGACCCCCGGCAGGGGGTGCGGCGCAGCCGTCGCCGGTCAGCCTCGGCTGAGCATGCTCCGCACGAAGAAGCGCAGGTTCGCCGGCTTCTCCGCGAGACGGCGCATGAAGTAGCCGTACCAGTCGGTGCCGTAGGCGGTGTAGACGCGCATCCGGTGACCCTCGGCGGCCAGCCGCAGGTGTTCGTCGCCGCGGATGCCGTAGAGCATCTGGAACTCGTACTCGTCCAGCTTGCGGCCGGCCGTCCGGGCGAGTTCCTGGGCTATGGAGATCAGCCGCGGGTCGTGCGAACCGATCATCGGGTACCCCTCGCCCTCCATGAGGGTCTTCAGGACCCGGACGTACGCCTTGTCGATCTCGTGCTTGTTCTGGTAGGCGACCTCGGCGGGCTCCTTGTAGGCGCCCTTCACCAACCGTACGCGGCTGCCGGCCTCGGCGAGGCGGCGCGCGTCGGCCTCGGTGCGGAACAGGTAGGCCTGGATGACGCAGCCGGTCTGCGGGAAGTCCTTCCGCAGCTCCTCGTGGATGGCGAACATCGAGTCGAGGGTGGTGTGGTCCTCGGCGTCCAGGGTGACCGTGGTGCCGATGGCGGCGGCGGCCTCGACGACCGGACGGACGTTGGCGAGGGCCAGCTCGTGGCCGCCGGGCAGCGCCTGGCCGAACATGGAGAGCTTGACGGACATCTCGACCCGCGGGCCGAGGTCCAGGTCCTTGATGTGGTCGATCAGGGCCAGGTAGGCGTCCCGGGCGGCGGTGGCCTGCTCGGGGGTGGTGATGTCCTCGCCGACCACGTCCATGGTCAGCTCCAGGCCCTTGGCCGTGAGGTCCTCGATGATCGGGACGATGTCCGTCACGGTCTCGCCGGGGATGAAGCGGTCCACGACCTGCTTGGTCACCGGGGCCGCCGAGATCAGACGTCGCATCCGGTCGCTGCGCGACGCGGCAAGAATCACGGGACCCAGCACGGGAACCTCCACAACAGTCAGTCAAAAGGCCGAAACCCGTCCATTCGGGGACGGCACGGAGAACCACTGTGAAAGCTAAGGAACCCTCCGATCCTCTGCCATCGACAGCTGTCACGCATCAGCGGAGTCGATCTCAGACAGATGTATGAAGGCCCTGCAGAAGTGCGGGAGAATGGCCGGATGACGGCGGCGTACAAAGGCGACTACCAGGAGCTGGTGGACGAGATCTCGGAGCTGCTCGGCGCCCCGGCCACCCTGGAGAGCCGCACCTTCGAGCTGATCGCTTTCGGCGCCTACGACAGCGAGGGCGATCTGGACCCGTCCGCCCTGGACCCGGTGCGCACCCGCTCGATCCTCACCCGTCGCTCCACGGCCGCGGTGCGCCGCTGGTTCGAGGGCTTCGGCATCACCCGGGCGACCGGCCCGGTGCGCATCCCGCCCACCCCGGAGGCGGGCGTCTACCGGGGCCGGATCTGCCTCCCGGTACGCCATCGGGGGGTCGTCCTCGGCTATGTCTGGCTGCTGGACGACGATCCCGGGCCGAGCGAACAGCAACTGGCCGCCGCGATGCTGGTGACCGGGCGGATCGGCGCGCTGCTGGCGGACGAGGCGCAGCACGGCGCGGATCTGACCCGGGAGTTGCGGGCGGTGCTCACCGCCGAACGGGGCTGGCCGCGCGACATGGCGGTGGCCGAGCTGCGGACGGCGCTGGGCGCGCGGGCGGACGGGCCGCACACGGTGGTGTGCGTGGCGCCGTGGCCCTCGGCCGACCCGGACGACGCACCCTCGGTGCGGACGCTGCCGGGCGCGACGGCGCTGTGCACGGTGCCGTGGGGCACGACCGCGCAGTGCCTGGCGGTGCTGGTGCGGCTGCGCTCCCCGGAGACGCTGACCGGCGCGGTGTCGGCGGCGACCCGGCTGCTGGAGCAGGCGGAGGCCGGCGCGGTGCCGGCGGTCGGCGGGGCGGGGCGCGGACGGACGGCTGCCGGGGTGGCCGCCGGGCGGATCGGGCTCGCCGATCTGGCCGCCGCCTGGGCGGAGGCGTCGGCGGCGGCCCGTGCCGCGCTGGCCGAGCCCCGGCTCGGGCCGGTCGCCGAGTGGGCGCGGATCGGCCCGTACCGTCTGCTCACCTCGCTGCCCGCGCACGCCACGCACGACGCGGTGACCGGCCCGCTGCTCGCTCCCGGCCACCAGGACCTGGCCCGCACCGCCGAGGTGTACCTCGACTGCGCGGGCCAGGCCGGCCGCACCGCCGCCGAGCTGGGCATCCATCGGCAGACGCTGTACTACCGGCTGTCCCGGGTGGAGCAGCTGACCGGTCTCGACCTGGACGACGGCGAGGACCGTCTGCTGCTCCACATGGCCCTGAAGGCGGCGCGGCTCTAGGGTCTTCCGTTCGGATCGGGCCGGATCAGGGAGCGGGCTCCGGCGAGGGTGGGCCTCCCGCGCCGTCCAGGCAGTAAGGGAGCCTCGCGAGGCGGAGGAGGGCGTCATGGCGGAGCCGTGGCAACCGACGACGACGCGGCGTGGGGATTCCCCTGCTCGAAGAGCTGGGGGGAACGGCACCAGACCCGCGAGGCCGGCATGATCCGAACGAGAGGCCCTGATCGACGGCCGGGCGCCGCTGCTGCCCCCGGTCCCGATCGGGCGGCGCCGACGACGGTCCACCTGGTACGGAAGGGCGGCGACCGGGCGCATGTCGTCACGGCCGGCTTCGTGATCGGCGCGGCCGGCTAGGGGCTGCCGGCCCTGACCGGCAGCCCCAGAGGGACGGTGTCCTCAGACGAGGTTCACCGATCGGGCCGACGTGGCCCCGATCTCCGCCGCGACCTCGGAAAGCACCGACGGCGGCACCGTATCGTCCACCGTGAGCACGGCCAGCGCCTCGCCGCCGACCGCCGCACGGGCGACCTGCATACCGGCGATGTTGACGCCCGCCTCGCCGATGATCCGGCCCACCGTGCCGACGACGCCCGGACGGTCCTCGTAACGCAGGACCACCATGTGGTCGGCGAGTGCGAGGTCCACGTCGTACTCGCCGACGGCGACGATCTTCTGGACGTGCTTGGGGCCGGCGAGCGTACCGGAGACCGAGATCTCCTCGCCGTCGGCGAGGGTGCCGCGCACGGTGACGACGTTGCGGTGGTCGGCGGACTCGCTGCTCGTGGTCAGCCGTACCTCCACGCCGCGCTCCTGCGCGAACAGCGGGGCGTTGACGTAGGAGACGGTCTCGTCCACCACGTCCTCGAAGACGCCCTTCAGCGCGGACAGCTCCAGCACCTTGACGTCGTGCTGGGTGATCTCGCCGTAGACCTCGACGTCGAGGCGGACGGCCACCTCGCCGGCGAGGGCGGTGAAGATGCGGCCGAGGCGCTCGGCCAGGGGCAGGCCCGGCTTGACGTCCTCGGCGATGACACCGCCCTGGACGTTGACCGCGTCGGGCACCAGCTCGCCGGCGAGGGCGAGGCGCACCGACTTGGCGACGGCGATGCCCGCCTTCTCCTGCGCCTCGTCCGTGGAGGCGCCGAGGTGCGGGGTGCAGACCACCTGGTCGAACTCGAACAGCGGCGAGTCGGTGCAGGGCTCCTTGGCGTACACGTCGAGGCCCGCGCCGGCGACCCGGCCCTCCTTGAGCGCCGAGTACAGCGCCTCCTCGTCCACGATGCCGCCGCGCGCGGCGTTGACGATGCGCACGCTCGGCTTGACCTTGTGCAGCGCCTCCTCGCCGATCAGGCCGAGGGTCTCGGGCGTCTTGGGCAGGTGGACGGTGATGAAGTCGGAGACCTCCAGCAGCTCGTCCAGGGTCAGCACCTTGACGCCCATCTGCGCGGCCCGCGCGGGCTGCACGTAGGGGTCGTAGGCGACGACCTTCATGCCGAAGGCGGACATGCGCTGGGCGACCAGCGCGCCGATGCGGCCGAGGCCGACGACGCCGAGGGTCTTCTCGGCCAGCTCGACGCCGGTGTACTTGCTGCGCTTCCACTCGCCGTTCTTCAGCGCGGCGTTGGCCTGCGGGATGTTGCGCGCGGTGGCCAGCAGGAGGCCGCAGGCCAGCTCGGCGGCGGTCACGATGTTGGAGGTCGGCGCGTTGACGACCATCACGCCGGCCTTGGTGGCGGCGGAGACGTCGACGTTGTCCAGACCGACGCCGGCGCGGGCGACGACCTTGAGCTTCTTGGCGGCGGCGACGGCCTCGGCGTCGACCTTGGTGGCCGAGCGGATCAGGATCGCGTCGACGTCGGCGATGGCGGGCAGCAGTTCGGCCCGGTCGGCGCCGTTGCAGTGCCGGATCTCGAAGTCGGGGCCGAGCGCGTCGACGGTGGCGGGCGACAGCTCTTCAGCGATGAGTACGACGGGTTTCGAGCTCACGTGAGTCCTCACAAGTCCAATGCGGACGGCCGTCCCGACGGCCGCAGGCGGTGGAGGGGCATGCCGCGTGGAAGACGCACGACGCTGTGGGCCTGACGCGTTGTTGTGCAGCAGTCTAGTGGCGTTGTGTGCCCTGCATTACTCCGCTGCGGAAGGATCACCCGTCCGTGGCTGGACGGGGTGGACAACGCCGCGAGCCGACCGTGGACCGCGGCCTCGCCCCGGGTTCGGCGAAGAAAGCCGACGAAGGGGCCGGAGCATGGCTCCGGCCCCTCGGCCGTGAGGCTTACGCCTCCTCGTTCACCCAGCTCATGAGCTTGCGCAGCTCCTTGCCGGTGGTCTCCAGCAGGTGCTCGGAGTCCTGCTTCTTGTACTCGTTGTACTTCTTCAGACCGCCGTGGTACTCGTCCATCCAGTTGCGGGCGAAGGTGCCGTCCTGGATCTCGGCGAGGACCTTCTTCATCTCGGCCTTGGTGGCGTCGGTGATGATGCGCGGGCCGGTGACGTAGTCGCCCCACTCGGCGGTCTCGGAGATCGACCAGCGCATCTTCTCCAGGCCGCCCTCGTACATGAGGTCCACGATCAGCTTCAGCTCGTGCAGGCACTCGAAGTAGGCGATCTCGGGCTGGTAGCCCGCCTCGACCAGGGTCTCGAAGCCGGCCTTCACCAGGGCGGCGGTGCCGCCGCACAGCACGGCCTGCTCGCCGAAGAGGTCGGTCTCGGTCTCCTCGGTGAAGGTGGTCTTGATGACGCCTGCGCGGGTGCCGCCGATGCCCTTGGCGTACGACAGCGCCAGCGCGAACGCGTCGCCGGAGGCGTCCTGCTCGACGGCCACGATGCACGGGACGCCGCGGCCCTCCTCGTACTGACGGCGCACCAGGTGACCCGGGCCCTTGGGGGCGACCATGCACACGTCCACGCCGGCCGGGGGCTTGATGAAGCCGTAGCGGATGTTGAGGCCGTGGCCGAAGAACAGCGCGTCGCCGTCCTTCAGGTTCGGGGCGATGTGCTCCTCGTAGACCTGGGCCTGGATCGGGTCCGGGACCAGGATCATGATGACGTCGGCCTCGGCGGCGGCCTCGGAGGGGCTCACCACGCGCAGGCCCTGCTCCTCGGCCTTGGCCTTGGACTTGGAGCCCTCGTGCAGACCGACGCGCACGTCGACGCCCGAGTCGCGCAGCGACAGCGCGTGGGCGTGACCCTGGCTGCCGTAGCCGATGACCGCGACCTTGCGGCCCTGGATGATGGACAGGTCGGCGTCGGCGTCGTAGAACAGCTCGGCCACTTTGGGTTCTCTCCTTGGTGTGCAGGTTGTGCGTCCCACCGTATGCCGGTGAGGGGACGGGAAGTCCGGGGGTCTCGGCATACGGGCGGCGGGTGTCGCCCGACCGCCCGAACGCGTCGTTACGCCGACCGGTCGAGGGCGCGCAGCGACCGGTCCGTGATCGAACGGGCGCCGCGGCCGATCGCGATCGTGCCGGACTGGACCAGCTCCTTGATGCCGTACTGCTCCAGCATCTTGAGCATGGCGGACAGCTTGTCGCTGGACCCGGTGGCCTCGATGGTCACGGCCTCCGGGGACACGTCGACGGTCTTGGCGCGGAACAGCTGGACGATCTCCACGACCTGCGAGCGCGTCTCGTTGTCGGCGCGCACCTTGACCAGGACGAGTTCGCGCTGGACGGCCTGGGTGGGCTCCAGCTCGACGATCTTGAGCACGTTGACCAGCTTGTTGAGCTGCTTGGTCACCTGCTCCAGCGGGAAGTCCTCGACGCTGACCACGATGGTGATGCGGGAGATGTCGGGGTGCTCGGTGACGCCGACCGCGAGCGAGTCGATGTTGAAGCCGCGGCGTGAGAACAGGGCGGTGATCCGGGCCAGGACGCCCGGGGTGTTCTCGACGAGGACCGAGAGGGTGTGCTTGGACATGGTTATCGCTCAGCTCTCTGTCAGTCGTCTTCGTTGTCGCCGAAGTCGGGGCGGACGTCCCGGGCGGCCATGATCTCGTCGTTGGAGGTGCCGGCGGCGACCATCGGCCACACCATGGCGTCCTCGTGGACGATGAAGTCGATGACGACCGGGCGGTCGTTGATGGAGTTGGCCTCCTCGATGGCCTTGTCGAGGTCGGCCGGGGACTCGCAGCGGATCGCGTAGCAGCCCATGGCCTCCGACAGCTTGACGAAGTCGGGGACGCGGGTGCCCTTGGCCTGGGGATTGACGTCGTCCGGGCCGGAGTGCAGGACCGTGTTGGAGTAGCGCTGGTTGTAGAACAGGGTCTGCCACTGGCGGACCATCCCGAGAGCGCCGTTGTTGATGACGGCGACCTTGATCGGGATGTTGTTCAGGGCGCAGGTGGTCAGCTCCTGATTGGTCATCTGGAAGCAGCCGTCGCCGTCGATCGCCCACACGGTGCGCTCGGGCCTGCCCGCCTTGGCGCCCATGGCGGCCGGCACCGCGTAGCCCATGGTCCCGGCGCCGCCGGAGTTGAGCCAGGTGGCGGGCTGCTCGTACTGGACGAAGTGCGCGGCCCACATCTGGTGCTGGCCGACGCCCGCGGCGAAGATCGTGCCCTCCGGGGCGAGCTGTCCGATGCGCTCGATGACCTGCTGCGGGGCGAGCGAGCCGTTGCCGGGCTGGTCGTAGCCGAGCGGGTAGGTGTCGCGCCAGCGGTTGAGGTCGTTCCACCAGGCGGTGTAGTCGCCGCGGTGGCCCTCGGAGTGCTCCTTCTGGACCGCCTGGATCAGGTCGGCGATGACCTCGCGGGCGTCGCCGACGATCGGCACGTCGGCCTCGCGGTTCTTGCCGATCTCGGCCGGGTCGATGTCGGCGTGGACGATCTTGGCGTAGGGGGCGAAGCTGTCCAGCTTGCCGGTGACGCGGTCGTCGAAGCGGGCGCCGAGGGCGACGATCAGGTCGGCCTTCTGCAGCGCGGTGACGGCGGTGACCGCACCGTGCATGCCCGGCATTCCCACGTGCAGCGGGTGGCTGTCGGGGAACGCGCCGAGCGCCATCAGGGTGGTGGTGACGGGCGCTCCGGTCAGTTCGGCCAGCACCTTCAGCTCGGCGGTGGCCTTCGCCTTGAGGACGCCGCCGCCGACGTAGAGGACCGGCCGCTTGGCGGCGGTGATGAGCTTGGCGGCCTCGCGGATCTGCTTGGCGTGCGGCTTGGTGACGGGCCGGTAGCCGGGCAGGTCCATGACGGGCGGCCAGGAGAAGACGGTCTTCGCCTGGAGGGCGTCCTTGGCGATGTCCACGAGGACCGGTCCAGGGCGGCCGGTGGAGGCGATGTGGAACGCCTCGGCGATCACCCGCGGGATGTCCTCGGCCTGGGTGACCAGGAAGTTGTGCTTGGTGATCGGCATGGTGATGCCGACGATGTCCGCCTCCTGGAAGGCGTCCGTGCCGATCGAGGAGGACGCCACCTGGCCGGTGATC
This sequence comes from Streptomyces sp. NPDC093260, assembly GCF_040683715.1. Classification (NCBI taxonomy): domain Bacteria; kingdom Bacillati; phylum Actinomycetota; class Actinomycetes; order Kitasatosporales; family Streptomycetaceae; genus Streptomyces; species Streptomyces sp. NPDC093260. Next base: position 32,349 of record NZ_JBFBEK010000022.1, read on the forward strand.
GCGACCATCGGAACGGAGTCCATGTGGGCGTCGGCGATCGGGGTGACCAGGTTGGTGGCGCCGGGGCCGCTGGTCGCCATGCAGACGCCGACCTTGCCGGTGGCCTGGGCGTAGCCGGTGGCCGCGTGGCCGGCGCCCTGCTCGTGCCGGACCAGGACGTGGCGCACCCTCGTGGAGTCCATCAGCGGGTCGTACGCGGGAAGGATCGCGCCACCGGGAATGCCGAACACGGTGTCGGCGCCGACCTCCTCGAGAGAGCGGATGAGGGACTGCGCACCCGTGACGTGCTCGGGCGCGGACTGGTGTCCTCCGGATCGGGGCCGCGGCTGCGGATGGGCCCCGGTGGCCTGCTCGGTCATCGGCATTCTCTTCTCGATGCTGAGGGTTCTGGCGAGGATTCTTCGAGGGTCTGGCATGTCCGGCTTCCGCCGGGTTCGCACGGTGTGCGGGTGTTGTACGGAGGGTGCCCGTGCAACAAAAAACCCCTCGTGCCGTGAGGCAAGCGAGGGGAGCGCGCCGGTGTGGGTCGCTGGGGATTCCGGATCTCTCCTCCGGTGGGTCCCAGCTCAGCCGACGCGCTGTCCAAGTACGAGAATTCGGGTGCGCATGGCACTGACCCTCCCCCCGGCGCGCACCTACTGTCAAGTGGGTGGGACGGGCGTCTCATTATGTGGGCACAGTGTCGTTCCGCTCCCGCGCACGGCGGGCACGCTCCCGCCGCCGACCACGGCCGGGGCCGCCCCGCCGCCGAGCACGGCCGGCACCCCGGCGGTGAACGCGGCCACGCCCTTGCCGGCGAAGACCGGCTCGGCCGGTCCCGGCGGCACCGGGTAGTGGCCGGCGGCGATGGCCCGGCGCAGCCGGTACTCGTCCAGCGGGCCGGAGAAGGCCGTGCCCTGGGCGTGGGTGCAGCCCATCGCGCGCAGGGCGACGACCTGTTCGGGGAGGTCCACGCCCTCGGCCACGGACTGCAGCCCGAGGTCGCCGGCGATCCGCAGCAGCCCGCTGGTGATCTTGTGCAGCCGGGCGGACTCCACGACGCCCTCGACCAGGCCCCGGTCCAGCTTGAGCACGTCGACGGGGAGCCGGCGCAGGGCCGTGATGGCGCCGTGGCCGCCACCGAAGCCGTCCAGGGCGATGCGCACCCCGAGCCGGGCGAGGGCCGAAAGGCGGCGCTCCAGCTCGTCCAGCGGGACCCTCGGGTCGGTGTCGGCCAGCTCGATCACCAGCGCCCCGGAGGGCAACCCGTGCCGGGTCAGCAGGGTCTCCACGGCGCCCGGGGGCAGGGTGCGGTCCACCAGGCGGCGGGCGCCGAGCCGGACCGCCACGGAGACGGACAGCCCGGTCCTGGCCCGCTCGGCGGCCTGCTCCACGGCCTGCTCCAGCAGCCAGCGGGCCAGCTCGGCCGACTTGTCGCCGTCCTCGGCGGCCCGCAGGAACTCGGCCGGCGTGAACAGCACGCCCTGGGAGGAGCGCCAGCGCGCCTGGGCGGCGACGGCGGTGACCCGGCCGTCCGCCAGGCGCACCACCGGCTGGTGCAGCAGGGTGAACTCGCCGTCGTGCAGCGCGGAGCGCAGCCGGCCGGCCAGGCCCGCCCGGCGGACCACGTCCTGCTGCATCTGCGGCTTGTACAGCTCGACCCGGCCCTTGCCCGCGGCCTTGGCGCGGTACATCGCGAGGTCGGCGTTGCGCAGCAGCTCGCCCGCGCCGAGACCCGGCTCGGCGAAGGCGACGCCGATCGAGGCGGCGACGCGGACGTCGTTGCCGTCGATGAGGTAGGGCTGCGAGAGGGTCGCTCTGAGCCGGTCGGCCAGCTCCAGGATGTGGCCCTCGCGGGCCGCGTGGTCGCGGCCGCCGTCGCCGACGATGAGGGCGGCGAACTCGTCGCCGCCGAGCCGGGCGGCGGTGTCGCCGTGCCGGACCGCCTCCTGGAGTCTGCGGGCGGCCTGGACGAGCAGTTCGTCCCCGGCCTGGTGGCCGATGGTGTCGTTGACGCCCTTGAAGCCGTCCAGGTCGATGAAGAGCACGGCGGTGCCCCGGTCGGTGCTGCGGCGGCCGGACAGGGCCTGCTGGACGCGTTTGGTGAACAGGGCGCGGTTGGGCAGGTCGGTGAGCGGGTCGTGCTCGGCGTTGTGCTGGAGCTGGGCCTGGAGGCGCACCCGCTCGGTGACGTCCCGGCTGTTGAAGATCAGGCCGCCGTGGTGGCGGTTGATGGTGGACTCGACGTTGAGCCAGCCGCCCCCGCTCTCGGTCTCGCCCGGGTGGGAGGCGCCCCCGCCGCCGAAGCGGAAGCGGCACTCGATACGGGTGGTGGGCTCCTCGTGCGGGCTGGCGGCGAGGAAGCGGCGCACCTCGTGGACCACGCAGCCGAGGTCGTCGGGGTGGATCAGACTGGCCAGTTCGGTGCCCACCAGTTCCTCGGCGGGCCGGCCGTAGACCCCGGCGGCGGCCGGGGAGACGTACCGCAGGACGCCGTTGGGCGCGGCGATCATGATGACGTCGCTGGAGCCCTGCACCAGGGAGCGGAAGTGGTTCTCCTTGTGGGCCAGTTCCTGGGCGAGGGTGATGTTCTCCAGCAGGGTGATGCCCTGCCGTACGAGCAGGGCGAGCACCACGGCCCCCGCGGTGATCAGCACCACGCGGTCGACGCTGTGGCCGTTGAGCACGTTGTAGAGGATCCCCAGCGTGCAGACGGCGGCGGCGAGGTACGGGGTGAGGGCGGCGAGGGAGCCGGCGAGCGGGCGGCCGGCCGGATGGCGGTCGTGCTCGGCGGCCGGGGGGCGCTCGTGGTCGCCGTCGCCGTCCGGCGCGGGTGGCCGGAACCGTCCGTCCGGACCGCCCGGGCGCTGACCGGGCAGGTGTCCGGACGCGGCGCCGCCCGGGCGGCGCTCGGCGGGTGCGGGGCCGTCCGCCACGCGCTCGTGGGCCTCTCCGCCGTCGTCGCCGTCACACGGGTGCGCCTCGTCGTGCGGGCGTTCGCCGCCCTGGGGGCGGGCGGCGCCGGGGTGGCCGCCCTCGTACGGGCGGGCGTCGTGCGGGTGGGCGCCGGGCGCCTCGGAGACCGGTTCGGGCCCTGCGCTCTCGTGCTGTTCGGTGGCCGTGCGGGCGCACTGGGAGGCGGCCCAGGGGGCGTAGGCGAGGATGAGCGAGCCGGCGAACCAGCCCGCGTCCAGGAGCTGCCCCGAGCGGTAGGTGTGGTGCAGCAGGGGCGAGGTGAACAGGGCGTCGCTCAGCACGGTGAGGGCGAGACCGCCGATGGCCGTGTTGACCGCTCTGCGGTTGACGCGCGAGCGCCGCAGGTGCAGCGCGAGCACCATGCTGACCAGGGCGATGTCCAGCAGCGGGTAGGCCAGCGAGAGCGCGGTGTAGGCCACGCTCGGACCGTCGAACCTGGCCGCCTGGGCGAGCGCGAGGCTCCAGGAGAGGGTCAGCAGCGAGCCGCCGATCAGCCAGGCGTCCAGCGCCAGGCACACCCAGCCGGCCCGGTTCACCGGCCGCTTGGCCAGGACCAGCAGGCCGATGATCGCGGGCGGGGCGAAGCACAGGAAGAACAGGTCGGCGTAGCTGGGGCTGGGCACCTGCTCGTCGAGCACGACTTCGTACCACCCCCAGACCGCGTTGCCGAGGGCCGCCATCGCGGAGGAGAGGGCGAACAGCAGCCAGGCGAGCCGGAAGCGGACGCCGTGGCCGCGCGCGTACAGCACGCACGAGACCGCGGCGGTGCCGGCTGCGGCGCTCAGCCCGAAGTCGCCCATGAACAGCGCGACCTCGTGCGAGCCCCAGCCGGTGGCGGAGCCGACGGCGTAGGCGGCGCACACCAGCGCCAGCGCGAGCTGGGGGGCGACCCCGCGGGCGACGGTGGTGGCCGGCGACCGGGACGGCAGCACGCCGGGCGACAGCCGGCCGCGCGGCGCTCCGCTGAGCGTGGTCATCAGGGACGGGGGCGGGCTCACCGGTCCCTCCCGGTCCGCGCCGACGGGTCCAGCGAGGACCGCCGCGCCGGTCGCGGATGCCGTCTCGGGCCGGCGGGGCCGCGCTGCCGGCTCCGGCCGCCGTCCTGATTCCGGTCGTCCTGTGGAAGCCGGCCGCTCTGCGGGCGCCGGCCGCGGTCGCGCGCCGCCGTGCGCCAGGGTTTGCGGTGGCGGCCCCGCCGCTTCGGATGGTTCGTCCATAGGCCGTGCATCGCCCGTCGCCCCCCTCACAGTCTGGAATCCGTCCCCGGCGCCGAAGTGCACGGCGCAGCCCCTGTCGGGACGATACACCAGTATCGTCACTCAGGGACATAGTCGCTCTACGCTCCGTGACGACCAGCGCATATGCGTATACGCACCGCGTCCGGAGGATCGCGGACGGTACCCGAAGCGGAACTACGCGTTTACCGCGCCCGCGGTTCCCTCACCGGCCACGCCCGTCGTGAGGACCACGTTGGCGAGCGGCTCCCGGTTCACGAAACGGGTCAGCTGACGGACCAGCAGGCGCTCGGCGCGCGGCCGGAACGCCGAGGTCGGACCGCCCGCGTGCGGGCTGATCAGCACGCCGGGCGCGTGCCACAGGGGGTGGCCGGCGGGCAGCGGCTCGGGGTCGGTGACGTCGAGGGCCGCGGTGATCCGGCCCTTCTCCAGCTCCGCCAGCAGCGCCCCGGTGTCCACGACGGGCCCGCGCGCCACGTTGACCAGCAGCGCTCCGTCCTTCATCCGCGCCAGGAACCCGGCGTCGACCAGTCCTCGGGTGCCCGGCGTCAAGGGCGTGGACAGGATGACGACATCGGCGTGCGGAAGCAGCGCGGGCAGATCGGTGAGCGGGTGCACGGGACCGCGCGCCGTAGCGCGCCCGGAGCGCGCCACGCGCGCCACCCGCGCGAGCTCGAAGGGCGCGAGCCGGTCCTCGATGGCGGCGCCGATGGCTCCGTAACCGACGATGAGGACGCTCCTGTCGGCGAGCGCCGGGTAGAAGGAGCCGCCCTGCCACGCGCCCCGGTCCTGGGCGCGCACGAAACCGGGGACGCCGCGCAGCGAGGCCAGGACGAGGGTCAGGGCGAGTTCGGCGGTGCTCGCCTCGTGCACACCGCGCGCGTTGCACAGCCGCACCCCGGCCGGCAGGTGCTTCAGACCCGGCTCGACGTTGTCGGTGCCGGCGGACAGCGTCTGCACGACCCGCACCGAGCGCATCAGCGGCATCGGGCGCACCACGAGGGCGGCGGGGCGCATGTACGGCACGACGTAGAAGGCGCAGTCGGCCGGGTCGCCGGGGAACTCCTGCTCCCCGTCGTCCCCTCCGTCCCAGAAGAGGTAGTCCGGCCCGTCCGGGAGCCCCTCGATCTCGTCCGGCGGGATGGGCAGCCACACGTCAGCAGTCATGGTCCGGAGGCTATGTCAGGGGCGTGCGCGGCCAGAGGTTAGGTTGGTCAACCGCAGGCGAGGGAGGGTTACGGCGAGGTGGAGCGCAGGACGATCGGCGCGGGGGCCCTGGCGGTGGGGGCCGTGGGGCTCGGGTGCATGCCGATGAGCTGGTCCTACAGCGCGTCGCGGCAGCGGGGCGAGACCTCGCTGCGGGCCGTGCACCGGGCGCTCGACCTCGGCTCCACGCTGCTGGACACGGCCGACATGTACGGCCCGTTCACCAACGAGCTGCTGGTGGGGCGGGCACTCAAGGAGCGGCGGGCGGACGCCTTCGTCTCGACGAAGGTGGGCCTGCTGGTGGGCGACCAGCACATCGTGGCCAACGGCCGCCCCGGCTATGTGCGCCGCGCCTGCGACGCGTCGCTGCGGCGGCTGCAGACGGACGTGATCGACCTCTACCAGCTGCACCGGGCCGACCCGGAGGTGCCCGTCGAGGAGACCTGGGGGGCGATGGCGGAGCTGGTGCGGGCCGGGAAGGTGCGGGCGCTGGGGCTGTGCGCGGTGGGGGCGCACGGCCGGCGCCGGTCGGGGTCGCGGTTGCACGACGGAACGATCCGGCAGCTGGAGCGGGTGCAGCAGGTGTTCCCGGTGAGCGCGGTGCAGGCCGAGCTGTCGGTGTGGTCGCCGGAGGCGCTGGTGTCGCTGCTGCCGTGGTGCGCGGCGCGGGGCGTCGGCTTCCTCGCCGCGATGCCCCTCGGCAACGGCTTCCTGACCGGCACGCTCACGCCCGGTCAGGGGTTCGAGCCGGACGACGTGCGGGCCCGGCATCCGCGGTTCACCGCCGAGATGATGGCCGCCAACCAGCCGATCGTCGCCGGCCTGCGGCGGGTCGCCGCGCGGCACGGCGAGCGGGTCACCGCGGCGCAGGTGGCCCTGGCCTGGGTGCTGGCGCAGGGCCGGCAGGTGATCCCGGTGCCGGGCGCCAAGCGGGAACGCTGGGTGACGGAGAACGCGCAGGCGGCCCGACTTCGCCTGACGGCCCAGGACCTGGCGGAACTGGCGCGGCTGCCGGCGGCGCGGGGGTCCTGGGACTGAGGCACGGGGGCCGTGCCGCGTGCGGGAGGAGGCCGGGGTTCAGTCGAGGGGGACCGGGGCGGGGCGGGGGGCTCGTCCGGTTCCCGACGTGGCCGCGTCTCGCACGGTGTGCGAGAGGGCCGCCGCTCGCGCGTGGGACGGCTTCGGTTCGCGGTGGAGGGGAACCTGGCGGGCGCGGGCGGTGTATGAGTGGGACGACCCGCCGCGTCGAAGGGACCCGATCGTGCAACGTCGAGCCGTGCCCGGGCTGCTGGCCGCCGCCGTCCTCGTGCTGGCGGCCGGATGCTCCTCCGGTCAGTCGCCGTCCGGCGAACACTCCGCGACGCCCGGCGCCAGCGCGGCGCACTCCTCGGCCCCGGCCCGGGCGGCCGAGAGCGCGCCGCCGGCCAAGGGGACGGTGAAGGTGGTGCGCACGGTCGCCGACGGCCTGGACTCGCCCTGGGGCCTGGCCCCGCTCCCGGAGGGCGGTCTGCTGGTCTCCTCCCGCGACCGGGGCACGATCACGCGGATCGACGAGAAGACCGGGCGCAAGACCGAGCTGGGGACGGTCTCCGGGGTGGCGCCGGAGGGCGAGGGCGGCCTCCTCGGCATCGCCCTCTCCCCCGACTTCGCCTCCGACCATCTGATCTACGCCTACTTCACCTCCGCCTCCGACAACCGGATCGTCCGGATGCTCTACGACGCGAAACGTCCGGCCGGTGACCAGCTGGGGGCGCCCGACACGATCTTCAAGGGCATCCCGAAGGGCGTCATCCACAACGGCGGCCGGATCGCCTTCGGCCCCGACGGCATGCTCTACGCGGGCACCGGCGAGAGCGGCGAGCGGGGGCTGGCCCAGGACCGGAAGTCGCTCGGCGGCAAGATCCTGCGGCTGACGCCGGACGGCGCGCCGGCCCCGGGCGACCCCTTCCCCGACTCGCCCGTGTACTCCTACGGCCACCGCAATGTGCAGGGACTCGCCTGGGACGCCAAGCAGCGGCTGTTCGCCGACGAGTTCGGCCAGGACACCTGGGACGAGCTGAACGCGATCACGCCGGGCGGCAACTACGGCTGGCCGGACGCGGAGGGAAGGTCCGGCGACGGGAAGTTCCGCGACCCGATCGCCCAGTGGCACACCGACCAGGCCTCCCCCAGCGGCATCGCCTACGCCGCCGGCTCGATCTGGCTGGCCGGTCTGCGCGGCGAACGGCTGTGGCGGGTTCCGCTGAAGGGCACAGCGGCCTCGGCGGCCCCGCAGGCGTTCCTGGCCGGCACCTACGGGCGGCTGCGCACGGTGGTCGCCGCGGGCGGCGACCGGCTGTGGCTGGTCACCAGCAACACCGACGGCCGGGGCAGGCCGAGGAAGGGCGACGACCGGATCCTGGAACTCCGGGTGTCCTAGGGTCTTTCGTCCGGATCAGGCCGGATCAGGGAGCGGGATCCGGTGAGGGGGGCGCCTCCCACGCCGTCCAGGCAGTGGGGGAGCCTCGCGAGGCGGAGGAGGGCGTCATGGCGGAGCCGTGGCGACCGACGGCGACGCGGCGTGGGGGTCCCCTGCTCGAAGAGCCTGGGGGAACGGTGCCGGGGCCCGCGAGCCCCGCATGATCCGAACCAGAGCCCCCGGTCCCGGCGTTCCGGCGGGGCGGCCCGGAGCGGCGACCGGGCGCGCTCACTCCTCGCCGGACGCGGTCTCCCCGTCGGGCTCGGTCTCGCCGTCGGGGCCGGCCGTCTCCGGGGCCGTCCTCGGCAGGCGTACGACCACCTTCCCGGACGAGAGGTCGACGGGCCCACGCCCGGGGTCGCCGTCTCCGACGTCCTCCCGGGTCAGCTCCAGCCGGTTCTGCTCGTCCGTGGTGTGCTTGCGCCCTGGTGCGAACAGTTCCTCGAAGGCGTTGAACACGGTCCGCTCCCCTCCGGTCGTCTCCCCACCGTACGACTCATCCGGCCGCCGGGGCGGAGAGCGGGTCGTGGGCGAACAGATCCAGCCGGTGCGCCACCGCCGCCGCCTCGCCGCGGCCCGAGACGTCGAGCTTGGCGAGGATGTTGGAGACGTGGACGCTGGCCGTCTTCGGGGAGATGAACAGTTCCTCGGCTATCTGACGGTTGGTGCGGCCCAGGGCGACCAGGCGCAGAACGTCCTGTTCCCTGCGGGTGAGGCCGAGGGACTCGACGGGGTCGGCGGCGGTGGCCCGCCGCTGAGGGACGGCGGCCAGGGAGAGCCGGGCGCCGCGGGCGAGCCGCGCCACCGCGTCGGCGAGCGGGCGGGCTCCCAGGTGCTCGGCGACGGCGTGCGCCAGGCGCAGCAGTTCCGTGGCCCGGTCGCGGCCGTCGGCGTCCCCGCCGGCGAGCAGGGCCGCTGCCAGGCGGCAGCGGACGCGGGCGAGGTCGTAGGGGCGTTCGAGGGTCTCGAAGGCCGCGACGACGCCGGTCCAGTCCTCGGGCCGGTCGCGGCCCGCGGCGCGCGCGAGTTCGGCGCGCACCCAGCTCTCGTACGCCTGCCAGACGGGCACCACGGTGGGCAGCGTGCGAGCGGCGTCCCTGACCCGTTCGAGGGTGGCGGTGTGGCCGGGACCGGCGCCGGTCAGGGTCGCGGCACGGGCCTCCATGGTGGCGGCGGTGAGCAGGACGGGCCAGCCGTAGCGGTGGGTGCCGGGTGGGAAGCCGCGTTCCAGGACCCGTTCGAGTTCGGTACGGGCGTCGGGCAGGCGGCCCTCGCCCGCGGCGACGGCGATGGTGAGCCGGGCCAGGGGGATGGCGTGCTGCGGGGCGTGGGCGTACTTGCCGTAGCTCTCCTGCGCCACGGTCAGTTGGCGGGCCCCTTCGGCCAGGTCGCCGCGGGCCAGGGCGAGTTCGGCACGGTTCCTGGCGTGGAAGGCGCCCGGCTTCGCGCTGTGCCCGATGCGCTCGGAGCGGGCCACCGCCTCGGCGGCCTCGTCCCAGCGGCCCAGGCTGAACAGGGACTCGGCGAGGTTGCCCCACACCCAGGCCTCGTGGTCCAGCAGTCCGTGGCCGCGGGTGTAGGCGAGGCCCTTCTCCAGCAGCGGCACGGCCTCGCGGGAGCGGCCGACGGCCTCCAGTTCGGAGGGCAGGTTGATGTAGGAGCGGCCGGCGACGGCGGAGATCCCGTCGGCCACGGTGCGCCGGTTGACCTCGTGCATCTCGGCGAGGCCCGCCTCGACGTCCCCGGCGTCGACCATGAGGCCGCCGAGGGTCAGCCGGGCGTTCATCTCGATCTCGCGGGCGCCGACCATGCGCGCGTACTCCACGGCCCGCTCGGCCGCCGAGACGGCTTCGGGGCCGGGGATGTGGACCATGGACCAGTTGGCGACGTGGGCCAGCACCTCGGCGTGCACCTCCGAGGGCGGAAGTCCGCGCACCAGGTCCTGCGCGGTGGCCAGCTCCCGCCAGCCGTCGCCGTGGGACTTCAGCTGGACCAGCCGGGAGCGCTGGACCCAGAACCAGGCGGCGCGCAGCGGGTCGTCCTCCTCGTCCAGCAGGCGCAGCGCCCGCTTGGCGAGCTTCATGGCGCGCTCCCGCTCGCCGCACAGCCGGCCCGCGACGGTGGCCTCGGCCAGCAGGTCGAGGTAGCGCAACGGGACGGGCGCGCCGTCGCTGCCGCAGGAGAGGTAGGCCTCGACGTGGTCGACGGCGCGCAGCCGCCCGCTGACCTCCTCCGGGGCGGCGTCCCACAGCTCCATCGCCCGCTCCAGCAGGCGCAGTTGCTCGCTGTAGGCGTGCCGGGAGCGGGCGGCGACGGAGGCGTCCAGGACGGCGGGCAGCGCCTTGGCGGGGTCGTGGGCGTGGTACCAGTAGCTGGCCAGGCGGGTGACGCGCTGGTCGGCGGGGACGAGGGTCGGGTCGGCCTCCAGGGCCTCCGCGTAGCGGCGGTCGAGGCGGGAGCGCTCGCCGGGCAGCAGGTCGTCGCTGACGGCCTCGCGGACCAGGGAGTGCCGGAAGCGGTAGCCGTCGCCGCTGGGCGCGGGGATGAGGACGTTGGCGTTCACGGCGGCGCGCAGCGCCTCGATCAGGTCGTCCTCGGCGAGCCGGGACACGGCGGCCAGCAGCCGGTACTCGACGGTGGAGCCGCCCTCGGCGGCGATCCGCACCACCCGCTGCGCGGTCTCGGGCAGCGCCTCCACGCGGACCAGGAGCAGGTCGCGCAGGGAGTCGCTGAGGTCGGGGCAGTCCGGGCCGGTGCAGCAGGCGAGTTCCTCGACGAAGAAGGCGTTGCCGTCGGAGCGTTCGAAGATCTGGTCGATCTGGGCCGGGTCGGGTTCGGCGGCGAGGATGCCGGCGATCTGGCGGGCCACCTCCTGGCGGGTGAAGCGGGCCAGTTCGATGCGGTGGACGGTGCGCAGCCGGTCGAGTTCGGCGAGCAGGGGGCGCAGCGGGTGGCGGCGATGGATGTCGTCGGAGCGGTAGCTGGCCAGGACGAGCAGGCGGCCGGTGCGCAGGGTGCGCAGCAGGTAGACGAGGAGGTGGCGGGTCGAGGCGTCGGCCCAGTGCAGGTCCTCCAGGGCGAGGACGACGGTGTGGCCCGCGGCGACCCGCTCCAGCAGGCGGGCGGTGAGCTCGAAGAGGCGGGCCATGCCCTCCTCGTCGTGCCGGCCGGCGCCGCGCGCGGCGGCCTGGTCGCCGCCGAGTTCGGGCAGCAGGCGGGCGAGTTCCTCCTCCTGGCCGGCGGCAGCGGCGGCGAACTCGCCGGGCAGGGCGCGGCGCAGGGCGCGCAGGGCGGTGGAGAACGGCGCGAAGGGGAGCCCGTCGGCGCCGATCTCGACGCAGGCGCCGAGCGCGACGACGGCGCCGCGACGGGTGGCGGCGGCCGCGAACTCCTCGATGAGGCGGGTCTTCCCGACCCCGGCCTCGCCGCCGAGCAGCAGCGCCTGCGGCTCCGCCGCGGCCGCGCGGGCGAGCGCGTCGTCGAGCGTGCCGAGTTCGCTCTGGCGGCCTACGAACACCGGACTGACGGACCTGTTCTCCACAGCCCCGAGCATCGCACGCGCCACCGACAGCGCGGGAGCGGTTTTCGTCGCGGCGGAGGGGCGGGCAAGTGCGGTGCGCCCAAGGGCCGGTGCGGAACGCCCGGTCCCCGCCGCGCCCGCCGGCCGGCCCCGGCCCACCCCCGTGGGACCGGTCCGGCCGACGGCCGCGGAGGGTGCGGCGGGAGCGGCGGTTACGTCGGCTTCGGCGGTGGCCGCCGTGTGAGCGGCATCTTCGGCGGCCACCGCCGAACCGGCCCGACCGTCCGTCCCTGCGGGGGCAGACCGTCCGGCTCCCGTCGCAGAGCCGCGCCTCTCGGCGGTCGCAGTGCGGTCGGGCTCCCCGGGCGACGCCGTTGGGGCGGGCCGTCCGGGCGCCGCGGCAAGGTCGGGCCGACCCGCTCCCGCCGCGGGGCGCCCCGCGCGGGCGGGCTGCCCGGTCGACGCTGTCGGGGCGGGGTGGCCGGGCGGTGCGGGGGTCATGCCGCCGGGGTGAATCGGTGGCGGCGGAAGCGGGGGTCTTGGCTTTCCGCCTCGCGGGACGCGCGGCGGGCCACGCGTCGGGCGCGGGCCACGGAGCGGGCCAGCCGGGCCTGCTCGGCCTCGCGGCGCAGTTCGGCGGAACGGAGCTGGTGGTACTCGTACTCAAGCATGTCGTGTCCCTGGCGAGTGAGAGGTGGTCCGGTCTTGTCCGGTCCTCCGCACCGGTTCGGCGCGATGGGTCAACCCTCGTCTCCCAGGGGGGGCCGCCGGCATCGGGAGAGTGCCGCATCTTGGGCGGCGATCAAGGTCCTTAGGCACGCCTGAGGGGGTCCTTAGGGCCGCCGTGGGGAGGCGTACGGCGGCGCTGAGGACCCCCTCGGGGGCCTACCGGAGGCCCGGCGGCCGGGCGATGCCGCTCAGCCGGTGGACGGCAGGCCGAGCAGGACGTCGGTGTACTTCAGTACGGCCAGCAGCAGACCGATGACGCCGAGGACGACGCCCGCCCAGGCCACCGACTTGATCCACGGCGCCTGCGGTGCGCGCGGCGCGCCGAACGCGGGCCGGACCAGGACCACGACGCCCACGACCATGGCGGCGAGCGCGAACACCCCCGCCCACAGCGCGGTGGTGTGCCAGGCGTCGCCGTAGACCTCCTTGACCTGCGTGGCGACGCTCGCGGAGGTGGGGGTGCGCAGCTGGCCGATCAGCTGCTCGCGCGCGGAGGCGACCGTCCCGAGCCAGCCGCCGCTGAGCGACACGACGCCGAGCGCGGCGGCGACGACGGCGCCGGCGCCCTGGCCGACCCCCGAGGGGGCCGGCCCGCCGTCACCGGCCGGGTCGGCGGCGTCGGTTGGGTCCCCCTCCGGGCCGGCCGCCTCGTCGGTGGCCGCGGCGGAGGCGGTCTGTCCGCAGTCAGCGGGCTCGCCCGTGACCTTCTCGGTGGCCGTCGCGGCCGGGGCGGCGGCGTCGGACCCGGTGCCCGTCGCCGCCGTCCCACCGCCGTCCGTGGTGTTCTCGGTGAGGTCGGACCCGGTGGGGCCCGTGCCCTCCTGGTCGGTGGCGGTCTCGGCTGCGGTCTTCGTTCCCATGCCCCGCACCGTACGGACGCTCTCTGAGAGGTCCCTTAATGATCGTCAGCGATCGGCGCGTGCCGTACGCGCGCGTGCCGAACGCCACTCCGGGGCGAGCACCGCCCACACCTCCATGTCGTGGCGTACGCCCCGGTAGGGGAAGCTCTCCCGCAGGACGCCCTCGCGGGTCAGTCCGAGCCGCCGCGCCGCGTTGACGCTCGGCTCGTTGGCGGAGGAGGCGTGCCACTCCACACGGTGCATCCCGCGCTCGTCGAACGCCCAGTCGATCAGCACGCGCGCGCCGCGTGTGACGAGTCCGCGTCCGGTCCCGGCCGGCTCCAGCCAGCAGCCGATCTCGCACATGCCGGTCGCCGTGTCGAAGATCCGGAACAGCAGTCCGCCGACCAGGACGCCGTCCAGCCACAGCCCGTGCAGGAAGCCGGTGCCGGCGGCGTGCTTGTCCGCGTACGCCTGGAGCAGGGCGCGCGCGGAGTCCACGTCCGTGGCGTTCGCCCCGAAGGGGATGTGCCGGGTGATGAACTCCCGTCCGCGGTCCAGGTGCGCGAGGAACTCCTCGGCCTGCCACGGCTCCAGCGGGCGCAGTTCCGCTCCGTCGTCACCCAGCGATATCGCGTACATCCCGTTGCCGCTCCTTCTCGAGTTCCGCCACGACGTCGGCGAGCCTCTCATGGGCGGCGCGGCATTCGGGCGGCTCGATGCTGATGCGGGGCAGTACGCGGTCCAGCCGGCGCGGCAGCCACCAGTTGGCGCGGCCGAGCAGATGCATCAGGGCGGGCACGAGCAGCGTGCGCAGCACGAACGCGTCGAGCGCGACGGCGGTGGCGAGCGCGATGCCGAACATGGCGATCACCCGGTCGCCGCCGAGCACGAAGGAGAGGAAGACGGAGATCATGATGACGGCAGCGGAGTTGATCACCCGGCTGGTCTCGGCGAGGCCGACGCGTACGGCCCGCCGGTTGTCCCCGGTCTCCAGCCACTCCTCGTACATCCGGCTGACCAGGAAGACCTGGTAGTCCATGGACAGTCCGAACAGCACCGAGACCATGATCACGGGCAGGAACGGCTCGATGGGCCCGGCCCGGCCCAGGCCCAGGAACTCGCTGCCCCAGCCCCACTGGAAGATCGCGACGACCACGCCGAAGGCCGCGGCGACGGCGGCGATGTTCATGGCGGCGGCCTTGAGCGGGATGCCCACGGACCGGAAGGCGAGCAGCAGCAGCACGCAGCCGAGGCCGACGACCACTCCGACGAACAGCGGCAGCCGGCCGACGATCACACCGGCGAAGTCGTCGTACCCGGCGGTGACGCCGCCGACCTGGACGTCGAGCGAGGTGCCGGTCTCGGCGCGCGGCAGCACCTCGGTGCGCAGCCGGTCGACCAGGTCGCTGGTGCGCTGCGACTGGGGCGCGGAGTCGGGGACGACGGTCAGGTAGGCGGTGGTGCCGCCGCCGTTGTAGGTGACCGGCGTGACCGCGGCGACGCCCTCGGTGGTGCGCAGGGTGGTGTCCAGGCCGTCCAGGGCGAGCCGGTCCTCGGCGTCGTCCACGCGGGTGACGAGGGTCAGCGGCCCGTTGACGCCGGGGCCGAAGCCGTCGGCGACGAGGTCGTAGGCCCGCCGGGTGGTCGCCGAGGCGGGGTCGTTGCCCTGGTCGGAGGTGCCGAGGTGGAGGGAGAGCGTGGGCAGCGCGAGCACGGTGATCACGGCCAGGGCGAGGACACCGAGGAGCTTGGGGTGGCGTTCCACGAACGCCGACCAGCGGGCGGCGAAGCCGGTGGGCAGCTCGGGTTCGGGGCCGTGCTCGGCCAGCCGGCGCCGCTCGCGGCGGCTGAGGGCGCGTGGGCCGATGAAGGACAGCAGGGCGGGCAGCAGGGTCACCGAGGCCGCGACCGTCAGGGCGACGGTCGCGGCGGCGGCGACCGCCACGCCGTTGAGGAAGCCGAGCCGCAGGATGAGCATGCCGAGCAGGGCGATGCAGACGGTGGCGCCGGCGAAGACGACGGCGCGACCGGTGGTGGCGACGGCGTTGGAGGCCGCCTCGGCGGTGGTGAGGCCGCGTTTCAGGCCGCGCCGGTGCCGGGTGACGATGAACAGCGCGTAGTCGATGCCGACGCCGAGGCCGATCAGCATGCCGAGCATGGGTGCGAAGTCGGCCACCGTCATGGCGTGGCTCAGCAGCTCGATGGCGCCGTAGGCGGTGCCCACGCTGACCAGCGCGGTGGCGATGGGCAGCAGGGACGCGGCGAGCGAGCCGAACGCGAGCAGGAGCACCACGGCGGCCACGACCACGCCGATGATCTCGGCGAGGTGCCCGCCGGAGGACTGGGTCCCGCTGATCGCGCTGCCGCCGAGTTCCACCTGGAGTCCGTCGGCCTGGGCGGTCTTCGCCGCGCCGACCACCGCCCGCGCCTGGGACTCCGGGATGTCCTGGGCGGCGTGCGCGAAGGTGACGGTCGCGTACGCGGTGTGCCCGTCGGCGCTGATCTGGCCGGCGCCCCGGCCCTGGTACGGGCTGACCACGGAGGCCACCCCGGGCAGGGTCTCGATGCGGTCGAGGGTGCGGGCCATCGTCTGCTCGACGTCGGCGGCGCGGACGGTGCCGGAGGCGGTGTGCCACACCACGGTGTCGCTGTCGCCGCCGAGGCCGGGGAAGCCCTCGCGCAGCAGCTGGGTGGCCCGGCCCGACTCGGTGCCGGGTACCTCGTAGTCGTTCGAGTACGCCGGGCCGGCGACGGCCGCGGCGACGGTGATCCCGCCGAGGGCGAGGAGCCAGAGCAGAACGGTGACGAGGCGGTGCCGGACACACCAACGCGCTAGGGCTGCCACGAACGTGCTCCCAGGTGATGATTTGTGGATCTTTGACCGGGAACAGTCGTCCATGAACGGAACGGCCCGCAAAGAACGCATGAGCAAGGTGACAACACTCTTGCAGGCCAATGTGATCGTTTACCGTGTTCGTGGCGTTATTCACATCATTCCGGACGACGCGTTCCGGAGGGCGTCCACCGGGCGGGGCCGCTCCGGTCAGTGAGCGGGCGGGTCAGTCGAACTGGTCACCGAGTGCCATCACCATCACCCCGGCGATCATCAGCCACAGCGCCCACCGGGTACGGCCCCGGAAGCCGAGCAGGGACGCCGGCGCGCAGACGGCGGCGCCCAGGGCGTAAGCGGCGCCGACGGGGGCCGGAGCCGCGCCGGTCAGGCGGAGCAGCGCGGCGGCGAGCCCGGCGAGGGCCAGCAGCGCGCCGGCTCCGCCCGCCGTCCAGCGCGCCCTGCGGGCGACCTCGGAGGGGTCCTGGAGGTCGCTGTCGTCCTCGTCCTCGCCGGCGCCGGCGAGGGGGGCTTCGGTGAGTTGTTCGGTGGCCGTCCGGGATGCGGCCCCGGTCCCGCCGCGCGGGCCGGGGGCCTCGACGCCGTCCGGCCGGGACATGGCGGCGGGGGTCTCGGAATCGACGCGTCCACTCATGGCGGGCGAGCGTAGCCGCCGCTCTCCGCGCGGTCGGCGGCGGGGCGGCTTGCCGCGCCCGGCTGTGCGCCCCTCCGGACGCGTGCCCCGTACGTCCGCCGCGCGCTCCGGCACTGAACGGCCGAAGGCCGAAGGGCGCGTCCCGGTGTGGTTCGGGGCGCGCCCTTCGGGGCGGCGGGGCGGGCGGGGCCCGGCGCCGCCTTGTCGGTGTTACTCGGAGACGCCCAGCTTCTCCAGGATCAGCTCCTTGACGCGGGCCGCGTCGGCCTGGCCGCGGGTGGCCTTCATGACCGCGCCGACCAGCGCGCCCGCCGCGGCGACCTTGCCGCCGCGGATCTTGTCCGCGATGCCGGGGTTGCCCGCGATGGCCTCGTCCACGGCCGTGCCCAGCGCGGAGTCGTCGGAGACGACCTTCAGACCGCGCTTGTCGACGACCTCGTCCGGGGTGCCCTCGCCCGCGAGGACGCCCTCGATGACCTGGCGGGCCAGCTTGTCGTTCAGGTCGCCGGAGGAGACCAGCTCGGTCACCCGGGCCACCTGCTCGGGCGTGATCGCCAGCTCGTCCAGGGCCTTGCCGGACTCGTTGGCGCTGCGCGCCAGCTCGCCCATCCACCACTTGCGGGCGGAGGCCGCGTCGGCGCCGGCGTCGATCGTGGCGACGATCGGGTCCAGCGCACCGGCGTTGAGGATGGCCTGCATGTCGGTGGCCGAGATGCCCCACTCCGCCAGCAGGCGGGTGCGGCGGGCCAGCGGCGGCTCGGGCAGCGCGGCGCGGATCTCCTCGACCCACTCGCGCGCGGGAGCCACGGGCACCAGGTCGGGCTCCGGGAAGTACCGGTAGTCCTCGGCCTCCTCCTTCACGCGGCCCGAGGTCGTGGTCCCGGTGTCCTCGTGGAAGTGCCGGGTCTCCTGGACGATCGTGCCGCCGGAGGAGAGCACCGCGGCGTGCCGCTGGATCTCGAACCGGGCGGCGCGCTCGACGGACCGCAGCGAGTTGACGTTCTTCGTCTCGCTGCGGGTGCCGAACTTGTCCGCGCCCTTGGGCATCAGCGACAGGTTGACGTCGCAGCGCATCTGGCCCATCTCCATGCGGGCCTCGGAGACGCCGAGCGCGCGGATCAGCTCGCGCAGCTCGCGGACGTAGGCCTTGGCGACCTCGGGGGCGCGCTCGCCGGCGCCGACGATCGGCTTGGTGACGATCTCGATCAGCGGGATGCCGGCGCGGTTGTAGTCCAGCAGGGAGTGGGACGCGCCGTGGATACGGCCGGTGGCGCCGCCGACGTGCGTCGACTTGCCGGTGTCCTCCTCCATGTGGGCGCGCTCGATCTCCACGCGGAAGACCTCGCCGTCCTCCAGCTGCACGTCGAGGTAGCCGTCGAAGGCGATCGGCTCGTCGTACTGGGAGGTCTGGAAGTTCTTCGGCATGTCCGGATAGAAGTAGTTCTTCCGGGCGAAGCGGCACCACTCGGCGATCTCGCAGTTCAGCGCGAGGCCGATCTTGATGGCTGACTCGACGCCGGTCGCGTTGACGACCGGGAGCGCGCCGGGCAGGCCGAGGCAGACCGGGCAGGTCTGGGTGTTCGGGTCGGCGCCGAGCGCGGTCGAACAGCCGCAGAACATCTTGGTGGCGGTGCCGAGTTCGACATGGACCTCGAGGCCCATGACGGGGTCGTACGACGCCAGCGCGTCCTCGTACGACACCAGGTCGGTCGTGGTGGTCACGGTGAAAACTTCCCTCTCAGCCCAGCAGGACGTCGTCGTCGCCCAGCCGCTTCAGCTCGCGGTAGAGGATGGCGAGGCCGGTGACGATCGCGACGGCGGACACGGTGGCGTCGATCAGGCGCAGCGTGTCGTGCTCGGCGCGCGCCTTCCTGATCTGCTTGGCGACGCCGATCGCGCCGAACGCGGTGGTGCCCATGGACAGGTACGTGCCGGACTTGGACTTCTTGAAGCCCTTGGCCTTCGACAGTGCGTTACTCACAGCGACGGAGCCTCCTCGAGCAGCGGGTGTCCCCACTTTTCCACGAACGCGGCCTCGACGGCGGCGCCCACCTTGTAGAGGCGGTCGTCCTTCATCACCGGGGCGATGATCTGCAGGCCCACCGGGAGGTTGTCCTCCGGGGCGAGGCCGCAGGGCAGGGACATGGCCGCGTTGCCCGCCAGGTTGGTCGGGATGGTGCACAGGTCGGCGAGGTACATCGCCATCGGGTCGTCGGCGCGCTCGCCGATCGGGAAGGCGGTGGTCGGGGTCGTCGGGGAGACGATCACGTCGACCTGCTCGAACGCCTTGTCGAACTCCTGCTTGATGAGCGTACGGACCTTCTGGGCGCTGCCGTAGTACGCGTCGTAGTAGCCGGAGCTGAGCGCGTAGGTGCCGAGCATGATGCGGCGCTTGACCTCGGGGCCGAAGCCCGCCTCACGGGTGAGGGAGGTGACCTCTTCGGCCGAGCGGGTGCCGTCGTCGCCCGTACGGAGGCCGTAGCGCAGGCCGTCGAAGCGGGCGAGGTTGGAGGAGCACTCGGACGGTGCGATCAGGTAGTACGCCGACAGGGCGAGGTCGAAGGACGGGCAGTCCAGCTCGACGATCTCGGCGCCCAGTTCCTTCAGCAGTTCGACGGACTCGTCGAAGCGCTGCATGACGCCGGGCTGGTAGCCCTCGCCGCGGAACTGCTTGACCACGCCGACGCGCATGCCCGCCACGCTGCCGTTGCGGGCGGCCTCGACCACCGCCGGGACCGGCGCGTCGATGGAGGTGGAGTCCATCGGGTCGTGGCCGGCGATCACCTCGTGCAGCAGCGCCGCGTCCAGGACCGTACGGGCGCAGGGGCCGCCCTGGTCCAGGGAGGAGGAGAAGGCGACCATGCCGTAGCGGGAGACGGCGCCGTAGGTCGGCTTGACGCCGACCGTGCCGGTGACGGCGGCCGGCTGGCGGATGGAGCCGCCGGTGTCGGTGCCGATGGCCAGGGGGGCCTGGAAGGAGGCGAGCGCGGCGGAGGAGCCGCCGCCGGAGCCGCCGGGGATCCGGGTGAGGTCCCAGGGGTTGCCGGTCGGGCCGTAGGCGCTGTTCTCGGTGGAGGAGCCCATGGCGAACTCGTCCATGTTGGTCTTGCCGAGGATGACGACGTCGGCGGCCTTGAGCCGCTTGGTGAGCGTCGCGTCGTACGGCGGGATCCAGCCCTCGAGGATCTTGGAGCCGACGGTGGTCGGCACGCCCTCGGTGGTGAAGATGTCCTTCAGGGCGAGCGGGACGCCGGCCAGCGGGCCGAGCTTCTCGCCGCGCGCCCGCTTCTCGTCCACGGCGCGGGCCTGGGCGAGGGCGCCCTCGCGGTCGACGTGCAGGAAGGCGTGCACCTTCTCGTCGACGGCCTCGATCCGGGCCAGATGCGCCTCGGTGACCTCGACGGCCGTCAGCTCGCCGGAGGCGATCTTCTCGGCGGTCTCGGCCGCGGTGAGCTTGATGATGTCCGTCATGGCTTACTCCTCCCCCAGGATCTGCGGCACCTTGAAACGCTGCTGCTCCTGGGCCGGGGCGCCGGAGAGCGCCTGCTCGGGGGTGAGCGACGGACGGACCTCGTCCGCGCGCATGACGTTCGTCAGCGGCAGCGGGTGGGAGGTCGGCGGTACGTCTCGGTCGGCGACCTCGCTGACGCGGGCCACCGCGCCGATGATGTCGTCCAGCTGTCCCGCGAAGTGGTCGAGCTCTTCGGGCTTCAGCTCCAGACGCGCCAGCCGGGCGAGGTGGGCGACCTCCTCGCGCGTGATGCCAGGCATGCAGCGTTCCTCTGGGGTGAGTGTGTGTGGTTTGGAGCCAATCCTATGGGGCGGGGCCGTATGCGCGTGCAGCGGTTTCTTCGCGTCCCGGGCGGGGCGACCGGCGATGCCGCCCCGCGCCCGTGCCGGGTCAGCGGCGTCCGTCCCAGACGGCGCTCTTCAGGAAGTGGTTGTCGTACAGGTCCTGCACTTCGAGGAGGCTCTCCGGGGTGACGTCGCCCAGGCGGATGCGCTGGAGGTGGCGGAAGTACTCGAAGCGCTCCACGCCCGGCGTGATCACGACGAGGAGGTCGGCCGTGGCGCCGGGGGCGGCGGCGAAGGCGTGGGGGCGGCCCGGCGGGACGACGACGAGGTCGCCACGCTCGGCGGTGACGATGTCGTCGCCGGAGAGCAGTTCGGCGGCGCCGTCCAGGACGAAGAACATCTCGGCGGAGTTGTCGTGCCAGTGCGGGTGGGCCCCGTCGGCCCCCTCGGCGAGGGTGACGCGGACCGTGGACAGCGCTCCGCCGGTGGCGCTGCTGTCGGCCAGCAGCCGGACGGCGACCGGGGCGCCGCCCACCACCTCCGCCTCGGCGTCACGGACGATCACGGACTCGTCGAACTTCGGTACGAACAGCGACATCGCGGCTTCTCCTGGTGCGTGGTCGGTCGGAACTCCGTGTGAGGCCGCACGCGGCCCGGTCACGCCACGAAGAGCAGCGCGGCGCTGATCAGTACGACGACGGCGGTGGCGAGGTGGATGCCGAACGCGGTCGCCTTCGGCCCGCCGTGACGCAGGACTATCAGGGTGTCGACGAGCGGGACGAGTGCCACGCAGAGCATGAACCAGGCCTCGGCGCGGGCGCCGACGGCGGTCAGCAGGGCCAGCCCGACCACTCCGAACGTGCCGTCCCTCAGGCCCTTGACCGAGAGGTAGGCGCCCGCGTCTCCGTGCGGGTCGGCCGGGACGCCGTAGCCCGTCGCGGCCGGGGCCGGCTGGAACAGGAACCGGTAGCCGAGGAACAGGCAGAACAGGTCGAGCAGGACGGCCAGGGTGTACGCGGTGACGGTCATGCCACTTCTCCTCATCGCTCGATTTGCTAGCGGCGCTAGCGACAGGAGCGACGCTAGCAGAGCAGCGACAGAATGGCTAGCACTGCTAGAATCCCCGTCATGACGATCCAGAAGCGCCGAGAGCGCGAACGGGCGGAACGCGAGCGGCTGATCGTGCGGGTCGCTCGGGAGCTCGCGGAGGCGGAAGGCTGGGACTCGGTCACCACACGCCGGCTCGCCGCCGAGGTGGAGTACAGCCAGCCGGTCCTGTACAGCCATTTCAGGGGCAAGGACGCCATCATGGCGGCGGTCGCGGTCCAGGGCTGCGAGGAGCTGGCGGCCGAGCTGCGCAAGGCGCGGACGTCGGCCGGGAGCGCACGGCAGGCGTTGGCGGCGGTCGGCGAGGCGTACACCGCCTTCGGCCGGCGGCGGCCCGCGCTGTACGACGCGATGTTCACCCATGCGGTGGACCTGCCGTTCGCGACACCCGAGGCGCCCGCCGCACTGCAGGAGGCGTTCGGCGAACTGGCCAAGGCCGTCGAGCCGGTCGCGGCCGAGGGCGACGAACCGGAGCTGCTGACGGAGACCTACTGGGCCGGGCTGCACGGCCTGGTCACCCTGATGCGCAGCGGCCGGCTGCCCGATGGCGGCCACGAACGCCGCCTCGCCCTGCTGATCGGCCACTTCGTACCACCGGGCACGGACTGACGGGGGCGCGGGCCCGGGACGCGTCCGAACGGCGGCTCGCGCCGGGTGCCCGCTGGCGGGGCGCGGCCGCGGATCACGGCCGGATGGGGCTCGCGTCGGGCGCGGTGAGCGGGGGCGGGCGTCACACGGGCCGGGAGCGGCGGCGGGGATCCGGCCCGCTGGGGCCCTGATCACGGCCGGGTGCGGCTCGGCTCGGGCGTGTCGAGCGGGGTGTCGTCCGGCTCAGAAGCCGGCGGTGGGTGGAGGCGTGCCTTCGGCCCGCCGACGATGGGCGTGGGTGTCACGCCTTCGGGGACCCGTGACGGGGCGGAAGCCCCGGTGCTGCGGACAAACGGCGATTCCCGGCCACCCGGACGGGGCGACCACGCCCTGTCCCGCCCCCGTGGCCCCACTCGACCCTTCATCGAGGCCGAAGCGACCGGCACCCGGCGCCGTCTCGCGGCCACCGGCCGGGCGGTTACTCGTCCGTCGCCGCCGCCGGCAAGGCCGCCGCCGGGCGGACCCAGCCGCGGGAGCCGCGGGCGCGCAGCCACGCGGTGGTCTCCTCGGGCGGCATCGCGGCGGCGACCAGCCAGCCCTGCACGGCGTCGCAGCGCAGGTCCCGCAGCCGCTCCCAGGTCTCGTCGTCCTCGACGCCCTCCGCGACGACGAGCAGCCCGAGGGAGTGGGCGAGGTCGACGGTGCAGCGCACGATCTCGGCGTCCTCCGTGTCCACCGCGAGCCGGGCCACGAAGGAGCGGTCGATCTTCAGCTCGCTCACCGGCAGACGGCGCAGATGCACCAGCGAGGAGTAGCCGGTGCCGAAGTCGTCCAGCGACATCTTCACGCCGTGCGCGGTGAGCCCGGCCAGCGTGTCGGCGGCCCGCTGCGGATCCTCCAGCAGCACGTGCTCGGTGATCTCCAGCTGGAGTGCGCCGGCCGGGACGCCGTGCCGGGCGAGCCGGGCGGCGACCGAGCCGGCGAAACCGGGAGTGTGCACGTCGCGCGGCGAGACGTTGACGGCGACCGGTGTGAACAGGCCCTGGGCACGCCACCGGGCGACCTGCCCGAGGGCGGTCTCCAGCACGTACTCCGTGAGATGGGGCATCAGCCCCGAGGACTCGGCGATCGCTATGAACTCGTCCGGCGGGACCTTGCCCCGCTCCGGGTGCACCCAGCGCACCAGCGCCTCAAGGCCGGCGACCTGGCCGTCGAAGCGGACCTTGGGCTGGTAGTGCAGCTGGACCTCGTGGGCGTCCAGGGCCCGGCGCAGGTCGCCGAGGAGGCCGAGCCGGTCGGGGGTGTTGGAGTCCCGCTTGGACTCGTAGACCTCCACCCCCGTGCGGTCCCGCTTGGCCTGGTACATCGCCACGTCCGCGCGGCGCAGCAGGCCTTCGGCGTCGAGGGCGTGGTCGGGGCAGACGGCGACCCCGGCGCTGGCCTCCAGGACGAGGGTGAGGCCGTCGAGGTCGAGCGGCGAGCTGAGCGCGGTGACCAGCTGGCGGGCGATACGGGTCGCGGACGTGGTGGAGTCGGCGACGGGCAGTAACACGGCGAACTCGTCACCGCCGAGCCGCGCGGCCTCCGCCCCGCGCGGCAGCGCCTGGCGCAGCCGGTCGGCGATCTGGAGCAGCAACCGGTCGCCGGCGAGGTGGCCGAGGGTGTCGTTGACCGAGCGGAAGCGGTCCAGGTCGATCAGCAGCAGGGCGGCCCGGCCGCCGGCGCGTTCGGTGTCGTCGAGAGCGGTCCAGATGCGTTCCAGCAGCCACTGCCGGTTGGGCAGCCCGGTCAGCGGGTCGCGCAACTGCTCCTCCGCCCGGGCGCGGGCGATCCACAGGGTGGAGTCGAGCGCGATGAGCGGGATGGCGAACAGCGGCAGCAGAACCGGTTCGGCGACGGCGACCACGCACACCAGGGGCGCGATGCCGAGCAGAGCGACCGCGAGGAGGCCCTGCCGGACCAGGGCGGGGCGGCCGACGGTGGGCAGCGGGCCGGTGCGCGGCGCGTGCAGGCACCAGATCAGCAGCCGGGTGACGGCGAGGTAGACGGCGGCGACCAGCACCACCTCGGGGGCGCTGTACGCGGTCCAGTCCCCCGGGTCCCAGGGCCGCTCCACGGTCGGCACCCGGCCGCAGGCGCCGAGGACGAGGGCGGCGGCGGCGATGCCGAGGATGTCCGCGGCGCCGTTGAGCACGCCGGGCCGCCAGCGGCCGCGCCGGGCGATGCCGACCAGCACGACGACGGCGAGGCTGACCAGCTCGGCGGGCACCCATCCGTAGAGCAGGAGCACGGCGAGGGTGAGGGCGGCGCCGGAGCCGGTGCCGCCCGACCAGCGGGCGCGGCCGAGCATGACGAGGTGGCCGACGATGACGCCGGTGAGCACGGCCAGCGACCAGCCGGCGGCGCCGGACGGGAAGAGGGCGTGCGCGTCGGTGAACGACCTGAGGACGCCGGCGCCGAGGACGAGGGCGGCGGCGGTGACGACCGCCGGGGGCAGTGCGGCCCGCGGCGCACGCCGTCCGGGCCGGGGGCCGGCGCCGGGCGGACCGGCGGCTGTCACGCGGGCCGGCGCCGGGCGGGGCCGTATCTCCGCGACGGTGTGGTGCGAGGCGGGGCGTGCGGGAAGGCCCGCGCGCCCCGCGTGCTGGTCGGCGTCCGGACGCTCCCCCGTCCGCCTCAGGCACCCTCGCCATGCGCCGGTCACCCGGCGCAGCCGTGAGTGCGGGGCGGCGCTCTCGGTCGGTTCCATTCCCGTCCCTCTCACAGCCGGCGGTGCCCACACCACGCGGCCCCCGCGCGGCGCCCCTTCGGCCCGCACCGGCACCGCGCCGGAAAAACCCTTCCCCGCGCTCGTCGGAGCACGGGGATGCCCCGACCGCGGCCGGACACGGCGGGCGCACGCCTCAACAGTAGGCCGCGGAAGGCTTCCACGGGCAGCGGTCGTCGACGGTTGCCCGAATGCGCCCCGGCCACCCGTATGCATCTGATATGCGCCGTACGCGTGGCCTTCAACCGCCACCCGCCGGTCACGGGGTACGACTTCGGCCACCTCGGGGGCGGTGCGCACGGAGCCAGCCGCCGGGGTCGCGGCCAGGTATGACGTGGAACACCGCCGCCCGGCGGTGACTCGCGGCACCACCGCCCGGCGGCACATACGACTTCGGGCACCGCCACCGGCCCGGCCCCACATGTGAGTTCGCCTCCGGCCGGAAGCACGAGGCCGAGCGCTCCCCGGCCGGGAGCACGACTCTCCCCGTCTCGCGGCCGGGGAGCACAACTCCCTTTGCCCGCCGGTCGGTTGCTCAACCCCCGCCGCTCCCCGGCCGGCCGCCCGCCGCGCCCCTACTCCCCCTGCTCCGCCTGGTCCCCCCGCTCCTCGCCCGGCAGCGCGGCCTGCGCCGCCGCGTCCGGGCCCTGGTCCAGCAGGACGCCGAAACCCGTCTCGTCCAGGACGGGCACCTTCAGCTGCATCGCCTTGTCGTACTTGGAGCCGGGGTTGTCGCCGACGACCACGAAGGACGTCTTCTTCGACACCGAGCCGGTCACCTTCGCGCCCCGGCTCTGCAACGCCGCCTTGGCGCCGTC
Source organism: Streptomyces sp. NPDC093260 (assembly GCF_040683715.1). NCBI lineage: Bacteria > Bacillati > Actinomycetota > Actinomycetes > Kitasatosporales > Streptomycetaceae > Streptomyces > Streptomyces sp. NPDC093260. The sequence goes on from NZ_JBFBEK010000022.1 coordinate 57,854, forward strand.
CCGGGTGAAGTGCTCCAGGGTGCCGGTGACCACGACGGTGAGGCCCTCCAGCGGGCGCGGTCCCTCGTCCTCGCCCGGCCCCTCCTCCTCCATGCGCACGCCCGCGGCCCGCCACTTGCGGATGATCTCCTGGTGCCACTCCTCGGCGAACCACTCCTTGAGGGAGGCCGCGATGATCTGGCCCACGCCCTCGGTGTTCGCCAGTTCCTCCTCGCTCGCCTGCTCGATGCGGTCGATGGAGCGGAACTCGCGGGCCAGCGCCTCGGCGGCGACCGGGCCGACATGACGGATCGACAGGCCGGTGAGCACGCGGGCCAGCGGGCGCTGCTTGGCGGCGGCGATGTTCTCCAGCATCGCCAGCGCGTTCTTCTTGGGCTCGCCCTGCTGGTTGGCGAAGACGGTGGCGATCTTCTCCTCGCCGGTCTTCGGGTCCCGCTTGGGCAGTCCGCTGTCCTGGTCGAGGACGTACGCCTTGATGGGCAGCAGCTGCTCGACCGTGAGGTCGAACAGGTCGCCCTCGTCCCGCAGCGGCGGCTCGGCGGGCTCCAGCGGCTTGGTGAGGGCGGCGGCGGCGACGTAGCCGAAGTGCTCGATGTCGAGGGCCTTGCGGCCCGCGAGGTAGAACAGACGCTCGCGCAACTGGGCCGGGCAGGTGCGGGCGTTGGGGCAGCGCAGGTCGACGTCGCCCTCCTTCATGGGCCGCAGCGGCGTCCCGCACTCGGGGCACTCGCTCGGCATCACGAACTCGCGCTCGCTGCCGTCGCGCAGATCGGCCACCGGTCCGAGGATCTCCGGGATGACGTCCCCGGCCTTGCGCAGCACGACGGTGTCGCCGATGAGGACGCCCTTGGCCTTGACGACGTCCTGGTTGTGCAGGGTGGCGAACTCGACCTCCGAGCCGGCGACGGTGACCGGCTCGACCTGCGCGTACGGCGTGACGCGGCCCGTGCGGCCGACGCCCACGCGGATGTTGAGGAGCTTGGTGTTGACCTCCTCGGGCGCGTACTTGTAGGCGATGGCCCAGCGCGGGGCGCGCGCGGTGGAGCCGAGGCGGCCCTGGAGACGGATCTCGTCGAGCTTGACGACGACGCCGTCGATCTCGTGCTCCACCGAGTGCCGGTGCTCGCCGTAGTGGGCGATGAACTCCCGGATGCCGTCGAGGTCGTCCACCACCCGGTTGTGCGGGGAGGTGGGCAGGCCCCAGGTGCTCAGCAGGTCGTAGGCCTCGGACAGGCGGGTCAGGCCCTCGTACCCCTCCAGGGCGCCGATGCCGTGGACGACCATGTGCAGGGGGCGGGTGGCGGTGACGCGCGGGTCCTTCTGGCGCAGCGACCCGGCCGCCGCGTTGCGCGGGTTGGCGAACGGCTTGTCGCCCGCGGCGACCAGACGGGCGTTCAGCTCCTCGAACTTGGCCATCGGGAAGTAGACCTCGCCGCGGATCTCGACCAGGTCGGGCACCTTGTCGCCGTGCAGCCGGTCGGGGATCTCGGCGATGGTGCGCACGTTGGGCGTGATGTCCTCGCCGGTGCGTCCGTCGCCGCGGGTGGCCGCGCGGGTCAGCCGGCCCTGTTCGTACGTCAGGTTGACGGCGAGGCCGTCGACCTTCAGCTCGCACAGGAAGTGGTACTCCTGCTCGCCCAGCTCCCGGGCGATCCGGTCGACCCAGGCGGCGAGGTCCTCGTCGTTGAACGTGTTGTCCAGCGAGAGCATCCGTTCGCGGTGCTCGACCGCGGTGAACTCCGTCGCGTACGCCCCGGCGACCTTCTGGGTCGGCGAGTCGGGCGTACGCAGCTCGGGGTAACGCTCCTCCAGGTCCTCCAGGGAGCGCAGGAGGCGGTCGAAGTCGGCGTCGCTGATGACCGGCGCGTCCTTGACGTAGTACCGGAAGCGGTGCTCCTCGACCTGCTCCGCGAGCCGCGCGTGCTCCTCGCGGGCCTCGGCGGGCACCGCTGTCTCCGCTTGCTGCTTGTCGCCGGCCACCGTGTCGTCCTCCCGTTACTCTGGGTTGTCCGCGAGGGATCTCGCCGCCCGGACGCAGTGGGCGAGTGCCTCGCGCGCGTACGCGGGGGAAGCGCCCGCGAGACCGCACGCCGGGGTGACCGTCACCGCCTCCGCGAGAAGCCCCGGTCGCAGCCCCAGCCTGCGCCACAACGTCCTGACACCCATGACGCTACCGGCAGGGTCTGACAACGGGCCGTCCGTGGCCGGGACGACACCGGCGAACAGCCGTGTACCGGCCTCCACGGCCTCCCCGATCGCCTCGTCGTCGCGCTCGGTGACGAGCGAGAGGTCGAAGGAGACGCCCGTCGCACCGGCCCGCCGCAGCAGTGCGAAGGGGACGTCCGGCGCGCAGGAGTGGACCACGACCGGCCCCCCGTCGTGCACGCCGGCGACGTCGCGCAGCGTCGCCTCCACCACCTGGCGGTCCACTGCGCGGTGGGTGCGGTAGCCGCTGGCGGTGCGCACCCGGCCGCGCAGGACGGCGGTGAGGGAGGGCTCGTCCAGTTGCAGGACGACGTGCGCGCCGGGCACCCGCCGCTCCACCTCGGCCAGGTGCAGCCGCAGGCCCTCGGCGAGGGAGGCGGCGAGGTCGCGGCAGGCGCCGGGGTCGGAGAGGGCGGCCTCGCCGTTCCTCAGTTCGAGGTTGGCGGCGAGCGTCCAGGGGCCGACGGCCTGCACCTTCAGCGGCCCCTGGTGGCCCTGGGTGAACTCCTCGAGGGCGTCCAGGTCCTCCCCCAGCCAGGAGCGGGCCCGTTTGGTGTCCCGGCCCGGCCGGTCGCCGAGCCGCCATCCGCTGGGCTCCACGCGCGCGTACAGCTCGACGAGCATTCCGGCGGTGCGCCCGATCATGTCGGCGCCGGGCCCACGGGCGGGCAGCTCCGGCAGGAAGGGGAAGTCCTCGAACGTCCCGGCGGCCGTCTTGACGGCCTCCCGGGCGTCGCCGCCGGGCATCGAGCCGACCCCGGTCGCGGCGCCGAACTGGAACTGGCTGTTTTCGCTCACCGGGGCAGCCTACGCAGCCCCGGGACCGGGTCACCTCCCCGGCCGGACCGTGAGGTCGTTGACCTCCGCGTCGCGTGGCAGGTCGAGGGCCATCAGGATCGTCGTCGCCACCGACTCGGGGTCGATCCAGCGGTCCGGCTCGTACTCCTTGCCCTCCTGCTGGTGCACCTTGGCCTGCATGGGGCTGGCGGTGCGGCCCGGGTAGACGGAGGTGACGCGCACGCCGTTGCCGTGCTCCTCCTGGCGCAGGGAGTCGGCCAGCGCCTTCAGACCGTGCTTGGAGGCCGCGTACGCGGACCAGTCGGGGCTCGCGTTCAGACCGGCGCCCGAGTTGACGAAGAGGACGTGGCCGCGCGCGGCGCGCAGCTGCGGCAGGAAGTGGCGGGTCAGCTCGGCGGGCGCGATCAGGTTGACGTTGAGCTGGTGGCGCCACGCCTTGGGGGTCAGCTCGCCGACCGGGCCGAGGTCCACCACGCCCGCGACGTGCAGCAGGGAGTCGATGCGCTCGGGCAGCGTCTGGTGCGAGAAGGCCCAGCTGAGCCGGTCCGGGTCGGCGAGGTCGCCGACGAGGGTGCGCGCGCCGGGGAACTCGGCCGCCAGTTCCTTGGCGCGGCCCGCGTCGCGCGCGTGCAGCACGAGCTCGTCCCCGCGCGCGTGCAGACGGCGGGCGACGGCCGCGCCGATGCCGGAGCCGGCTCCGGTGATCACGTGTGTAGCCATGCCGCCATGCTCGCACCCGCGCCTCAGGCCGCGTTCAGGGACTCCTCCAGGTAGGCGAGCGCGGCCGCCGGCTCGTCGGCGAAGAAGACCAGCTCGGCCAGCGGGCGGGGCAGGAAGCCCTCCTCCTCCATCCGGCGGAACTGCTCGCGCAGGCCGTCGTAGAAGCCCGCGGTGTTCAGCAGCACCACCGGCTTCCCGGTCCGGCCGTGCTTCTTCAGCTCCAGGATCTCGGTGGCCTCGTCCAGGGTGCCGGTGCCGCCCACCATGATCACCACCGCGTCGGCCTTCTCCAGCAGCAGCCGCTTGCGCTCGGCGAGGTCGGGTGCGATGACCATCTCGTCGGCGCCGGGCCGCGCCTTCGCGGACAGGAACTCCACCGACACGCCGACGAGCCGCCCGCCCGCCTCCTGCACGCCGTCCGCGACGACCTTCATCAGCCCGCTGTCGGAGCCGCCCCACACCAGGGTGTGCCCGCCCTTGCCGAGCAGCCGGGCGAAGTCGCGCGCGGGGCGGGTGTAGCGGTCGTCGAGGTCGGCGGCGGAGAGGAAGACGCAGATGTTCATGCGGCCACGGTACGCGGCGCAGGTAGGTGTACGACACACGGGAAGATGCGGGGGCCGGCCGGTGCTTCCCCGGTATGACCCGAGAGACCCGAGGACACACGATCACGGTCGAGCCGAGCGACGCGCACGTGCGCGTGGTGCGCGACGGGCAGGTCCTGGCGGAGAGCCGCCGCCCCCTCGTACTGCGCGAGACCGGCTGTCCGCCGCGCTACTACCTGCCGCCCGAGGACGTCCGCCTCGACCTGCTGACGCCCTCCGGGACGCACACCCACTGCCCCTTCAAGGGCGACGCGTCCTACTGGTCGCTGCCGGACGCGCCGGACCTGGTGTGGGCGTACCCCGAGCCGAAGCCGGACGTGGCGGCGATCAAGGACCACCTGTGCTTCTACGACACGGAAGTGGTGTGAGCGACCGCGCAAGCGGTGTGGGCGACGGAGGAGGCGGTGTGGGCGGCTGAACCCGGGCGACGGCGCCGGGACGCGGGGACGGACGCGCCCCGGCCCGGACGCCGGACCCCGGGCGCTCGCACCGGATGCCGGGAGCCGGTCCACCGGGACCCGCGCGCCCGACCGGAGCCGGTCCGCCGGGACCCGCGCGCCCGACCCCCTCGCCGCCTCCCCGATGAGTCCGGCCCGGCGTGGCAGTCTGCCTAGGGACGCAGTTAGGGCAGGGAGACGGCCATGGAGAAGAAGGTCACCTCACGCGACGGCACGTCCCTCGCGTACACCCGTTACGGCGACGGCCCCGCGGTCGTCCTGGTGAGCGGGGCGATGTCCACGGGCGCGACGCTGGCGCCGCTGGCCGCGCGCCTCGCCGACCGCTTCGACGTCCTGGTCCCCGACCGCCGGGGGCGCGGCGCGAGCGGCGACACGGCGCCGTACGCGGTCGAGCGCGAGGTGGAGGACATCGCGGCGCTGGTGGAGGCGGCGGGCGGCAGTGCGGCGCTGTACGGCGTCTCGTCGGGCGCCGCGCTCGTCCTGCGGGCGGCGGCGAGCGGGCTGCCGGTGACGCGGGTCGCGGTGTACGAGCCGCCGTTCGCGCTGTCGGAGGAGGAGGTGGCGGAGCGCGCCGAGTACACCGCACGGCTCGCCGAGGCGCTGCGTGAGGGGCGGCGCGGGGACGCGGTGGCGCTGTTCCTGTCCCTGACCGGGCTGGCCCCCGAGATCATCGTCAGCGCCCGCGCCTCGCCCATGTGGCCGGACATGGAGGCGATCGCGCCGACCCTCGCCCACGACGACGCGGTCATGGCGGGCGGCCGGGTCCCGGTCGGGGAGCTGGCCGGGATCGAGGTCCCCGTGCTGGCCCTGGCGGGCGGCGCGAGCCCGGCCCGGCTGCAGGAGGCGGCCCGCGCGACGGCCGAGGCGGCCCGTGAGGGCGCGTACCGCTGCCTGGCGGACCAGACGCACATGGTCGACCCGGACGTCCTGGCGCCGGAGCTGGCGGAGTTCTTCACGGAGTGAACGGCCGCCGCGTGGGCGCCCGCGCGGCGGACCGGCGGTGAGCGCCCTGGCGATGCGGACCGTCCGTGAGCGCCCCGGGCGGCAGGACACGGCGCGGCGGACCGGCGGTGGTCGCCCCTGCGACTGACCCGGGCGTGCTGTAACCGACTCCACACCTGCCGCCCCCACTTGGCCGCCCTAGACTCCTGCGCGGGCGCGGCGTGCGACCGCGCCCGTACGGGGAGCCGCCATGCGTTACGCCGACCAGCCGACCACCCACCGCGAGGTGCGCGTCGCCGCCGATCCCGCCCGGGTGTGGGAGATCGTGGCCGATGTGGAGGCGATGACCCGCTGGAGTCCCGAGCTGGAGCGGGTGGAGTGGTGCGACGGGTCGGCCGGACCGGCGGTGGGCGTCCGCTACGCCGGCCACAACCGGCACCCCCACAACGGCGAGTGGCGGACCGTCTCCGAGATCACCGAGTACGTCCCCGGGCGGACGCTCACCTGGTGCGTCCTGGACGTCGACGGCCGCTTCGGCAAGGCCTCCGAGAGCCCCGCGGACCGGATGGCCGCCTGGTCCTTCGCCCTCTCCCCCGCCCCGGAGGGCGGCACGCTGCTGCGCCAGTCGGTGACGATCGGTCCCGGCCGCTCGGGCCTGAGCGCGTTCATCGAGCGCACCCCCGAGCGCGAGGAGGCGATCGTCGCCTACCGCCTGGACGAGCTGGGCAGGGGCATGGAGGCGACGCTCGCCGGGATCAAGCAGGCGGCGGAGGAGACCGCCGCCCGCTGACCGGGGGCCTGAGGCCGCCCAGGATCACAGGCCTCAGGCCGCCCCGGCCGTCGCCCGTCGCGTCGAGGCGATCGTCGCCGAGCCCACCACCCGGGTGCCGTCGTACAGGACGATCGCCTGGCCGGGGGCGACGCCGCGGACCGGCTCGGTGAAGGTGACGCGCAGCTCGCCGTCCACGAGTTCGGCGGTGACCTCGGTCTCGCCGCCGTGGGCGCGCAGCTGGGCGGTGTAGGTGCCGGGGCCGGTGGGGACCGCGCCGCACCAGCGGGGGCGGATCGCGGTGAGGGCCTCCACGTCCAGGGCGGCGGCCGGGCCGACCGTCACGGTGTTGGTGACCGGGGAGATGTCCAGGACGTAGCGCGGCTTGCCGTCGGGGGCCGGGGTGCCGATGCGCAGGCCCTTGCGCTGGCCGATGGTGAAGCCGTACGCGCCCTCGTGGGTGCCGACGACCGCGCCGGTCTCGTCCACGATGTCGCCCTCCGCCTTGCCGAGGCGGCGGGCGAGGAAGCCCTGGGTGTCGCCGTCGGCGATGAAGCAGATGTCGTGCGAGTCGGGCTTCTTGGCGACGGCCAGGCCGCGCCGCTCGGCCTCCGCGCGGATCTCCTCCTTGGTGGTGACCGTGTCGCCGAGCGGGAACAGCGCGTGTGCGAGCTGCTTCTCGTCCAGCACGCCGAGGACGTACGACTGGTCCTTGGCCATGTCGGAGGCGCGGTGCAGCTCGCGGGCGCCGTCCTCGCCGACGACCACCTTGGCGTAGTGGCCGGTGCACACCGCGTCGAAGCCGAGCGCGAGCGCCTTGTCCAGCAGGGCGGCGAACTTGATCTTCTCGTTGCAGCGCAGGCACGGGTTGGGCGTGCGGCCGGCCTCGTACTCGGCGACGAAGTCCTCCACGACGTCCTCGCGGAAGCGGTCGGCGAGGTCCCAGACGTAGAACGGGATGCCGATCACGTCCGCGGCGCGGCGGGCGTCGCGCGAGTCCTCGATGGTGCAACAGCCGCGCGCGCCCGTGCGGAAGGACTGCGGGTTCGCGGAGAGCGCGAGGTGGACGCCGGTGACGTCGTGGCCGGCTTCCGCGGCGCGCGCGGCGGCGACGGCGGAGTCGACGCCGCCCGACATGGCGGCGAGGACGCGGAGGGGGCGGGGGCGCTGCGAGGTCTCAGTCATAGCCTCTACAGGGTACGGGGACGCGGGAACGACGGCGGCCGGTTGTCCGTTGCAGAGCGCATGGGGGAGAACAAGGGCGCCGGCGGCGGCCCGGACCGGCACGTACGGCGCAGGGCACTGCTCGTCGGCGGGGCCGCCGCGGTCGCGGGCGGGGTCGCGCTGGGGCACGACGCGCTGTCGCGGCTGTGGTGGAAGCTGCCCGGCGCGCAGCGGCCGCGGGTGGCGGGCGCGGTGGACTTCGGCGGCGCCCGCTGGGTGGCGGCCTCGCCGGCCAACTACCGGGAGGCGGACCGCCCGGACGACTATCCGGTCGACCGGGTCGTCGTCCATGTCACGCAGGGCGGTTTCGCGAGCGCGGTCAAGGCGTTCCAGGACCCGGGGCACCGGGCGGCCGCGCACTACATAGTGCGCCGGGACGGGCGGATCACGCAGATGATCCGCGAGCTGGACGTGGCCTTCCACGCGGGCGACCGCGCGTACAACGAGCGCAGCGTCGGCATCGAGCACGAGGGCTACGTGGACGACCCGTCGTCCTTCACGGAGGCGATGTACGCCGCCTCGGCGCGGCTGACGGCGCAGATCTGCCGGCGCTACGGGATGCCCGTCGACCGGGAGCACATCATCGGTCACGTGGAGGTGCCGGGCACGGACCACACGGACCCGGGGCCGCACTGGGACTGGGCCCGGTATCTGCGCCTGGTGCGGGCGGCGCCGCCGGACTCCCCGACGCCGTCGGGGTCCGGGACGCCGTCACCGTCCGGGTCCGGGTCCGGGTCTGGGTCCGGCAGAGCCTCCGGCTGAGGGAGCGCTCCCGCTCCGGGACCGCGCCCGGTTCCCGAAGACGGCTGGCCCCTCGGGGCGTCGGCCCCTCGCCCGCGGCCCCGAAGGGCGCGGGTCACGTCAGCCCCGCCGCCCGGGCGCGTTCCACCGCCGGGGCGATGGCCTTGGCGACCGCCGCCACGTCCGCCTCCGTGGAGGTGTGGCCGAGGGAGAAGCGCAGGGTGCCGCGGGCCAGGTCCGGGTCGGTGCCGGTGGCGAGGAGGACGTGGCTGGGCTGGGCGACGCCGGCGGTGCAGGCGGAGCCGGTGGAGCACTCGATGCCCTGGGCGTCCAGCAGGAGCAGCAGGGAGTCGCCCTCGCAGCCGGGGAAGGTGAAGTGGGCGTTGGCCGGGAGGCGTCCGGCGGGCGCGGGGTCGCCGTTGAGCATCGCGTCGGGGACCGCGTCGCGGACGGCGGCGATCAGCTGGTCGCGCAGCGCGCCGATCTCCCGGGCGAACCGCTCGCGGTGCTCGGCGGCGTGCCGGCCGGCCACGGCGAAGGAGGCGATGGCGGGCACGTCGAGGGTGCCGGAGCGTACGTGCCGTTCCTGACCGCCGCCGTGCAGCACGGGCACGGGGGTGTGCTCGCGGCCGAGGACGAGGGCGCCGATGCCGTACGGGCCGCCGATCTTGTGGCCGGAGACGGTCATCGCGGCGAGCCCCGAAGCGGCGAAGTCGACCGGGACCTGGCCGACGGCCTGGACCGCGTCGGCGTGCAACGGAACGCCGAACTCGGCGGCGGCCTCGGCCAGTTCGCGCACGGGCTGGACGGTGCCGATCTCGTTGTTGGCCCACATGACGGTGGCCAGGGCTACGTCGCCGGGGTCGCGGGCCACCGCCTCGCGCAGCGCTTCGGGGTGGACGCGGCCGTAGGAGTCGACGGGGAGGTACTCGACGGTGGCGCCCTCGTGTTCGCCGAGCCAGTGCACGGCGTCGAGGACGGCGTGGTGCTCGACCGGGCTGGCCAGGACCCGGGTGCGGGCCGGGTCGGCGGCGCGGCGGGACCAGAACAGGCCCTTGACGGCGAGGTTGTCGGCCTCGGTGCCGCCGGCGGTGAAGACGACCTCGCTGGGGCGCGCGCCGAGGGCTTCGGCGAGGGTCTCGCGGGACTCCTCGACCGTACGGCGGGCGCGGCGGCCGGACGCGTGCAGGGAGGAGGCGTTGCCGGTGACGGCCAGCGCGGCGGTCATCGCCTCCGCCGCCTCGGGGAGCATCGGCGTGGTCGCGGCGTGGTCGAGGTAAGCCATGGTGCGCCCGATTCTACGGGGCACCCCGCCATGACCCCGGTCGCGGTCGCGGTCGCGCCGAGTCTCCCCCGCCGCGGCCGGGCGGCGGGCGCGGGTCCCGGTGCCCCCGGCTAGAAGCCCCAGGACACCGTGTGGTCGACCTGCATGAAGGCGACGAGGACCAGGAGGTCGGCGATACCGAGGCCGAGGCCGAGCAGGGCGCGGCCGCGGCGGTGCGTGCCGTGCCACAGGGCGACGGCGGCCAGCCCGATGGCGATGGGGCCGAGGACGACGTTGAGGACGAGGAGGCCGAGCAGGCCGAGGACGAAGGACGCGACGGCGGCGCCGTCGGCGTCGCGCAGTCCGGTGCTGCGGGTGGCCGGTGCGGTGAGGTGCATGGTGCGTGCTCCCTACGGTCGGACGGTCGATCCGCCTCGGAGCGGACCGGGGGCGATGCGCCCGTGGGCCGCGTGGGTGCGCGGCGTCAGTGGGACGTGCCGCGCCGGCGGGTGTGGCGCTCGCGGAGCGCGAAGATCCCCAGCCAGACGGCGATGACCACGGCGGCCACGGCGCTGAGGCCGAGCGGTGCGTGGGCGACGGTGCCCAGGGTCACCCCGAACAGCAGCAGTGCGGCGACGAGGAACAGCATGGGACGGAATCCCCCTCCAGCGTTCTCCCGGGAGCGGGTGCGCGCCCGGGAACGTGCGGTGAACGCTTGTAGTAACAGTTGTTCACTGACTAACGAGTCTAGCGCGCGCGACCGCTTGGAGATTCCGGAGAACAGTTGTTAACTGCATGGCATGAGTCACACTCTCGGCGTGCGGCAGGCGCAGAAGCTGAAGACCCGGCGGGCGCTGCTGGACGCGGCCCTGGGCCTGCTGGAGGAGCAGAGCCTGAGCAGCCTGGGTCTGCGCGAGGTCACCCGCGCCGTCGGCGTCGCCCCGACCGCCTTCTACCGGCACTTCCGCAGCACCGCGGACCTGGGGGTGGCGCTGGTCGAGGAGGCACTGGGCGGCCTGCACCCGATGATCCGGACGACGGTGTCCGAGGTGGACGACAGCGAGGAGCGCATCGCGCGCGCCGTCGGACTGATCGCCCGTCATGTGGACGCGTTCCCCGCCCATGTGCGCTTCATCGCCCGTGAGCGGCACGGCGGGGTGCAGTCGGTGCGGGAGGCGATCCAGGGGCAACTGGCCCGGTTCGCCCGGGAGGTGCGCGACGAGCTGGCCAAGGACCCGCAGTCGGCGGGCTGGGGCGAGGACGACCTGCTCATGCTGGCCCATCTCTACGTCGACCAGATGCTGGTCACCGCCTCGCTGTTCCTGGAGGCGCCGCCCGCGCCGTCGCCCGAGCGCGAGCGGGTCACCCGGCTCGCCACCCGGCAGTTGCGGCTGATCAGCATCGGTCGCCGGCACTGGACCGACTGACGCCCCGGGCCGCGAGGAGCCGTCCTCGCGGCCCGGGGCGCGGGCGGCGGCGTGCGGTCAGTCCCGGCCGAGCCGGACGCGGGCGAGCTGACGGGACTGCGCCACCAGCCGGTCGGCGCTGTCCCAGACCTCGGCGTCCTCCTCCAGGAAGCCGCCGGCGAGGTTGCGGGTGGTGATGGAGACCCGCAGCAGGCCGGGGGCCGGGCGGCAGCGGACGTGCACGGTCAGCTCGACGGTCGGCACCCAGCCCTTGAGGCCGAGCTCGAAGGCGGTCGGCGGCAGCGCGTCCACCGCGAGCAGCAGGGAGAGCGGATCGGCGTCGCGGCCGTCGGCGAGCCCGAACCAGGCCCGCATCTCGCCCTTGCCGGAGGGCGCGCCGAGCGCCCAGCCGAGGGTGGCCGGGTCCAGCTTGAGCATCAGACGGTCGGCGATGGCCGAGCTGCCCTCGACCGGGGCGGGCCCGTCCTCGGGGCCGAAGCACTGCTCGACCGGCGGGATCGCGGGCGGCTCGGCGGTGGTGCGCACGTCGTCGGGCAGCGCGGTCAGGTCGCCATAGGAGGCGAGGACGCGGATGCGCTCCACCTCCCGGCCGTCGTCGTCGTACTGGAAGAGGGAGGCCTGGCCGGTGGAGAGGGTGCGGCCGGTGCGGACCACGTCGGTGCGCACGACGGCCGGGCCGGGCCGCGACGCGGTCAGGTAGTGGGCCGAGATGGTGAACGGGTCCGGGTGCGGCAGGGCGTCCGCGAGCGCACGGCCGAGGACGGCGAGCAGATAGCCGCCGTTGACGGCGTTGATGATCGTCCAGCCGGCGGAGAGGTCGATGTCGTAGACACCCGGGGCGCGCCGGGCGATGGCGGTGTCCCGGTCGAACTCGCTGTCGCCGACGGTGGCCCGCGCGGCCGGGGCGGAGGCTGCTTGTGACATGGCTGAACCGTACAACAGGTAAATACTAAGCGGTAGCTTTGTTCGTTGCGGCCAGGTGAACACCTCCGCCGCCCCGGGTGTGACTTCGGCAATGTCCCGGTAAGTCTCCCCACTCCTGTGTGACCGGAAGGCCCCGAATCCCCTCTAGAGGGACATGAGCCTCACCGGGACCGCGTTCCTGTACACCACCGTCGCGCTGGCCGCGGTCGCGCTGGCCCTGCCGTTCCTGCTGTGGACGCGGCTGCGCGGCCCCCGCCCGCTGCGCGCCGCGGTGCGCGCGCTGATGCTGCTGTTCACGCAGATCACGGCCGTCACCCTGGTCTTCGTCCTGGTCAACAACGCCAACAACCTGTACGACGACTGGGCCGACCTGCTCGGCACCGGCGACCATGTGCGCAAGGCCGCCGACCTCGGCGCGGACGGCACCGGCGGCATCGCCTACCGCAAGCTGCCCAGGGTGAGGCAGGAGTTCGGGCATGCCGACGGTCCCGGGATGCACGCGGCCGGCGGGGTCCGCGTCACCCAGCTCAGGGGCCGGGTGTCGGGCGTCGACGCGGAGGTCTACGTCTGGCTGCCGCCGCAGTACGGCGACCCCGCCTACAAGGACACGAAGTTCCCGGTGGTCGAGCTGCTGTCCGGCTACCCGGGCTCGGCGAAGGCCTGGTTCGGGTCGATGCACGTGCACGAGCAGCTGGAGCCCCTGATGCGCGCCGGCCGCGTCGCCCCCTTCATCCTGGTCTCCCCGCGCACCAACCTGGTCGCCAAGGCCGACACGGGCTGCGCCAACATCCCCGGCACCGTCAACGCCGACAGCTGGCTGAGCATCGACGTGCCCAAGATGATCACGGACAACTTCCGCGCTCTTCCCGCCCCGGACGGCTGGGCCGCCGCCGGCTACTCGGCCGGCGCCCACTGCGCCGCCAAGCTCGCCGTCGCCCACCCCGACCGCTACCGGGCCGCGATCAGCCTGTCCGGCTACAACGACCCGATCGGCGAGCACGACTCGCTGGCCAACCGGAGCATGGCGCTGCGCCGGGCGAACAACCCCTACGTCCTGCTGCGCGAGGCCCGCACCCCGCCGCGCGTCGCGCTCTACCTGTCCGGCGAGGCCGGCGACGGCTACGAGGCCGCGGCGGCGCTGGCGAAGGTCGCCAAGGCCCCGACGACCGTGCGCCCGGTGTTCCTGCCGCGCAGCGCCGGCGGGCACACCATGGCGCTGTGGCGGCCGCAGGTGCCGACGGCGTTCCGCTGGCTGACCGACGTCCTGGACGGCAAGCCGGCCGGCGCGCAGCCCGGGGCCGGCTCCCCCGCCGCCCCGCACGGACCGGCTACTCCTCCCGGACGGTCGAACGCCGGTTCCACGCCCGCGGAGCTCGCCAGTGGTACTTCATCGCGAGCAGACGCAGGACGAAAGCGGTGACCGCCGCCAGCGCGGTGGTCAGCGGGCTCAGCGCGTCGTAGTGGATGCACAGCACCACCATCGTCGCGCCGACGATCGCCGGGACCGCGTACAGGTCGCGGTCCCAGCGCAGCAGCGAGGGCACCTCGTTGGCGAGCACGTCGCGCAGCACGCCGCCGCCGACCGCGGTCGCCATGCCGAGGGTCGCCGACGAGGTGAGGCTGAGCCCGTAGTCGTACGCCTTCGTCGTGCCGGAGACGCAGAAGAGGCCGAGGCCGGCCGCGTCGAAGACGTAGACCGCCCGCTGGATGCGCTCCACGTGCGGGTGCAGGAAGAAGACCACGACCGTGGCGATCAGCGGGGTGAGGAAGTACCCGAGGTCGGTGAAGGCGGCCGGGGGCACGGCCCCGATGACGATGTCTCGGAACAGCCCCCCGCCCAGCGCGGTCACCTCGGCGAGGACGGCGATGCCGAAGACGTCGAAGTTCTTGCGGACGGCCAGCAGCGCACCGGAGATGGCGAACACGAAGATGCCGACCATGTCCACGCTGTGCTGGACGGAGGGGCTGAACAGTTGCTGAAGCACCCCACATTCTTACTCAGGGTCCGGGGTGCGCCTTGCGATGCAAGGCGTGGTGCGCGCTACAGGGCGGGTTTGCCCGTCGTGTACAGCCACGTGTCGAACAGGCCGTCCAGCCGCTGCCCCGAGACGCGCTCGGCGAGGCGGATGAACTCGGACGTGTTCGCGTTGCCGTAGCGGTGCGCCTTGGTCCAGGCCGGGAGCAGCTTGAAGAACGCCTTGTCGCCGATGCGTTCGCGCAGCGCCTGGAGCGTCATCGCGCCGCGGTTGTAGACGGCGGAGGCGAACATCGTGTCGCGCTGCGGGTCGGCCACCTTGATCTGCCAGAAGGAGCTGTCGGCCGGCAGGGAGTCGTAGGCGGCGCGGAAGGCGTCGTGCGCGGTGCGGGTGCCCTGGTGCTCGGCCCACAGCCACTGCGCGTAGGTGGCGAAGCCCTCGTTGAGCCAGATGTCCTTCCAGTGCGCGACGGACACCGAGTCGCCGAACCACTGGTGGGCCAGCTCGTGCACGATGGTGGACTCGCTGCGCACCGCCGAGTACGCCGGCTTGCTCTGCACCTCCAGCGAGAACCCGGCCTCCGGCATGTCGTCGACGATCGCGCCGGTCTCCTCGAAGGGGTACGGCCCGAACACCTCCGACCAGTAGTCGGTGGCCGCGGCGGTGACGGCGTACACGTCGACGCCGTTGCCGTTCTTCAGCACGGGGTCGACGGCCACGTAGACCGGTATGCCGGAGGGGGTCTTCCCGGTGCGCACGTCGAACTTGCCGATGGTGGCGGTGGCGAGATAGGTGGCCATGGGCCGGCTCTCGCGCCAGTGCGTGTACGTCGAGCCGCCCCGGTCGTACGTCGAGACCAGCTTGCCGTTGGAGATGCCGGTCAGGCCCTTGGGGGCCTTGATGCGGATGTCGTACGTCGCCTTGTCGGAGGGGTGGTCGCTGGAGGGGAACCAGGTGGAGGCGGCGTTGGGCTCGCAGGCGACGAAGACGCCGTCCGCGGTCTTCATCCAGCCGTACTTGGAGCCGAAGACGATGGGGCCGCTCAGCGGCTGGGGCACCCCGCCGTAGGTGACGGTGACCTCGAAGTCGCCGTGCTTGCGCAGCACCTGGCGCGGGGTGACGCGCAGCTCGTCGCCGTCGCGGGTGAACCGCGCGCGTCTGCCGTCCACCTCGACGCCCGTGACCGTGAGCTGCTGGAGGTCCAGGTCGAAGGAGGAGAGGTCGTCCGTGGCGCGGGCGGTGAGGGTGGTACGGCCGTCGAGGCGGCCGGTGGCCGGATCGTAGGCGATGTCGAGGGCGTAGTGACGGGCGTCGAAGCCGCCGTTGCCCAGCTCGGGGAAGTAGGGGTCGCCGATTCCTGGTGCGCCGTGGATGGGGGCGCGGGAGGCGGCGACGGTCAGGAAGGAGAGCGCCGCGGTGACGACGGCTCCCAGACGTGCCGAACGGGAGAGTGCCATGAGGTCATCCCTTCGCGCGTGCGTCGATCGGTGGATCGCACGTACGGGGCCGACTCTTCACTCTCCCGTTCGGTCATGGGCATGACTTTGCCAACTTGTCATGCCTCAGTCGAGGATCAGTCCTGACTCGCGCTGCCGCCGTCCTCTCCCGCACCGCCCTCGGTCCGCTGCGTGTCCTCGGCGGCCTTCTCGGCGACGGCCGTCTTCTTGACGGTGGACTTCTTGGCGGTGGACTTCCTGGCCACGGTCTTCCTTGCGGCCGTCTTCCTGGCAGCGGTCTTCTTGGCCACGGCCTTCTTCGCGGCCTCCGGGGCCGGCTCCGGCTCGGCGTCGGCCGGGACCTCGTTCGCGGGCGCGGCTTCGTCGGCCGGGGCGTCCGCCTCCGCCGACTTCACCGGGGCGTCGCCGTCGGGCGTCGCCGCAGTCGCAACCGCAGGCGCGGCCTTGCCGGCCGGGGCCTCGGTCGTGGCGTCGCCGTCGGCGGCCTCGTCCGCCAGCGGCGCGGTCTTCGCCCCGGTGGCGGCTTCAGCCGTGTCACCGTCCGCGGCCTCGGCGGCCTCGGGCTCGGCCGGGGCCTCACCCACAGCCGCCTTCTCCGTCGCCTCGGCCTTCTCCGTCGCCTCGGCCGCAGCCTCACCATCGGCAGGGGCTTCGGTCGACGGGTCGTCCGCGGCCTCGGCCGCGGGCTTCTCCGCGGGCTCCGGCGTGGACGCCTCCGTGGCCGGAGTCAGGTCGGCCGCGGCCACCGCCGCCGACGTCTCGGCGGACCTGGCCAGAGCCTCCTCCGACACCAGCTCCGCCGCCTCCTTCGCGGCCGACAGCAGGACGGTGTCCTGCGGGGCCTGGTCGGCGAAGTTCTCCGGATGGTGGCACGCCACCCGCTGCCCCGGCTTCAGCTCCACGAGCTGCGGCTCGGTCGTCCTGCAGATCTCCGTCGCCTTCCAGCACCGGGTGTGGAAGCGGCAGCCGCTCGGCGGGGCGATCGGCGAGGGCACGTCGCCCTTGAGCAGGATGCGCTCGCTCTTCTGCCCCCGGCGCCTCGGGTCCGGCACCGGCACGGCCGACATCAGCGCCTTGGTGTACGGGTGCATCGGCGCCTCGTACAGCGAGGTCCGGTCGGCGAGTTCGACGATCTTGCCGAGGTACATCACCGCGATCCGGTCCGAGACGTGCCGGACGACGGACAGGTCGTGCGCGATGATCACGTACGTCAGACCCAGTTCCTCCTGGAGGTCGTCCATCAGGTTCACGACCTGGGCCTGGATCGACACGTCCAGCGCGGACACCGGCTCGTCCGCCACCACCAGCTTCGGCTTGAGCGCGAGCGCGCGGGCGATGCCGATGCGCTGGCGCTGGCCGCCGGAGAACTCGTGCGGGTAGCGGTTGTAGTGCTCGGGGCTCAGGCCCACCAGCTCCAGCAGCCGCTGGACCTCCTTCTTCACGCCGCCCTCGGGCGTCACGTCCTGGAGCCGGAACGGCGCGGAGACGATCGAGCCGATGGTGTGGCGCGGGTTCAGGGAGCCGTACGGGTCCTGGAAGATCATCTGGATGTCCCGCCGCAGCGGGCGCATCTGACCGGCGCTCAGCCGGGTGATGTCCTGGCCCTCGAAGTGGATCGTGCCACCGGTCGGGTCCTGGAGACGGGTGATCACCCGGCCCATCGTGGACTTGCCGCAGCCCGACTCGCCGACGACGCCCAGGGTCTCGCCCTTGCGCACCTCGAAGTCGATGCCGTCGACGGCCTTCACCGCGGCGACCTGGCGCTGCAGGATGCCCTTCTTGATGGGGAAGTGCTTGGTCAGGCCGGTGACCTTGAGCAGCACCTCGCGGTCGTCGGCCGCGCCCGGCTCCGGCGCGGTGGCCTCGGCCGCGGCGTCCGTCTTCTTCGTCTCACTCACAGCTTCGGCGCAATCTCTTCGGTCCAGATCCGCGTACGGTCCTCCGGCGAGAGGTGGCAGGCGGACCAGTGGCCGCCGTCGACCTGCTGCAGCTCGGGGCGCACCGTCCGGGTGACGTTCCCCTTGGGGAGGTCCGCGTAGGGGCAGCGCGGGTGGAAGGCGCAGCCCGAGGGAACGTTGATGAGGCTCGGCGGCTGGCCCTTGACGGGGATGAGCCGTTCGGAGGTCTCACGGTCGATGCGCGGCATCGAGCCCAGCAGGCCCCAGGTGTAGGGGTGCTGGGGCCGCTCGAAGATCTCCTCGACCGGGCCGCGCTCCACGCACCGGCCGCCGTACATCACCAGCACGTCGTCGGCGATCTCGGCGACGACGCCGAGGTCGTGGGTGATGAGGATGACCGCGGAGCCGAACTCCTTCTGCAGGTCCCGGATCAGGTCGAGGATCTGCGCCTGGACGGTCACGTCGAGGGCGGTGGTCGGCTCGTCCGCGATCAGCAGCTCGGGGTTGTTGACCAGCGCCATGGCGATCATCGCGCGCTGGCGCATACCGCCGGAGAACTCGTGCGGGTAGGAGTCGGCGCGCTTGGCCGGCTCGGGAATGCCCACCCGGTCCAGCATCTCGATCGCCCGGGCCCGGGCGGTCTTCCTGCTGACCTGGTGGTGGGTGCGGTACGCCTCCACGATCTGGTTGCCGACCGTGTAGTAGGGGTGCATCGCGGACAGCGGGTCCTGGAAGATCATCGCCATCTCGCGGCCGCGCAGCTTGCGCACCTCGTCCGGGTCGGCGGAGACCAGTTCCTTGCCGTCCAGCCAGATCTCGCCGGACATCCGGACGTTCTTGCCGCGCGCGCCGAGCCGGTGCAGGCCCATGATGGCGAGCGAGGTGACCGACTTGCCGGAGCCGGACTCGCCGACCACGCTGAGGGTCTTGCCCTTCTCCAGCTTGAAGCTGAGCCCGTCGACGGACTTGACCACGCCGTCGTCGGTGGGGAAGTGCACCTTGAGGTCGCGGACGTCGAGGAAGGCCTTGGAATCCTTCTCGGTGGCGGCCGGCTCGCTCAGTGCGGCGCCGGTCTTGGAGAGTTCGGTCACGAGAGCCTCACCCGCGGGTCGGCGGCCGCGTAGAGCAGGTCCACCAGGAGATTTGCGATGACGACGAAGAAGGCGGCGAGCAGGGTCACGCCGAGGATCTTGGGCAGGTCGTTGTCGGTGATGCCCTGCACCGCGTACTCGCCCACGCCGTGCAGCGAGAACACGTACTCGGTGATCACGGCACCGCCGAGCAGCAGACCGAGGTCCATGCCGAAGACGGTGATGATCGGGGTGAGCGCGGCCCGCAGTCCGTGCCGGACGACGACCTTGCGCTCGCGCAGGCCCTTGGCGCGGGCCGTGCGGATGAAGTCCTCGTTCATCGTCTCCAGCATGCCCGAGCGGGTGAGCCGGGCGTAGATGGCGGAGTACAGCAGCGCCAGCGAACACCAGGCGGGGAACAGCGTGTTGGCCCACTGCGAGGGGTTCTCGGTGAACGGCACGTATTCACGGCCGAAGATCGGCCACTGGACCCGGAACAGCAGGATCGCCAGCTGGCCCGTGAAGAACATGGGCAGCGAGACACCGGCGAGGGCGACGCCCATGAACGCGCGGTCGAAGAACGAGCGGGGCTTCAGCGCGGAGACGACGCCGACCGCCACGCCCGACAGCAGCCACAGCACGGCGGCGCCGGCGGCCAGCGACCCGGTGATCGGGATCCGGGAGGTGAGCTCCGGCCAGACCGCCTGGTGGGTCTTGAAGGAGTAGCCGAAGCACGGTGCGTTGCAGTGCACCGTGGTCGGACCCAGGTCATAGGTGGCGCCGGCCACGATCCCCTTGATGAAGTGCCAGTACTGGACGTAGAGGGGCTGGTCCAGACCGAGGTTGTGCTTGACCGCGAGGATGTCGGCCTTCGACGGGCTCTTGCCCAGGTACTGCGTAGCCAGCTGGTCGGCGGTCTGGCCGGCCAGCCGTGGCAGCAGGAAGAAGATGGCGAAGGTGACCGCGGAGACGACCAACAGCAGGATCACTGCCGCGAACGTCCGGCGGAGGATGTACGAGATCACGGGGGCCGGCGCCGGCGCCCGCGGGTGACGAACCCGCGGGCGCCAATGCCTTCACCTGCCTTCCGGGGCTGCTACTTCGTGGTGCCGATGTTGAGGTAGTCGTACTGACCGCTGAAGGCCGCCGTGGAGACCACGTTGGTGGCGTTCTGCGGGCGGGCCAGCAGGACCTTGAAGTAGGCCAGCGGGACGATCACGGCGTCGTCCATGGTCTTCTTGTCGATCTGGGTGTAGAGGCTGTTGCGCTCGGTGGTGTCCTGAGTCGCGATGGCCTTCTCCAGCAGGGCGTTGACGTCCTTGTCGTTGTACTGCGACAGGTTCGTGTTGCCGGACTGGCTGATGGCCTTGCCGTTGAGGATCTGCTGCAGGAAGCCGTAGCCGGACGGCCAGTCGGCGCCCCACTGCATCATCATCAGACCGATGTTCTGCTGCTGGGTGAACTTCGGGACACCCGCGTAGTCGGTGAAGTACTTGCCCGACGGGAACTGCTTCAGGTTGGCGTTGATGCCGACCTTCTTCAGCGAGGCGATGATCGCGGTGGCGGCGTCGATCTCCTGCGGACGGTCGCTGCGCGCCGAGATGTTGGTGGTGATCGCCGTCTTGCCGCAGGCCTTCAGCTGCTCCTTGGCCTTGGCGGCGTCGCCCTTGTTGCCCGCGGTCGCGTAGGCGTCGGCCTTGGCGTAGCCCGGGATGTCCGGCGGCAGGACGGTGGAGGCGATCTCACCGCGGATCGGGCCGCCCTCGGCGGTCTGCACCGAGACCTTGTCGATCGCGTACTGCACGGCCTTGCGGCAGGCGACGTTGTCGAACGGCTTCACCGTGGTGTTGATCGCCAGGTACACGAGACGGCCACCGTAGGTGTTGTCCGTGTTGTCCTTCTTCGACGAGTCGTTGAGGATCTTGGCCTGGGTCGCCGCCTGGACGCCCGTGCCGCCGAGGTCGATCGCGTCGCCCGCGAGGACGTCCTGGTCGACCGTCTCCGGGTTGACCTTCAGCTTGACGACGATCTTGTCCGGCAGCTGCTTGCGCAGCGGGTCGGTCTTCGGGTCCCAGTTCTCGTTGCGCACGAGGACGGCCTGCTTGCCCTCGTCGTAGCTCTGGAACTTGTACGAGCCCGAGGACACGATGCTCTTGACGTAGTCGACGCCCTTGTCCTTGGCCTGGGGCACCGGGGCCGTCTGCGGGGCGGCGACGAGGTAGTCGAACTCCTGGAACGCCTGCTTGAGGTGGAAGACGACCGTGGTGTCGTCCGGCGTCTCGATGGAGGACAGGCCCTTGCCGCTCTTGTCCTTGTAGGGGCCCTTGTACTTGTCCCCGCCCTCCAGGAACTGCTGGAAGTAGTTCGGGCCCAGGGAGAGTACGTCACGCGCGAAGTTGGACCGCTCGACGGCGTACTTGACGTCCTTCGAGGTGATCGCGGTGCCGTCCTGGTACTTCAGGCCCGAACGCAGCTTGTAGGTCCAGGTCTTGCCGCCGTCGCTCGGCACGCCCTTGCCGGCGGCGAGGTCGGGGACGAGGGTGTTGCCCTTCTCGCCCGGGCCGGGCTGGAAGGTCATCAGCGGACGGGCCCACAGCCGGCTGAGGTTGTACATGTACGCGTAGTACGTGTTGCCGGGGTCGAAGGAGTCCGGGACGTCGGACAGCTCGTAGGTGAGCGTGCCGCCCTTCTTGCTGGAGGCGTTGACGACGTCCTTGGTCGCGGCGTTGGCCCCAGCCGATTTGCCGTTGTCGTTCTTGTTGTCATCGGCCTTGCTGCAGCCTGCGAGAAGCAGGCTCACGGAGCCGACGGCCGCAACTGCGGCCAGCGCTGACCTACGCATGATGGGCGGGTTCCCCTCCATTGATCGGAAACTTGTTGTCTCTCGGGGTTGCAGGCGTCAGCGGCTGCGCGGGTCGAGAGCGTCGCGGAGACCGTCGCCGAGCAGGTTGAACGCGAGGACGGTGATGAAGATGGCGAGGCCGGGCACGATCATGTACTGGGGATCGACCTCGTAGTAGGTGACGGCGTCCCGGAGCATGCCGCCCCAGGAGGCCTGCGGGGGCTGGATGCCGACGCCGAGGAAGCTCAGGGACGCCTCGAAGAGGATGTTGGTCGGGATGAGCAGCGTCGAGTAGACGATGATCGGGCCGACCAGGTTGGGCATCAGTTCCCGGAACAGGATGTACGGGCCCTTGGCGCCCATGCCCCGGGCGGCGTCCACGAACTCGCGCTCGCGCAGCGCGAGCGTCTGGCCCCGGACGATGCGTCCCAGATAGGGCCAGTTGAAGAAGCCGATCACGAAGATCAGCACGCTCAGGTGCAGCGGCAGCCCGTTGAGCCCGAAAGCGCCGCCCTGGAGGGTGGCGGAGATGGCGATCGCGAAGAGCAGGAGGGGGAAGGCGAGGAAGGTGTCCATCAGCCGGCTGATGATCGAGTCGACCCGGCCGCCGTAGTAGCCGGCGATGACGCCCATGATCGCGCCGATCACGTTGGACAGGATGGTCGCGCCGAAGGCCACCACCAGGGAGACCCAGGAGCCCTCGAGGACGCGGGTGGCGATGTCGCGGCCGAACTTGGGGTCCACGCCGAGGGGGTGGTCCAGGCTCATGCCGCCCCAGCCGGCGCTGGGCAGCGAGGTGTTGGGGTCGATCAGGTCCTGGTTGAAGGCGTTGGGGTCGAGGCCGAACAGGGCCTGGAGGGGTCGCGAGACGATCGCCAGGACGATCAGCAGCAGCACGATGACGCCACCGGTGACGGCGACCTTGTCCTTCTTGAACCGGGACCAGGCGATCTGCCCGAGAGAACGACCCTCGATCCGCCCCTCACCGGCGCCGGCGAGCACAGCCTCGGGCTGTGCTTCGGCTGTCGCCCCGGTGGTCTCGATCGGTGCGGTCACAGTGACCCGACCCCTCTCGCCGGTGGTGACCGGCTTGCGCCTGCCGCTGTGCGCGGCGTTTTGGTACTTGGCTGCCGGGCTCCGGCCGCAGATGGTGGCGGCCACTGTGACCCGGCTGTTACGTCAACTCGCGTTTGAACACGGGGTCATCGACCTCGTGTCTGACTCGCGAGTCTTCAGCGTGGTCACGATCACCCGCCAGAGCTGACGGCGAAAGTATGCGCAACCGTGATGCAGTCCAGGGGATTCCGTTATCCGAACAGTGGGTAACGCCTCCCGAACGCTGAACAGTTGGGACACAAGGGCGATCCGGCGCGGTTCGGGTCCAATCGCCGACAATCTACGCGCGCAGAGGAGGGGGTGGTGCGAAGATCCTGTGTGCAAACCGGAAAGCGGCCGCGCCGGGCCGCTGCGGTCAGTAAGCGCCGTTGACCGGCGGGTGACCGTAGCCGCCGGCCGGGCCCGGGGCGGCATGGGCGTCGCGGTCGTAGAACGGGCGGGAGTTGGCGCGCAGCCACATCGCCACCGGATCGAACTCGTCGGACATCGCGACCGTGGAGACCGGCAGCCCGTCGGGGACGGCGCCGATGGAGCGCTGCATCATCGCCCGCACCGAGTCCACGGCCGGCGGCGAGGCGTCGTACACGTCCAGGCCGATGGCGAGGTAGGGCGCCCCGTACGCGGGCTGCACCCAGGCGCGGCGCAGCGAGCGCAGCGCCGGGGTGCGGTGGGCGTTCTGGGTGAGCAGGGCGTAGAACTGCGGGATCTCGATGGTGGGTTCGGACAGTCTGAGGGGTCCGGCCGGCTGGCGGTCCAGGCCGGCCGCGATCCGCCGCAGGTCCAGCCAGGGGATGCCGACGCCGCCGCCCGGCGCGTGCGGGTTGAGCCACAGGCCGTAGCGGTCCGGGTAGAGGGTGCGGGCGACGTCGAGGGCGTCCACCACCTCGTACGACCGCATCCAGCCGCTCGCCGAGAGCTCCTGGGCGGAGGTGACGCAGGGCGCGTAGCCGTGGCCGCCGACCTCCATGTGGCCGTACTGGGCGTCGGGGGCGCCGGCCTGGCCGTGCCACAGCAGCATCCACACCTGGCCGGTGGCGGGGGTGGCGAGGGCGTGGAGGAGCGATTCGTAGGCGTCGTAGCGGCCGGGGGCCACCTGGCGCAGCATCTGCTCCACGTGCCCGGCCGCGGTGCCGCTCGCGCTGGCGCTCACCCTTTTACCGCCCCTTCGTGTGGCTCCTCACCGAGCTGTGCGTCTAGCTTAAGGCCGCCTGCCGGCTCGGTCTCCGTCCTGGTCGCGCGGGTGCGGGCCGGCCGCGGCCGGTCACCTCCCGCGGCGGAGCCGCGCACCGGCACGGCCCCGCGCCCCTTCCCGGGGCGGCTTCAGTGGCCGTACTGGTAGAAGGGGCGGACCTTTTCCCTCAGCCAGTCGATGACCGGGTCGTCGGCCACGTCCATGAGGACC
Source organism: Streptomyces sp. NPDC093260 (assembly GCF_040683715.1). Lineage (NCBI taxonomy): Bacteria > Bacillati > Actinomycetota > Actinomycetes > Kitasatosporales > Streptomycetaceae > Streptomyces > Streptomyces sp. NPDC093260. The sequence goes on from NZ_JBFBEK010000022.1 coordinate 81,689, forward strand.
AGGTTCACCGGCCACTTGACCGGGGCCTTGGCCAGGGCGCGGCCGAGGGCGTCCAGGGGGCGGGCGCGCAGATCGCCCTCCCACTGGGCCAGTTCGACGCCTATGAACATCACCGGGTCGGCCGTCTCCACGGCGGCCAGACAGCGGCGGGCGCTGACGACGACGCCCGTCTCGGCGAACTCGGCCGAGGCTGCGGCGAGGAAGTCCACCGGGTCGTCCTGCCAGTCCGGTTCGAAGAGGCGGACCCGGCCGCCGCCCGCCGGGCCGTCCAGCTCGGTGCGCCCGGCCCGGCACAGCTCGGCCACCGCCTGCGGGGGCAGCGGGATGCCGACGACACCGTCCGGGTTGAGGGCGAGGCCGATCTGCGGGGGCAGTCCGCGGGCGAACTCGACGGCGGGCGCGATGGTGTACGCCATGTGGGCGCCGGCGACCTGGCGCAGCTGTTCCTCGGAGCTGAAGACGGGGACGTAGGCCTGGCCGTCGATCTCCAGGGCGGGCAGGTCGAGGGGCCCGCTGTGCGGGCCGCCGCCGTTGGGCAGCGGCACCCACAGGAAGCTGCGGGCCAGCACCTCGACGATCCGGGCGCCGGCCGTGGGCACGCCGAGGGAGGCCGAGAGCACTTCCTCCAGCTCGTTGCCGGGCCAGCCGCCGTGCGGCTGGGGGTGTGTCGGTACCGGGAAGTCCCCCGGAAAGTCCGCGGAGAAGTCCGCCGGGAAGTCCATCTGCCTACCGCCTGCTGGGAACCACTGATGTGACCGAAAGGCTAACGGGTGCCGTCCTCGCCCTCACCGGTGAACCCGATCCGGTGCAGCCGGCCGGCCGCCGCGCGGTCCAGCAGCACCGCCGAGCCGCAGCCGGCCGGGACCTCGCCGCGCTCGACCGCGCGCAACAGCCGGGCGGCCGCGCGGCGGTGGCGCGCGAAGGCGTAGCGGGAGACGCCCCGGCCGCGGCGGCGCTGGCCCTGGAGGGCGGCTTCGGGGGTGACGTCGAGCAGCAGCAGATGGAGGGCGGCGCCGCGGCGGCGGGCGGCGCGGGCCAGCCAGGAGCGGACCCAGGTCTGGGTGCCGCAGTCGTGCACCACGACCGGTTCGCCGGTGCCGAGGGCGCGGCGCAGGGCCGCGTAGTGGGCGAGGCGGACCAGGGGGCGGTAGAGGGCGTAGGGCAGGCGGCCCGGCAGGCGGGCCGCGAAGCGGTCGCGGGCGTCCTGGGAGTCGATGCGCAGGCCGTCGGCCGCGCGCCGGATCAGGGTGGACTTGCCGCTGCCGGGCAGTCCGGTGACCACGACCAGGTCGCGGGGGCCGAAGACCAGGGCGCGCGGTCCGCGGCCGGGCCGCTCGCGCAGGTCGCGGACGGCGGGCGCGGGGCCGCCCCGCCCGCCGTGCGCGCGGGCGCGGCCGGTGCGCGCGGCGGGCAGCGCGGGGGCGTGGGTCGTGGCGTACGCCGGCACGGTCCTGTTCACCGTCATCGTCCTCCCCTGGGTGGTGACGGTTCACCTACCCTCGGTAAAGAGAACGTAATGCGCGGTCCCCGTTGTTTCCGTGCGCGTTCTGCCACAGGCCGGTTACAGATGCGGCCCTGCCGGGCGGCGGCGCGCCGTGCAATGATGGGCGCGCCAACTGCATACCGGCCGCTTGAATCCGCGCGGGAGAGTCCCCGGCAGCACGTCTGCACGGGGCGCCGAAGGAGCAAGTCCCTCCCTTGAATCTCTCAGGCCCCGTTACCGCGCGGGCGAGGCACATCTGAAAAGCGGGCCGCTGCCGCAGTGGCTCCACCCAAGGTGCAAGCCGTGACCCGTCCGTGCGACGGCGGTCATGGCGAACCTCTCAGGTTCCGATGACAGATGGGGAGGACACGAGCCCTGTCCTCGTCCTCCCCGACCTCCGGCGTGCGCCGGCGCGGGGAGACCGCCTCGCCTTGGAGACCGACCGATGAGCAGTTCCGCCTCCCATCCGCTGCGCCACACCGCGCTCGACGCGCTGCACCGCTCGCTCGGGGCGACGATGACCGACTTCGCCGGCTGGGACATGCCGCTGCGCTACGGCTCCGAGCGCGACGAGCACGTGGCCGTGCGCACCCGGGCCGGTCTGTTCGACCTCTCCCACATGGGCGAGATCGCGGTCACCGGCCCGGAGGCCGCCGCCCTGCTGAACCACGCCCTGGTCGGCGACATCGCCTCCGTCGGCGTGGGCCGCGCCCGCTACACGATGATCTGCCGCGAGGACGGCGGCATCCTGGACGACCTGATCGTCTACCGGCTGGCCGAGACGGAGTACATGGTCGTCGCCAATGCCTCCAACGCCCAGGTGGTGCTGGACGCGCTGACCGAGCGGGCGGCCGGCTTCGACGCGGAGGTCCGCGACGATCGCGACGCGTACGCGCTGCTCGCTGTGCAGGGTCCGGCCTCCCCCGCGATCCTCCAGTCGCTGACCGACGCCGATCTGGCCGGTCTGAAGTACTACGCCGGTCTGCCCGGCACGGTGGCCGGCGTCTCCGCGCTGATCGCGCGCACCGGCTACACCGGCGAGGACGGCTTCGAGCTGTTCGTCGCCCCTGCCGACGCCGAGAAGCTGTGGCAGGCGCTGACCGACGCCGGCGCCGACGCCGGGCTGATCCCGTGCGGGCTGTCCTGCCGCGACACGCTGCGCCTGGAGGCGGGCATGCCGCTGTACGGGCACGAGCTGACGACGTCGCTGACGCCGTTCGACGCGGGGCTCGGCCGGGTCGTCAAGTTCGACAAGGACGGCGACTTCGTCGGCCGCGAGGCCCTTCGGCGGGCCGCGGAGCGCGCCGCCGAGAACCCGCCGCGGGTCCTGGTCGGCCTGGTCGCCGAGGGCCGGCGCGTCCCGCGCGCGGGCTACCAGGTGGTGGCCGGCGGCGAGGTGATCGGCGAGGTCACCTCCGGTGCTCCCTCCCCCACTCTCGGCAAGCCGATCGCCATGGCGTACGTCGACGCCGCGCACGCCGCCCCCGGCGCCGAGGGCGTGGGCGTGGACATCCGGGGCAGCCACGAGCCGTACGAGGTCGTGGCACTGCCGTTCTACAAGCGGCGGAAGTGACACCGTCGTAACCGGACCGTCGTGATCCCGGGGCGCCCCGCCCCTGCTCACGCGTGCCTTCCGCAGTCCCCCATTCACCAGCACCCTCCCGCGTACAGGAGAATTCAGGCCATGAGCAACCCCCAGCAGCTGCGTTACAGCAAGGAGCACGAGTGGCTGTCGCCCGCCGAGGACGGCGTCGCGACGGTCGGCATCACCGAGTTCGCGGCCAACGCGCTCGGCGACGTCGTCTTCGCCCAGCTCCCGGAGGTGGGCTCCACGGTGGCCGCGGGCGAGACCTGCGGCGAGCTGGAGTCCACCAAGTCGGTGTCGGACCTGTACTCCCCGGTCGGCGGTGAGGTCACGGAGATCAACCAGGACGTGGTGGACGACCCGTCGCTGGTGAACTCCGAGCCCTTCGAGGGCGGCTGGCTGTTCAGGGTGCGCATCGCCGAGGAGCCGGCCGACCTGATGAGCGCCGACGAGTACGCCGCGCAGAACGCGGGCTGAGGACGGACGCCATGACTGTTCTCGACACGCCCCTGCACGAGCTCGACCCGGACGTGGCCGCCGCGGTCGACGCCGAGCTGCGCCGCCAGCAGTCCACGCTGGAGATGATCGCCTCGGAGAACTTCGCCCCGGTCGCGGTCATGGAGGCGCAGGGCTCGGTCCTCACCAACAAGTACGCCGAGGGCTACCCGGGCCGCCGTTACTACGGCGGTTGCGAGCACGTCGACGTGGTCGAGCAGATCGCGATCGACCGGGTCAAGGAACTGTTCGGCGCCGAGCACGCCAACGTGCAGCCGCACTCCGGCGCGCAGGCGAACGCCGCCGCGATGTTCGCCCTGCTCAAGCCCGGTGACACGATCATGGGCCTGAACCTGGCGCACGGCGGCCACCTGACCCACGGCATGAAGATCAACTTCTCCGGCAAGCTCTACGACGTGGTCCCCTACCACGTCGGCGAGGACGGCCTGGTCGACATGGCCGAGGTGGAGAAGCTGGCCAGGCAGTCCAAGCCGAAGCTGATCGTGGCCGGCTGGTCGGCCTACCCGCGGCAGCTGGACTTCGCCGAGTTCCGCCGGATCGCGGACGAGGTCGGCGCGTACCTGATGGTCGACATGGCGCACTTCGCCGGTCTGGTCGCGGCGGGCCTGCACCCCAACCCGGTGCCGCACGCCCACGTGGTCACCACCACGACCCACAAGACCCTCGGCGGTCCGCGCGGCGGTGTGATCCTGTCCACGGCCGAGCTGGCCAAGAAGATCAACTCCGCGGTCTTCCCCGGTCAGCAGGGCGGCCCGCTGGAGCATGTGATCGCCGCGAAGGCGGTGGCCTTCAAGGTGGCCGCCTCCGACGACTTCAAGGAGCGCCAGCGGCGTACCCTGGAGGGCGCCCGCGTCCTGGCCGAGCGCCTGGTGCGGGACGACGCCCGCGCGGCCGGCGTGGACGTGCTGACCGGCGGCACCGACGTGCACCTGGTCCTGGTGGACCTGCGCAACTCGGAGCTGGATGGCCAGCAGGCCGAGGACCGCCTCCACGAGGTCGGCATCACGGTCAACCGCAACGCCGTCCCGAACGATCCGCGGCCCCCGATGGTCACCTCCGGCCTTCGGATCGGCACCCCGGCCCTGGCCACCCGCGGCTTCACCGCCGAGGACTTCGCCGACGTCGCGGACGTGATCGCCGAGGCGCTGAAGCCGTCGTACGACGCGGCGGCCCTCAAGGCCCGGGTGACCGCCCTGGCCGACAAGCACCCGCTCTACCCGGGTCTGGACAAGTAAGTCGCCCGGGGGCACCGCGCACGCCGGCGATCCCGGCGCCCGCGCGGTGTCCCCGCCCTCCCGCTCGCATCACCCCCGTCTTGAGGAGTCCCTGTGGCCATCTCGGTCTTCGACCTGTTCTCGATCGGCATCGGCCCTTCCAGCTCCCACACGGTCGGCCCGATGCGCGCGGCCCGTATGTTCGCCCGCCGGCTGCGCGGCGAGGGGCTGCTGGAGCGGACCGCGTCGCTGCGCGCGGAGCTGTACGGCTCCCTCGGCGCGACCGGCCACGGCCACGGCACCCCGAAGGCGGTGCTGCTCGGCCTGGAGGGCGACTCGCCGCGCACGGTGGACGTGGAGACGGCCGACGCGCGGGTGGAGAAGATCAAGGCCGACGGCCGCCTCAGCGTGCTCGGTGAGCACGAGATCGCCTTCTCCTTCGACGACGACATGGTCCTGCACCGCCGCAAGGCGCTGCCCTACCACGCCAACGGCATGACCCTGTGGGCGCACGACGCCTCGGGCGCCGAGCTGCTGACCAAGACCTACTACTCGGTGGGCGGAGGCTTCGTCGTGGACGAGGACGCGGTGGGCGCCGACCGGATCAGACTCGACGACACGGTCCTGAAGTACCCCTTCCGCACCGGCGACGAGCTGCTGCGCCTGACCAAGGAGACCGGCCTGTCGATCTCCTCGCTGATGCTGGAGAACGAGCGGGCCTGGCGCACCGAGGAGGAGATCCGGGCGGGCCTGCTGGAGATCTGGCGGGTGATGCAGGCGTGCGTGGGGCGGGGCATGAGCCGAGAGGGCATCCTGCCGGGCGGTCTGAAGGTGCGCCGCCGGGCCGCGACGACCGCGCGCCAGCTGCGCGCCGAGGGCGACGCGGCGGCCCGCTCCATGGAGTGGATCACCCTCTACGCGATGGCGGTCAACGAGGAGAACGCGGCCGGCGGCCGGGTCGTCACCGCCCCGACCAACGGCGCGGCCGGCATCATCCCCGCCGTCCTGCACTACTACATCAACTTCATCCCCGGCGCGGACGAGGACGGCGTGGTCCGCTTCCTGCTCGCGGCCGGCGCGATCGGCATGCTGTTCAAGGAGAACGCCTCGATCTCCGGCGCCGAGGTCGGCTGCCAGGGCGAGGTCGGCTCCGCCTGCTCGATGGCGGCGGGCGCCCTGGCCGAGGTGATGGGCGGCACGCCCGAGCAGGTGGAGAACGCCGCCGAGATCGGCATGGAGCACAACCTCGGCCTCACCTGCGACCCGGTCGGCGGACTCGTCCAGATCCCCTGCATCGAACGCAACGGCATGGCCGCGGTCAAGGCGGTCACCGCCGCCCGCATGGCCCTGCGCGGCGACGGCTCCCACAAGGTCTCCCTGGACAAGGTCATCAAGACCATGAAGGACACCGGCGCGGACATGTCGGTGAAGTACAAGGAGACGGCCCGCGGGGGGCTGGCGGTGAACATCATCGAGTGCTGAGGCACGGGTGCCGCCGGAACCGGGCGGCGGGCGCGTAGGGCGGATGTTCGAACGCTCGGGAGGGATCGGCCGTATCAGGGTGGGGCAGGAATTCAGGGACGACTCCTTCCCCCACGGCACCTTCAGGGAGTTTGCATGCTCAAGGGCATCGATGTGAGCGCTTACCAGTCAGCGACCTACGGCACGAGCGGCCTCTCCTTCGTCTTCATCAAGGCGACGGAGGGCCGCTCGTACGTCAACTCCAGGCTCAGCGCCCAGACCAAGCACGGCCGGGACGCCGGTCTGGTCGTCGGCTTCTACCACTTCCTGTGGCCGGGCGACGTCACCGCCCAGGCCGAGTACTTCGTCGCGCACGCCCCCGAGAAGCGGGGTGACATCCTCGCCGTGGACTGGGAGAACACGGCCGAGGGCACCCACGCCTCCAACGCCGAGAAGGACAGCTTCATCCGCAAGGTGAAGCAGCTGCGCCCGAACAACCGGGTGGTGCTGTACACCAACCGCCACTTCTGGCTGACCGTCGACACCACCTCGTACGCGGGCGACGGTCTGTGGATCGCCGACTACGTCAAGGCCGGCCACCCCCGCATCAAGGCCAAGTGGCTCTTCCACCAGTACACCGACGAGCCGCACGACACCAACGTCGCCGACTTCTCCAGTGCGGACGCGCTGCGGGAGTGGGCCAGGAAGTGACGGGCCGCGGCGCCGGTCAGGCGCGGAAGTCCGCCGGGCGTTCCGGGGATGCCTCCGCGAGGGCCTTGGTGACCGCCTCGACGCCTTCCCGGAGGCCGTAGACCGGGGTGCCCGGCTGCTGGCGCCAGGAGTCGTCGATGCCGCCGGAGTCCACCGTGTCGAAGCCGAGTTCCTCGATCAGCGCCCGGACCTTCGCCTTGGCCGCCTGGTCGTCGCCCGCCACCGGGAGCGCGAGGCGCCCGGGGTCGCCGGCCGGGCGGGGGCGGTCCAGGATGTCCTGCGCGTAGGTGCCGTTGAACGCCTTGACCACCGGATGGCCGAGGTGCCGCTCGGTCCAGCGGCTCTCGGTCAGGCCGTCGTCCTCGACGGCGTCGATCCGGCCGTCGCGCTCGGGGTAGTAGTTGCCGGTGTCGATGACCGCCACGTCGTCGGCGGCGCCGTCCAGCAGCCCGGACGGCAGGTGCGGGACCGCCTTCAGGGGCACGGTGACCACGACGATCTCCGCTCCGCGCGCCGCCTCCTCGACGCGTACCGGCGTCGCGCCGGTCTCCTCGGCCAGTGCGGCCAGGGTCTCGGGTCCGCGGGAGTTGGCGACCGAGACGTCGTGCCCGAGGGCGGTGAGCCGCCGGGTGAGGTTGCCGCCGATGTTGCCCGCGCCGATGATGCCGATCTTCATCTGTGCTCGCCTCGCTCTTCCGGGAGGTCGGTGCCCGTGTGCTGTCACGGCTGTGCAGGACAGGCCCAACCTCCGCGCGCGGCGGGGTATTCCGGGCGGCGGCGAACGGGTGAGCGGCGGGGTGGCGGACGCGGGACGCGAGGCCGCGCCGTACCCGGGGTGAGCCTGTGGCCGCCGGGCGCGCGACGGCCGTACGACGAGGGGCGCCCGGCGGGTTCGCCGGGCGCCCCTGCCGTCCGCGTCACCTGCTGAGGTACGCCCAGAACTCGTCGAAGGACAGCACCTTGTCGCCGTTGAGGTCGCGCTGCTTGATGATGGCCTCCGCCACGGTGTCGGTGACGTTCCAGTCGCCGCCCTGGGCCAGGGCCGACTTGAACTCGGCCGCGGTGATGAAACCGTCACCGTCCGCGTCGATCCGCTCGAACTGCTTGCGTGCTTCCTCGATGTCCGCCACCGGTCCGCCCCTTTTGTGTCGCGATTGATCTGGCTTGCGTGTCGTACTGACGCAGGTCAGATTAACGGCACGGCGGGGCGGGCCGTGCGGGCGGTACGGCCCGGCGGGGGCGCCGGGCGGCTCTCAGTGCCAGGGCTCGTAGTTCGGGTTGCTCTCGCAGCGGCTGAGGATCTCGGTCTTCGTGGCCTTGTCGACCGGGCAGGCGCCGACGACGTACTGCCGGGCGATGCCGCCGGGGAAGGCGACCTCGACCTGGTCGGCCCACTTGTGGGTGTCGCCGATGGTCTTGTTGACGTCCACGCCGCCGGGGGCGTCGATGTAGTAGTTGTACGCCGACTTCCAGGTCTTGTAGAGGTCGTGGTCGTACGTCGTGGAGACGTACGGCGAGGGCTGGTTGACCAGGACGTACTTCTCGATGTCGTACTGGCCGTCCAGCACGTCCCGGGGGAGGAAGCCCTCCTGGAAGATGGTCTCCGGGGCCCGGTTGTCGTTGCGCCACAGGGTGCCGCACGTGGTGCGCCAGGCGGGGTCGGGCGTGATGCGGTCCACGTCCACGCGCCGGTCGGCGGCGGCCTTGACCCTGTCGGCGAACCGCGGGCAGGCGGGCGCGGCGGCGGCCCGCGCGAAGCCGGCCCGGCCGGCGGCCTTCCCGGTCGTGGCGGCGGAGGTCGTGGGAGCGGTGGCGGCCGTGGTCGCGAGGACGGCCGACACGGACAGGACGGCGGCGGCGATCCGCCGCCGCGGACGAGTGGTGATCATGCGCAGCACGATCGCGGTTCCGCGGCGGCGGGCGGTGGACCGTCACCTGATCGGCGGCGTGTCCGGCCGGTGGGTTGCCGCGCCCCGCACCGGGCGGCGTCAGCGGAAGATGCCGGTGTGGCCGAGCGAGTAGCGGCCCGGCTGCGGGTAGACGGCGAGGCCGTGCGGCCCGCTGCCGACCTTGATCCGGGCGAGCTGCTTCCCGCTGCGGGTGTCGATGGCGTACACCTCGGAGTTGTAGCGGCCGGACAGCCACAGCACCTTGCCGTCGGCGGAGACGCCGCCCATGTCGGGGCTGCCGCCCTGGGGCAGGCGCCACTTCTTGGTCAGCTTGTCCTCGGCGAAGTCGAAGACGGAGATGGTGCCCTCGCCCCGGTTGGAGACGTACATCTGGCGGGAGTCGCGGCTGACGTAGAGGCCGTGCGCGCCCTTGCCGGTGGGCAGGAAGCGGGGCTTGGCGAAGGTGTCGCCGTTCAGGATCCACAGCCCGTCGGCCACCATGTCGGCGATGTAGAACGTTCTGCCGTCGGGCGACATCTTCACGTCCTGCGGCATCGCACCGCGCACGTCCAGCTTCTGCTGGCCGACGACCTGCATCTTCGCGGTGTCCACCTTGAGCAGTTCGCCGCTGAACTCGCAGGAGACGATGAAGTAGCGGCCGTTCATGGAGAAGTCGGCGTGGTTGACGCCGCCGCAGGTGACGGGGACGGTCTTGACCCGGTCCATGGTGTGCGCGTCGCGGAAGACGAGCTGGCGGTCCTTGGACGCCATCACCACGGCGTACCTGCCGTCCGGGGTGAAGTACAGGTTGTACGGGTCGTGCACGTCGACGGGCTTGCCCGCCTTGCCGGTCTTCGGGTCGATGGGGGTCAGGGAGTTGCCGAGGTCGTTGTTGACCCACAGCGTCTTCAGGTCCCAGGACGGCACCACGTGCTGGGGCTGGCGGCCGACCGGGATGGTCTCGGTGACCTTGTACGTCTTCGGGTCGATCACCGAGACGGTGTTGGAGTTGGTGTTGGGGACGTAGATCCGGGTCGGGAAGTCCTTGACGGCCTCGGCGAGGCGGCCGGGACGGTCGGCGGCGTAGGCGTCCTTCGGGTCCAGGACGGGCGGCATGCCGGGCAGCGCGTCGGCCTGCCGCCGCCCCGGCTGCTCGGGCCGGGCGGGCGCCTCGCTGCCGAGGGCCTCGTCGGCGTGGTGGGCGGAGTCCGTGCCGCTGCACGCGGGCAGCGCGGCGAGCACGGCGCAGACGGCGCCGGCGATCAGGACCCTCAGGGGACGGGACGCGGGCGTGGGTGGTGTGGGTGGCATCAGCTCAGCAGCTCCGTGGTGGTGACCGCGTGCAGGCCGCGGCGGTCGAGTTCGGCGAGTACGTCGGGGAGGGCGGCGGCCGTGTCGGCGTATCCGAAGTGCAGGCTCACCACGGAGCCGGCCCTGGCCGCCGCCATGACGTTGCGGACGACGGCAGAGGCGCCGGGCCGGGTGTAGTCGAGGGAGTCGACGTCGTAGGAGAGCACGTGCGGGTACCCGGCGTCCCGGGCCAGCCGCTGGACCAGCGGGGAGGCGGTCGGGGCGCGGGAGGGGCGGAACCAGGCGCCGATGGAGCCGGTGAGGCCTTTCAGGCGGTCGGCGCAGCCGGTGATCTCGGCACGGGCGTCTGACTCGGACATGTCGTTGACGGCGAGGTGGCGCTGGGTGTGGTTGCCGAGGTCGTGGCCGCCGTCCAGGATCCGGCGGGCCAGTTCCGGGTGCTCGTCCAGCCAGGTGCCGACGGCGAGCACGGTGAGGCGGGCGCCGTGCTCCTCGGCCGTGGTGAGCAGGGCGCGGGCGATCGCGGGGTCGCCCTGGCCGTGGAAGGTGAGGGCGACGCGGGGGCGGTCGCGGGGGCCGTGGGTGATCTGCGCGCTCTGGTGCGGGAAGGCGCGCGGGGCGGGGGCGGCGGAGCGCGCCGCGGCGGTGGGGGTGGCGGGGGCGCCCGTGGGCGGGGCGTCGGGCGCGGCGGGGTGCGGGGCGGCGCCGGTGGCGGAACACCCGGCCGCGAGCGCGCCCCCGGCGACGAGCCCGGCGCCGGCCCGCAGCACGCCGCGACGATCAGTGGTGGTCACCCGCACCATTTAAGGGGCGAAAGGTAAGAAACGGGCGATTCACACGTGTGGCCACCGGGTGAGCGTCGGTCGGCCGAGGGGGCCGTGGGCGGGGCCGATCGGGTGCCGCACGGGCCTGATCAGGTGTCATGGAGCGCGGTCCGGTGGGATGTCACCACGTCGCCCGCCCCGCGTCAGCGGTCCGCCACACGCATCTCGAACCAGGTGGTCTTGCCGCGCGGCAGCAGGTCCACGCCCCAGCGGTCGGCGAGCTTGTCGACCAGGAACAGGCCCCGGCCGCTGATGTCCAGTTCCTGCACCGGCATCAGGCACGGCAGTCCCCGGGAGGGGTCGCGCACCTCGACGCGGATCCAGCCCCGGCGGCGGCGCAGCCGTAACCCGAACACCCGGGCGCCGGTGTGCCGGACGGCGTTGCCGACGAGTTCGGAGACGAGCAGGACCGCGTCCTCGGTCAGCTTGGGACTCAGTCCCCAGTGGCGCAGGACGACGACCTGGACCAGCCGGCGGGCGGTGGCCGCGGACTCGGGCCGGGACGGCAGCGGAACCTCCGCGTCCGTGGGGTTGCCGTACAACTCCAGCGCGGTCAGCGCCCGTTCGTCCTCGATCGCGGGCGACCAGCGTGCCGCGGACGCGTGCCCCTGTCCCCGCGGCTGTTCCATGCCCTCCAGCCCCGCCATGCCCCCATCATGGCGGCCCGGACCGCGCCGTGTGGCCGTTCCGGTGGAATACGCCCCCCGTACGCCCCCGTCGCCCGGCCCCGCGCCGGCATATGCCCCGAGCCCTTCCGGCACCGGTCCGGCCGTGCCGACCTGCGGGGACGGCACGGCCGGCGGCGAAGAGCCGGCCGCCGCGGCGGGTCGGCCTTGAGATTGCCTTAAGGCTCCCCTAAACCGCCCCTTCGGGGGACACGCGAGCGGACGCCGCGTCAACCGCGTGTGACGCGCGGGGCGTCGGGGAAGCGGCGGGCACCAGGGGAACCACGGGTGTCAGAGGAACTTCGCCTTGCCCGGCCCCTCCTCGACGAAGCTGCGCATCCCGCGCTCGCGGTCCTCGGTGGCGAACAGCCCCGCGAACCAGCTCCGCTCGACGGCGAGGCCGGTCTCCAGGTCGGTCTCCAGACCGCTGTCGATCGCCTCCTTGGCGGCCCGCAGCGCGAGCGCCGGCCCCTTGGCGAGCCGCGCCGCCCAGGCGTGCGCCGCCTCGTACACCTCGGCGGCCGGCACCACGCGGTCCACCAGCCCGAGCGCCAGGGCCTCGTCGGCCTTGACCTGGCGGCCGGTGAAGATGAGGTCCTTGGCCTTGGCGGGCCCGATCAGCCGGGACAGCCGCTGGGTGCCGCCCGCGCCGGGGATCAGGCCGAGCAGGATCTCCGGCTGGCCGAGCTTGGCGTTGTCCCCGGCGATGCGGTAGTCGGCGCACAGCGCCAGCTCGCAGCCGCCGCCGAGCGCGTAGCCGGTGACCGCGGCGACCACCGGCTTGGGGATGCGGGCCACGGCGGTGAAGGAGTCCTGGAGGGCGCGGGCCCGCAGCACCATCGCCGCGTGGTCCATCAGCTGCATCTCCTTGATGTCCGCGCCGGCCGCGAACACCTTCTCGCCGCCGTAGAGCACCACGGCGCGCACGTCCTCGCGGCGGGCGGCCTCCTCGGCCAGTTCCTTGATCCGGTCCTGCGTCGCGACGTCCAGCGCGTTCATGGGCGGGCGGTCCAGGCGCAGCGTGCCGACGCCGTCGGCGACTTCCAGAGTTACGGTCATGGCAAGCAGGTTAACCACCACTAACGGGAACCGGCCCGGTGCGGTCGATCACACCGGGCCGGTTCCCGCGGCGGCCGGGGCGCTCCCCCCGTTCCCGTGGACTCCGGGGCCACACCGTTCCCGAGGGGCACGGGGGACGCTCACGCGTCGGCGGGGCCGCCCCCGCGCGCCGTCACGCCTTCCACTCGCTCCAGGACATGTTCCAGCCGTTGAGGCCGTTGTCCGGGGCGACGGTCTTGTCGTGGGAGTTCTCGACCTCCACCACGTCGCCGATCATCGAGTGGTTGAAGAACCAGGCGGCCGGCACCCCGCCGTCGTAGCCGCCGCGCACGTCGCGCAGGCCGACGCAGCCGTGGCTGGCGTTGTAGTTGCCGAAGGCGTCGCCGCCCCAGTAGTTGCCGTGGATGAAGGTGCCCGAGGTGGTCAGGCGCATGGCGTGCGGGACGTCCTTGATGTCGTACTCGCCGCCGTAGCCGACCGTCTCGCCGTTCATCCGGGTCACCGCGAGCTTCTCGCTGATGACCATGCGGCCGTTCCAGGTGTCGTAGCCGGGCTTGCCGGTGGTGACCGGGAGCGTCTTGACGACCTTGCCGTCGCGCATGACCTTCATCGTGTGCTTCTTGGCGTCCACGACGGACACCTGGTTGCGGCCGATGGTGAAGGAGACGGTCTTGGTCTGCTTGCCGTAGACGCCGGGCCGGCCCTCGACCCCGTCCAGGTCGATCTTGACGGTGACCTTGGTGCCGGCCTTCCAGTACTGCTCGGGCCGGAAGTCGAGGCGGTCGTTGCCGAACCAGTGGCCCTCGACGTCGACGGCCGGCTCGGTCTTGATCTGGATGGCCTTCTCGACGGCGTCCGGATGCGTGATGCCGCGCGTGAAGTTGACGGAGACCGGCATTCCGACGCCGACCGTGGAGCCGTCCTCGGGCGTGAAGTCTCCGACGAACGTGTTCTTCGGCGTCAGCGTGGTGAAGCTGGAGTCCTCGGCGGCCTGGCGGCCGGCGGAGTCCTTGGCGACCGCGTGGACCGTGTACTTGGTCGAGGCCGCGAGGTGGGAGGACGGCGTCCAGGTGGCGCCGCCGCCGGTTATCTCCCCGGATATCTCGGTGCCCTTGGGGTCCTTGACGACGACCTGGGTGAGCTTGCCCTGGCTCGCGGCGACCTTGAGGGCGCCGCTGGTGTCGACGGACTTGGCGCCGTCCTCGGGCGCGATGGTGACGACGGCCTGCGACTGCTTGCTCTGCGCCGTGTCCGCGTCCTTGCCCCCGCTCTTGCCGGACTCCGCGTCCGCGTCCCCTCCGCCGCACGCGGTGACGGCGAGCAGCAGTGCCCCGCAGGACAGTGCGAGCACTCCCCTGCCCGCCCCGCGCCCCGGCCGCCCCCTGCGTCCGCGCGCGTCAACCGACGCCCCCGATATCGGCCGCACGTTCAACGTGACTCCCCTCCCCGGGCCGGTCCGACCCGTGCCCCAGCGCGTCCCACGCGCACATTGGCGCATAGTAACCACAAGGTCAGGGGGCGGGTCGCCGGCCGAATGTCACTGTTCCGTCCCAACTTCGGCAGCCGCCGGAAACCGCTTGTCCGCCGTCGCGCAACCCGGCCGTGCGCGACCACTCGGGGCACGCCTCGGGCGTGCCCCGCCCGGCTACCCGAGTGCGCTGCCCGCCGTCCAGTCGGCCCAGCTCATGTTCCAGCCGCCGAGTCCGTTGCTCGGGGAGACCGTGCGGTCGTCGCTGTTGACGACCTCGACCACGTCGCCGACGAGGCTGCGGTCGAAGAACCAGCCCGCCGGGGTGCCGGAGCTGCCGCCCTTGACGTCCTTCAGCCCGACGCAGCCGTGGCTGACGTTGGTCCGCCCGAACGTGGTCGGCGCCGACCAGTAGTTGCCGTGCAGGAAGGTGCCGGAGTCGGTCAGGCGCATGGCGTGCGGGACGTCGGGGATGTCGTACTCGCCGCCGAAGCCGACCGTGCGGCTGTTCATGCGGGTGACCTCCAGCATCTCCATCACCACCATCTTCCCGTTGTAGGTGGTGGAGTTGGGCGCGCCGGCCGTGACGGGGACGGTGGCCAGCAGTTCGCCGTCGCGGCGCACCTGCATGGTGTGGGCCGCGGCGTCGACCAGGGAGACCTGGCTGCGGCCGACGGTGAAGGAGAACGTCTTGTACTGGAGCCCGTAGACGCCGGGCGCACCCTGCACGTCCCGCAGGCGCAGATCGACGGTGACGCGGGTGCCGGGCCGCCAGTACGCGCGGGGCCGGAAGTCGAGGCGGTCCTTGCCGAACCAGTGCGGGCGGACCTCCACGGGCGGGTCGGCGCTGACCCGGACGGCGCGCTCGACGGCGGCGCGGTCGGCGACCGGGCGGCTGAAGGACAGGGAGACGATCATCCCGGTGCCGACGACGGAGCGGTTCTCGGGGGTGACGTAGCCGATGAAGCGCTCGGCGGGGACGTAGGTCGTGAAGGTGGTGTGCCGGGCGGCGCGGTGCCCGTCCTCGTCCACGGCGACCGCGTCCACGGTGTACTTGGCGGCGAGGGCGAGCCGGTCGTCGTCGGGCTGCCAGGTGCGGCCGTCGCGGGAGAGGCGGCCGGGCACCGGGGTGTCCTGCGCGTCCTGCGCCTTGACGACCCTGACGGACTGGAGGCGCCCGCCGGCCACCCGCACCCGCAGCCTGGTCCCCGGGCGGACGTCCTTGCTGCCGTCGGCCGGGGCGACGCGGACCACGTCCTCGGGCGCGGGGGGCTTGCCGAAGACCCGGCCGAGCGACTCCGGGCCGCCCGCGGTGCAGCCGGCGGCCCCGGCCAGTAGTCCTGCCCATGCCAGTACGGCGGCCATCACGGCCCTCGCGCGCCGTGCGCGCCGTTGTACGTGCCTCACGGGCTGCCCAACGACCGGCCCGCTCCCGGGAAACGTGAGTGCGACCCCGCCTCTGGGCAGAACAGTGGGGAGGAGCACGCGCCGGGGAGCCGCGCCCGGGGGACAAGCCGCAGGAGCGGACCGGAGCCGAACGAGCCGCAGCAGCCGAAAAAAGGGGCCGACCAGGTGTCGAGCGCAGCCGAGCAGGAGGCGGTGGCGAGCGGGCGCGCCACCGCGAAGGGGCCGACGACCGACGCCGGGTCGACGACCGGCGCCCGTCAGCCGCCCGACGCCGACCACCCGGCCGAGGACGGCCCGCCGCCCGATGCCGGTCGCCCGGACGCCTCCGGGTCGGTGCCCGCGGACGGGTCCGCGACCGAGGACGGGGAGCCGGCCGGGAACGGCCGGGTGCCCACGGGCAGACAGGCCACGGAGGACGGCGGGCCGGGCGGGCGCGCGACCGAGGACGGCCGGCCGGGCGGCAACGGGCGGGTGCCCCGCGACAGACAGACGCCCGAGGACGGGCGGCCGGGCGAGCGCGGCCCCACGGGCGGCGACCCCGGACACAGCCCCGAGAACGCACGGCCGGACAGGCGGGCCGCCGGGCAGGCGCGGCCCGCCGAGGACGGGCATGGTCTCGGGGGCGGCGGTCACGCGCAGCCCGCCGAGGACCGGCACCGCCTCGCGGGCGGCGGCCGTGGGCGGTCGGACACGAACGGGCGCGCCGGCCGCCGCGCCGTCGTGGCTCCCGCGTCCGCCGCCGTCGCCGTGGCCGGAGGGCGGCGCGTCGCCCCGGCGGCGCCGCCCGTGCCCGTGTGGCCGGGGGCGTCCACGCCGCTGGGCGCCCGGTTCCGGATCGGACCGGACGGGGTCGCGGGCACCAACTTCGCGCTGTGGGCCGGCGGCGCGGAGGCGGTCGAGCTGTGCCTGTTCGACGAGGCCGGCAAGGAGACCCGCACCCGGCTGACCGAACTGACGCACGAGATATGGCACGGCTTCGTGCCGGGCGTGCTGCCGGGGCAGCGCTACGGCTACCGGGTGCACGGCCGCTGGGACCCGTGGACCGGCGCCCGCTGGAACCCGGCCAAGCTGCTCCTCGACCCGTACGCGCGCGCGGTGGACGGCGCGTTCCGGCTGCCGCCCGAGGTCTACGGGCACGTCCGCGACTGGCCGGACCAGCACGTCGCCGACACGGTGCGCGACGACCGCGACTCGGCGCCGTACGTGCCCAAGGGCGTCGTCGTGCACGATGACGACGACTGGTCGGACGACCGCCGCCCCAAGACGCCGTGGGCGGACTCGGTCATCTACGAGCTGCACGTGCGCGGCTTCACCATGCGCCACCCCGGCATCCCCGAGGAGCTGCGGGGGACGTACGCCGGGCTCGCCCACCCGGCCGCGATCGAGCACCTGACGCGGCTCGGCGTGACGGCGGTGGAACTGCTGCCGGTGCACCAGTTCGCCCACGAGGACCACCTGCTCAGGCGCGGCCTGCGCAACCACTGGGGCTACAACTCCATCGGCTACTTCGCCCCGCACGCCGCCTACGCGGCCGCCGGCACCGCCGGACAGCAGGTGGGCGAGTTCAAGCGGATGGTGCGGGCGCTGCACGCGGCCGGCATCGAGGTCGTCCTCGACGTGGTCTACAACCACACCGCGGAGGCCGGCGAGTACGGCCCGACGCTGTCCCTGAAAGGCATCGACAACCAGCGCTACTACCGCCTCCAGGCCGACGCCCGCCGCTACGCCGACTACACCGGCTGCGGCAACACCCTGCACGTCGTCCAGCCGCACGTGCTGCGCCTGATCACCGACTCGTTGCGCTACTGGGTGACCGAGATGGGCGTGGACGGCTTCCGGTTCGACCTGGCAGCCGCGCTGGCCCGCTCCATGCACGACGTGGACATGCTCTCCCCGTTCCTCGCGGTGATCGCCCAGGACCCGGTGCTGCGCCGGGTCAAGCTGATCGCCGAGCCGTGGGACGTGGGCGCGGGCGGCTACCAGGTGGGCGCGTTCCCGCCGCTGTGGGCGGAGTGGAACGACCGCTACCGCGACGCCGTACGGGACTTCTGGCGGCACGCGCTGCCGGACGTGCGGGAGATGGGCTACCGGCTGTCCGGCTCCAGCGACCTGTACGCCTGGGGCGGCCGGCGGCCGTACGCCTCCGTCAACTTCGTCACCGCGCACGACGGTTTCACCCTGCGCGACCTGGTCAGCTACGACCGCAAGCACAACGAGGCCAACGGCGAGGGCAACCGGGACGGCACCGACGACAACCGGTCCTGGAACTGCGGCGCGGAGGGCGAGACCGCCGACGAGGGGATACGGGCGCTGCGCCGCCGCCAGCTGCGCAACCTGCTCACCACGCTGCTGCTGTCCACGGGGGTGCCGATGCTGGTGGCCGGCGACGAGATGGGCCGTACCCAGCACGGGAACAACAACGCCTACTGCCAGGACAACGAGACCGGCTGGCTGGACTGGTCCCTGCTGGACGATCCCGGGTGGCGGGCGCTGTTCGACCTGACGGCCCGGCTGATCGGGCTGCGCCGCCGCCATCCGGTGCTGCGGCGCCGGGCGTTCTTCTCGGGCAGCGCCCACTCGTCGGACGGGCTGCGCGACCTGGCGTGGTTCACCGCGCGCGGGGCGGAGATGACCGAGGAGGACTGGTACGCCCCGGCGGCCACCCTCGGCATGTATCTGTCGGGGCGGGACATCCCGGGCCGCGACGAGCGGGGCGCGCCGGTGCTGGACGAGAGCTTCCTGGCCGTCCTGCACGCCGGGGACCGCCCGGTCGGCTTCGTCCTGCCGGGGGCTCCGTGGGCGGAGCGCTACGAGGTGGTGGTGGACACCTCGCTGGAGGAGCAGGCCGAGGCGCCGGGCGTCGTGCACCGGGCGGGCGCCTCGATCACGGTGCCGGCCCGCTCGGTGCTGCTGCTGCGGGTGGCCGGCTGACCTCGGGCGGCACGCACCCGCCGGGCCTGGGGCTCAGCCGAGGATGCCCCGGTCGTAGGCGACCGCCACCGCCGCCGCCCGGTCGTTGACGCCGAGCTTGGCGTACAGGTGGGTGAGGTGGGTCTTCACGGTGGCCTCGCTGATGAACAGTTCGCGGGCGATCTCCCGGTTGGAGGTGCCGCGGGCGACCAGGACCAGCACCTCGCGCTCGCGGGCCGACAGCGGCTCGTTGCCGGGGGCCGGGGCGCGGACGGCGGAGACCAGCCGGGAGGCCACGGCCGGGGAGAGGACCGTACGGCCCTCGGCGGCGGCGCGCACGGCGGTGAACAGCTCGTCGCGCGGGGCGTCCTTCAGGAGGTAGCCGGTCGCGCCCGCCTCGATGGCCGGCAGGGTGTCGGAGTCGGTGTCGTACGTCGTCAGGACCAGCACCCTCGCGCGGGCGCCGCGCCGGGTCAGCTCGCGGATCGCGTCCACGCCCGCGCCGCCCGGCATCCGCAGGTCCATCAGGATCACGTCCGGGTCGAGCGCCGCGGCCTTCGCGACGGCCTCCACGCCGTCGGCGGCCTCGGCGAGGACGGTGAAGCCGGGCGCGGACTCGAACATGCCGCGCAGACCGTCCCGCACCACGGGATGGTCGTCGACGATCAGCAGGGAGACGGTCGTGTCATCGGTCATGGCGCACCAACGGTACGCGAGCGGAGACCGCCGTTCCCTGCCCCGGCTCCGACTCGACGGTCACCGACCCGGCGATGCGCTCGGCTCGGGCGCGCATTCCGGCCAGACCGAAGCCGCCGGCGCGGGTGCGGGCGGGCACGGCGGCCGGGTCGAAGCCCGCGCCGTCGTCGCGGATGTCGAGGATCACCTCGTCGCCCAGGTAGGACAGGGTGACCCCGACCCGGGCGGCGCGGGCGTGCCGGGCGGCGTTGGACAGGGCCTCCTGCGCGATGCGCAGCAGCGTGGCGGACACCTCGTCGTGGAGCTGCTCGGCGGTGCCGGTGACGGTGAAGTCGGCGCGTACTCCGGTGCGCTCGCCCCACGCGGCGACCGTGGACTTCAGCGCCTCGGGCAGTCCGGTGTCCTCCAGTTCGACGGGGGCGAGGTTGTGCACCGAGCGGCGGGCCTCGCCGAGGCTGTGCCGGGCGAGGACCGAGGCCCGCTCCAGATGGGTGCGGGCGGTGGTCAGATCGGGGGCGCCCGAGACGACCTGGAGCTGGGCGATGATCCCGGTCAGCCCCTGGGCGAGGGTGTCGTGGATCTCGGCGGCCAGCCGCCGCCGCTCGTCGGCGACCCCGGCCTCGCGGGCCTGGACGAGGAGCTGTGCGTGCAGGGCCGCGTTCTCGTCCAGGGCCTGCTGGAGGGCCGTGTTGGTGCGTTCCAGCTCGGCGATGGTCTCGGCCTGGGCGACGGCACGGCGCTGCTCCTGGTCGGCGAAGCGCGTGAACAGCGAGACGATGGCGATGTTGACGCCGAGCACCACGACGAAGCCGGACCAGGCGACCGTGCCGCGGGGCGGCATACCGCCGATCTCGCTGCCCGCCATGGTGACGGCGGTCAGGCCCAGACCGGGCAGCACCAGGCGGCGGGGCAGTTGCACGGTGGCCGTGTAGTAGCCGATGACGGCGTAGAAGGCGAAGAAGGGGTTGAGCCAGGTGAGGACGAATCCGAACGCCCAGCGCAGGAAGTAGAGGCAGACGGACGCGCGGCCCCGCGGCGGCCGGTGACGCAGCGCCCACGGCCGTCCCAGCTCCAGCGCCAGGGCCGCGGCCACCAGGGCGGCGGACAGGTACATCTCGCTCCCGGACATGCCGACCACGCCGGCCGAACCGGCCGCCGTCAGCACCCCCACGGCCAGCAGTCCGTACGGTCCCCAGGCGGCGAAGCCGACCCGCAGCGGCGCCCACTCGGCGTTCGTCATGGACCCAGTGTCCGGCACGGCCGGTTCACTCCCAGCGGAACCAGCGCGCGGCCCCGGCGGTGAGCAGCACCGTCCAGGCGGCGAGCACGCCGAGGTGGGTCCAGCCCGGCCAGTCGCCCCCGGCGGCCTGGCCGAGTGCCTGCGCGGCGGCCCCGAAGGGCGTGCAGCCGACGATCCGGGCCATCAGGTGGGGCATGGCCTGCACCGGCACCCACAGGCCCGCGCAGAACATCATCGGGAAGAGCACCGCGCTGCCGACCGCGCCCGCGATCTTCGTGGTGCGCGACAGCGCGGAGACCACCGAGCCCAGCGCGAGGGCGGCCAGCACCGCCAGCACCAGGGCGACGGCGTACCCGAAGGGCCGCTCGGGCAGCCGCACGTGGAAGGCGAGCCGGCCGACGAGCAGGGCGAGCAGCGCGGAGACCAGGGCCGCGCCCGCGAAGACCACCATGTGGGCGGTGAGCAGGGCGATGGGCCTGACCGGGGTGGTGGACATCCGGCGCAGGATGCCGCGCTCGCGGTAGCCGGTGAGGACCTGCGGCATGCCCTGGAGCCCGCCGAGGATCATGCCGAGCAGCACGGTGATCGGTACGTACGTGTCGACGAGCCTCAGGCCGCCGAGCGAGTCGTCGGGATCCCGGAAGGACGGGATGGAGCCGAGGATCACCAGCAGCAGGGTCGGGAAGAGCAGGATCCAGAAGATCGCGCCCGGCTCGCGGCCGAAGAGGCGGATCTCGGTGCGCAGCACGGCGCCGTCGACGACCGGGGTGTTCATGCGGCGGCCTCCGTGAGGTCCAGGAACGCGTCGTCGAGCGTGGCGTCGCTGACGCGGAGCTGTCGGGCGGTGACGTGGTGGCGGGCGAGGAGGGTGATCACGGCGTTGACGGTGGCGTCGGTGCCCGAGAGCGTGACCCGCCCGTCCTTGTACGCCACCGAGGCCACCTCCGGCAGCGCGTTCAGGTCGTGTCCGTCCAGCGGCGCGGACGGCGTGAAGCTGATCACGGTGGCCCCGGCCGAGCGGCGGATCAGGCCCTGCGGGGTGTCCAGCGCGGCGATCCTGCCCTTGTCGATGACCGCGATCCGGTCGCACAGCCGCTGCGCCTCCTCCATGAAGTGCGTGACCAGCAGCACGGTGACCCCGCCGGCGCGGACGTCCTCGATCAGCTGCCAGGTGTCGCGTCGGGCGCGCGGGTCGAGTCCGGTGGTCAGCTCGTCCAGGACGACGACCCGGGGGTTACCGATGAGGGCGAGCGCGATGAACAGGCGCTGCTGCTGCCCGCCGGACAGCTTGCCGAAGCGGGTGGTCAGCCTGTCGGTCAGACCGAGGCGTTCGGCGAGGGGCCGCCAGTCCGCCGGGTGCGGGTAGAAGGAGGCGTACAGCTCCAGTGCCTCGCGGACGGTGAGCTTGGACTGGAGCTCGCTCTGCTGGAGCTGGGCGCCGAGGACACGGGCCACCTGCTCGTGGTCGGCGACCGGGTCCAGGCCGGTCACCCGGACCCGGCCCGCGTCGGGGACGCGCAGCCCTTCGACGCACTCCACGGTGGTGGTCTTCCCGGCTCCGTTCGGCCCCAGGACGCCGAAGATCTCGCCCTCCTCGACGGAGAACGAGACGCCGTCCACGACGGCCCGGCCGTCGTACGACTTGCGCAGTTCGCTGACTTCGATGACTGACATGGCCCCAGAATCCCGGCGCGCACCCCGCCCGCACATCGCCCGACGCGCTCGAAGCGGCATCAGCCGATCGGTTGATGCCGCGCTACGACGGGACCGGGCGAACCCTCCCCCGGACGGCCGAACGCGCAGGTCGTAGGACCAGGGACGGACCACGGTCCGGCCAAAACTCGGTGGGCGATGTCAGTGCCGATCCGTACGCTCGCTCCTGATGCCCACGACACCCACTCCCGCCGGGGAGACCACCGAGGAAGGCGCCGGGGACACCCCCGCGAGCGCCGGACAGCGCCCTGCGGACGCCGGACAGCGCCCCGGCGGCGACGCCCACGCCGGCCGCTCGGCCGTGCGGGCCCTGCTGCGCCTGTGGCCGTACGTGCGCCCGGTGCGCGCCCGGCTGGCCGTCGCCGCGGCCGTCGCGATCGTCGCCTCCTGTGTGGGGCTGGTGATCCCGCTGGTCCTGAAGTGGCTGGTGGACGGGCCGGTCGCCGACCGGGACACCGGGGGCGTCTGGCTCGGCGCGCTGTGCGTGCTGGTGCTGGGTCTCGCCGAGGCGGTGCTGTTCGGGCTGCGGCGGTGGCTGGTGGCCCGGCCGCTGTCGCGGGTCGAGGCGGACATGCGGGCGGCCCTCTACCGGCACCTGCAGCGCCTCCCGGTCGCCTTCCACGATCGGTGGGCCTCGGGCCAGTTGCTCTCGCGCGGCACCACCGACCTGATGCTGCTGCGCATGTTCCTCGCCTTCCCACTGACCTTCCTGCTGGTCAACAGCGTGACCATCCTGGTGGGCCTGGCGATCATGCTGGTCCAGGACTGGACGCTGGGGCTGGTGATGCTGGCACCGGCCGTGCCGCTGATCGCGCTCAGCGCGTACTTCGAGAAGCGGTACGCGCATGTGGCGCGGCTCGCGCAGGACCAGGTCGGCGATCTGACGACGGTGGTGGAGGAGAGCGTCCTCGGCATCCGCGTCATCAAGGGGTTCGGCCGGCACCGCAGCCAGGCGCGGGCGTTCCGCGAGCTGTCGAAGACCCTGCGCGGCACGGAGCTGGGCAAGGCGCGGCTGCTGGCGACGATCTGGGCCGTCATCATGGCGCTGCCCGAGGTGGCCATCGGGGCGACGCTGGTGGTGGGCGCGACGCGGGTGGCCGACGACGCGCTGTCGGCGGGGACGCTGGTCGCGTTCCTGTCCACGGCGCTGGCGCTGCGGTGGCCGGTGGAGTCGATCGGCTTCCTCCTGGCGATGAGCCAGGAGGCGGCGACGGCCACGGAACGGTACTTCGAGGTGATGGACGCGGAGCCGGAGGAACCGGCGGTTCCTGGTGACCGCGGGTCGACGGCGTCGGGCACCGGGGCAGGCGCGACGGCCCGCAGGACGACCGGGCCGGCCGGCCGCGGCGTCACCGAGCGCGGGCTGCGGTTCGAGAACGTCCGCTTCCGTTACCCCGACGCGAGTCCCGACTCCCCACCCCTCCTCGACGGAGTCGACCTGCACGTCCGCCCCGGCGAATCCGTCGCCCTCGTCGGCGCGACCGGCAGCGGCAAGACCACCCTCACCGCCCTCGTCCCCCGCCTGCACGAGATCACCTCCGGCCGCATCACCCTCGACGGCGAGGACATCACCGCCATGGACCGCGACCGCCTGCGCTCCCTGGTCGCCGTCGCCTTCGAGGAACCCACCCTGTTCTCGGCCAGCGTCGGCGAGAACGTCCTGATGGGCGCCCCGCACACCGCGGGCGCGGCCGACCTGGACCGCGCCCTCGCCGTCGCGCAGGCCGACTTCGCGCACGCGCTCCCGCAGGGCACCGGCACCCAGGTCGGCGAGCAGGGCCTGAGCCTGTCCGGCGGCCAGCGCCAGCGCCTCGCCCTGGCCCGCGCGGTCGTCGGCCGCCCCCGCTTCCTCGTCCTGGACGACCCGCTGTCCGCCCTGGACGTGCACACGGAGGCCGCCGTGGAGGCCGCGCTGCGCCGGGTCCTCGCCGACACCACCGCCCTGATCGTGGCGCACCGCCCCTCCACGGTGCTGCTGGCCGACCGCGTCGCCCTTCTCTCCGGCGGCCGGATCGCCGCCGTCGGCACCCACCAGGAACTCCTGCGCACCCACCCCGAGTACGCCCATCTGATGGCGGGCGGCACGACGCCGTCCGAGCCGACCGAGGAGGACCAGGACCGATGACGGCTTCCACCGCGCCCGTCCCCGCCGCCGAGGACGAGACGGACGAACCGCCGCGCCCGAAGGACTCCGGCGACCCCTTCGACCGGGACGTCCTGCCCACTCCCCCGGGCGCCACGGCCGCGCTGCTGCGTTCGCTGCTCGCCCCGATGAAGTCCCGCGTCGCCGGGACGACGCTCCTGCTGCTGCTCCAGCAGGCGGCGGCGCAGGCGGGCCCGCTGCTGGTGGCGTACGCGATCGACACCGCCGTACCGGCGCTGCGCGCGCACGAGAACGGGCCGCTGATCGCGGTGGCCGTCGGCTATCTGCTGTGCGCGCTGGCCTCCGGCGCGTTCCAGTGGGCGTTCATCGTGGGCGCGGCCCGGGTGAACCAGGACGTGCTGCTGGATCTGCGCGGCCGGATCTTCCGGCACGCCCAGGCGCTGAGCGTCGACTTCCACGAGCGCTACACCTCGGGCCGGCTCATCTCGCGTTCCACCACGGACGTGGAGTCGCTGCGGGAGCTGCTGAGCGAGGGGCTCCAGGAGCTGATCACGGTCGTCCTGTCGTTCGTCTACATCTCGGCGATGCTGCTGTGGCTGGACCTCGGCATCGGCGCGGTCGCGGTGGCCTCGTTCGTGCCGCTGTACGTGCTGGTGCGGCTCTACCAGCGGCGCGCGGTCAGGGTGTACGGGGAGCGGTCCACGGCGATCGCCGCCGTGATCGTGAAGTTCGTGGAGACGATGAACGGCATCCGGCCGGTGCGGGCGTTCCGGCGCGAGGCCGTCAACGACGCCGACTTCGCGGTCCTCAACCGCCGTCACGAACGCGCCAACGGCGACGCGCTGCTGGAGATGGCCCGCTATGTGGTCGGCTCCCGGCTGGTGGCGAACACGGCGGTCGCGGCGATGGTGCTGTGGGGCGCGTACCGGGTGACGGACGGTTCGCTGGAGCTGGGCGTGCTGGCGGCGGCGGTGCTGTACCTGCGGCGGCTGTACGACCCGATCGACCGCCTCGGCATGTTCCTCAACTCCTACCAGTCGGCGGCCGCGTCCCTGGAGAAGATCGCGGGCCTGCTGGCGCAGACGCCGTCGGTGCCGGAGCCGTCCGCGCCGCGTTCGCTGCCCCCGCTCACGTCCGGACTGCCGGGCCGTGAGGTGGTGTTCGACGCGGTCGGCTTCGGGTACCGCACCGGCGGCGAGGTGCTGCCCCGGTTCGACCTGACCCTTCCGGCCGGGCAGACCGTCGCCGTGGTCGGCTCCACCGGCGCCGGCAAGTCCACCCTGGCCAAGCTGCTGGCCCGCTTCTACGACCCCACCGCCGGGCGGGTGCTGCTGGACGGCGTGGACCTGCGCGAGCTGGCCCTGCCCGAACTGCGGCGCGGGGTGGTGATGGTGACCCAGGAGGCGTTCCTGTTCTCGGGCACGGTCGCCGACAACATCGCCATCGGCCGAACGGAGGCGAGCCGCACGGAGATCGAGGCCGCCGCGAAGGCGATCGGCGCCCATGACTTCATCAGCGCCCTGCCCGACGGCTACGACACGGACGTCCGCAAGCGCGGCGGCCGCATCTCGGCCGGGCAGCGCCAACTGGTCGCGTTCGCAAGGGCGTTGCTTGCGGATCCGGCCGTACTGATCCTCGACGAGGCGACCAGCTCGCTGGACGTACCGGGCGAGCAGGCGGTGCAGCGCGCGATGGCCACGGTGCTGCGGGGCCGTACGGCGGTGGTGATCGCGCACCGGCTGTCCACCGTGGAGATCGCCGACCGGGTGCTGGTGATGGAGCGCGGCCGGATCGTGGAGGACGGCCGCCCGGCCGAACTGATCGCCGGGACGGGCCGCTTCGCCGCACTGCACCGGGCCTGGCGCGACAGTCTCGCCTGAGCGGCGGACGGCGGAATGCGGACGGCGCTACGGCGGGGATCGGGGGAAGCGTGATCGACGCGTACGAGGACCCGGGGACGCCGGACCGGCGCGGCGGGTGGCACTACCTGGCGTGGCTGGCGCTGCGCCAGCCGGGCCGCTCGGTGGCCGGAGCGGTCCTGGCGAGCACATGGATGGTGCTGCTGGCGACGACGCCGTACCTGATGGCGCGGGCGGTGGACGACGGACTCCAGCGCGGCGACACGGCGGCGCTGGCCGGCTGGACGGCCGCGCTGGTGGTGGTCGGCGCGGTCAACTCCTGGGTGTCCATCATGCGGCACCGCACGATGACCCGGGTGCGGATGGACGCCAACTTCCGCACGGTCAAGGTGGTCGTGGACCACGTGGCGCGGCTCGGCGCGGCGCTGCCGCGCCGGGTGGGGGCCGGTGAGGTCGTCACGATCGGCGTGGGCGACGTGCAGACCGTCAGCAGGGCGCTCACCGTCATCGGGCCGGGCGTCGGCTCGGTCGTCGTGTACGTGGTGGTGGCGGGGCTGCTGCTGGCGGTCTCGCCGGTGCTGGCGGTGGTGGTGCTGCTGGGGCTGCCGTTGATCGCGGTACTGGTCGGGCCGCTGATGCGGCGGTTGCAGGGCGCCGAGGGCGAGTACCGGGAGCGGCAGGGCGTGCTGACCGCCCGGATCGGCGACCTCGCGGGCGGGCTGCGCGTCCTCAACGGCTTGGGCGGCAAGGACCTGTTCGCGGACGCCTTCCGCCGGGACTCGCAGCGGCTGCGCGCACAGGGCTACCGGGTCGGCGCGGTCACCAGCTGGATGCAGGCGCTCGGGGTGGGCCTGCCGACGCTGTTCCTCGCGGTGGTGACCTGGCTGGCCGCCCGGCTGGCCGCCCGGGGCGAGCTGACCGTGGGCGAGCTGGTGTCGGTGTACGGCTGGACCGCGGTCCTGGTCGGCCCGGTGGCCTTCCTGGTGGAGATGGGCTACGACCTCAGCCGCGGCGTGGTGGCCGCCCGCCGGGTCGTACGGCTGCTGCGGGTGGAGCCGGAGGCGGACACCGGCGTCCTCGACGGGCCGGCCGAACCGTCCGTGCTGCACGATCCGGACTCGGGCGTGCGGGTGCCGCCGGGGCGGCTGACGGCGCTGGTGTGCGCCCGCCCGGCGGACGCGGCGGCGGTCGTGGACCGGCTCGGCCGGTACGAGCCGTCCGACGTCACCTGGGGCGGACGGCGCCTGGACGAGATCCGGCTGCGCGAGGTGCGCGCACGCGTCCTGGTCGCGGACAACGAGGCCGACCTGTTCGCGGGCGCCCTGCGGGAACTGCTGTCGGGGCGGGCGGACCACACGGAGGCGGAGATCGTGCGGGCGCTGCACGCGGCCGTCGCCGAGGACGTCGTACGCGGCCTGCCGGACGGGCTGGACTCGCCGGTGGCCGCGCAGGGGCGCAGCCTGTCGGGCGGTCAGCGGCAACGGGTGCGGCTGGCGCGGGCGCTGCTGGCCGACCCGGAGGTGCTCCTGGCGGTCGAGCCGACCTCGGCGCTCGACGCGCACACCGAGGCGGCCGTCGCCGACCGGCTGTACGCGGCCCGGGCCGGCCGTACGACGCTGGTGACCACCACCTCGCCGCTGGTCCTGGACCGCGCCGACCTCGTGCACCACCTGGTCGACGGCAAGGTCACGGCGAGCGGCGCACACCGCGACCTGCTCGCCCGCGACCCGGCCTACCGGGACCTGGTGGCCCGGGACACCGAGACGCACGGCGCCGGGGCACGGCCCGGCGAGGCGCCGGACACACGAGAGGCGGTCCGGTGACGGGGAAGGGCGGGAAGCGGGGGCCGGGCGGTGACAGCGGCGGCCTGGCGCAGGGACGGTTGCCGGTCGCCGGGGTCCGGGAGGTGCGGCGGGCCGCGGGGCGGCTGGTGCGGGCCGACGGGCGGGCCTTCACCGCCGTCCTGCTGCTGAACGTGCTCGCCGCCGGGGCGGGCCTGGCCGGGCCGTGGCTGCTGGGCCGGATCGTCGACCACGTCCGGGCGGGCGGCGGCACGGACGGCGTGGACCGGATGGCGCTCGCCATCCTCATGTGCGCGCTGGCCCAGTTGCTGCTGGCCCGCTACGCCCGCTACCTGGGCCACCGGTTCGGCGAACGCACCCTCGCCCGGGTGCGGGAGGAGTTCGTGGACCGGGCGCTGGCGCTGCCCGCCTCGGTCGTGGAGCGGGCCGGCACCGGCGACCTCACCACGCGCGGCACCGCCGACGTGTCGACCGTCGGCACCACCCTGCGCGACGCGGGGCCCGAGCTGCTGGTGTGCGGGATGCAGGCGCTCGCCGTGCTGGTCGCGGTGTTCGTGATCGACCCGCTGCTGGGAGCCGTCGGCGTGCTGACGCTGACACCGATCTGGCTGGCGCTGCGCTGGTACCTGCGCCGGGCGCGGACCGCCTACCTCGCCGAGGGCGCGGCCACCTCCGAAGTCGCGGAGATCCTCGCGGCGACGGCCGCCGGGGCCCGTACGGTGGAGGCGTTCGGGCTGGCCGGGCGGCGGGTCACGGCGAGCCGGCACGCGCTGGACGAGGCCCGCCGCACCCGGCTGCACACCCTGTTCCTGCGCAGTGTGTTCTTCCCGGCGGTGGACGTGTCCTACGCCCTCCCGGTGGCCGGGGTACTGCTGCTGGGCGGGTTCCTGCACGCGCGGGGCGCGGTGTCCCTGGGCGCGGTGGTGGCCGCCGCCCTGTATCTGCGGCAGTTGACCGAGCCGTTGGACCAGATCCTGATGCAGGTGGAGCAACTCCAGAGCAGCGGGGCCTCGTTCGCCCGCGTGGAGGGCGTGGCCCGCGCGCTGCCGTCGGCCGGGGCGGCCGGTTCGCCCGTCCCGGCGGACGACCGGATCGACGTGGTGGGGGCGCGCTACGCCTACGAGCGCGGCGGCGAGGTGCTGGCCGGGGTCGATCTGACGGTGCGGCCCGGGGAACGGCTCGCCGTGGTGGGGCCGTCCGGCGCGGGCAAGACCACGCTGAGCCGGCTCCTGGCGGGCGTGGACGCGCCGACCGCGGGGTCGGTGACGGTGGGCGGCGTGCCGATCGCGGACCTGGAACCCGAGCGGCTGCGCCGCCAGGTCGTCCTCGTCACCCAGGAGCACCACGTCTTCCTGGGCACGGTCCGCGACAATCTTCGCATCGCCGAACCGGCCGCCTCCGACGCGCAGTTGTGGGCGGCGCTGGCCGCCGTGGGCGCGGACGGGTGGGTACGGGAGCTGGAGTCCGGTCTGGACACCGAGCTGGGGGCGGAGGGCGGCCGTACGGACGGCTCGCGGGCGCAGCAACTGGCGCTGGCGCGGGTGGTGCTGGCCGATCCGCACACGCTCGTCCTGGACGAGGCGACGGCGCTGCTGGACCCGGCGACGGCCCGCCACACCGAACGCGCCCTGGCCGCCGTGCTCAAGGGCCGCACGGTCATCGCCGTCGCCCACCGCCTGCACACCGCCCACGACGCGGACCGGGTGGCAGTCATGGAGTCCGGCCGCCTGACCGAACTCGGCACCCACGAGGAACTGGTGGCGGCCGACGGCGCGTACGCGGCGCTGTGGCGCACGTGGCACGGGGACGACGGAGACTCCGCCGGAGGCGATGGGGGCCGCCCGGCCGGGGGCGGTGCGAGTCCGGCCGGGAGCGCTGCCGATTCGGCCGGGAGCGCTCCCGGCCCGGTCCGAAGCGGTGGCGACTCGGCCGGAAGCGGGGCCGTTTCGGCCAGGGAGGGCGCCGCTTCCTCCGGGGGCCCCGCCGGGAGCTGAGCGGGTGGTCAGGCGGGGTGTGAGCGGCGGTCCCGCCGGGCGGCTTCGCCGAGCCCGGCCCCGAAGGCGAGAGGCCGACGACACCGTGACCCGAGCCGACGCGCCCGGACCCGGCCGGCTCGGGCGGGCGGGTCAGGGCAGCGCCGGCGGGACCCACCTCGCGTGCCGGAGGATCGCCTGCTGGGCCGCTCCGGCCGCGGCCAGGCGCAGGGCCGTGTTGCGGGCCGCGATGGCCAGGGGGCGGGTCAGGCTCTGGCCCATGCGCCCGGCCTGGCGCGCCGCGCGGGCGACGGACTGGCTGCGCGGGCGGCGCAGCGCGTCGTAACGGGCCAGCGCGGGGTCGACGCCCGGTTCGTGGGCCAGCGTGTGCGCGAGTGTGACCGCGTCCTCCAGCGCCTGGCAGGCGCCCTGCCCGAGGTTCGGCGTCATGGCGTGCGCCGCGTCGCCGAGGAGGGCCGTCCGGCCGACGGCGTAGGACGGCAGCGACGTGCGCAGTTCGTGGGTGTCGTGGTGCAGGACGGCCTCGGGCCGGGTGGCCGCCAGCAGCGCGGGGGTCGGCTCGTGCCAGCCGGCGAACCGGCGGCGCAGTACGGCGAGTGGGTCGGCGTACCGCACGCCGGGCGGCGAGTTGAGCACCGCGTGCCACTCGGCCCGGCCGTCGCGGAAGAGGATGTGGCCGAATTCCGCTTCCCCGCCCCAGGTGAGCGCGAAGTCGCCGTCCACGTCGACCGGCCCCTCGGTGAGGGCGCGCAGGACGGTGGAGCCGCTGTGGGCGGGGCCCGGGTGGCCCGGGAACAGACGGGCGCGCAGACGGCTGTTGACACCGTCGGCGGCCACGACGAGATCGGCCTCCAGGACCTCCCGCCCGCCGGACGCCCGCAGCGGCCCTCCGCCGGCGTCCTGCCGCACGGGCATCGCTCCGGCCGGACGGCTGCCACCGCCCCGCCGCGCAGGCGCTGCGGCCGGACCCTCCCCATCCCCGCCCCCCGCGCCGGCGCCGGCGCCGGCGCCGTCCCCCGTGCCGGCGCCGGTGCCGCCCCCCGCGCTCTCGTCGGCCCCGGCCCGCGACGCCGTGCGCGCCTTCCTCGCCGCCCAGGGCGTGACCGACCCCGCGGGACGTACCGTCACCCTGTTGACCTGCGTGGACGGCCTGGTCTTCGACCGCCTGGTGAACGGCGGGGGCGTGCCGGCCGGGCAGCTGCGGGACCTGGTGGCCGCCGCGCTGCGGTAATGCCGCGCGGCGTCCGCCGGCGAGGTGCGAGGGTGTGAGCACCCGCACCGAGTCACCCGAGGAGACCCGCAGGCATGGCCGTCATCCACCGCACCACCCTCGAGCCGACCAAGCTGGAGCTGCTCACCGGCTGGCTCCCCACCCGCCCCTGGTACCAGGGGGGCGCCGGCGCCCCGGAGTTGGCCAAGGCGGGCGGTTTCCGGCTGGACGACCCGGAGGGCGAGGTCGGGATCGAGTTCATGGTGGCCGCCGACTTGGCCGGGCCGCACCCGGCCGCGTACCTGGTGCCGCTCACCTACCGCGGCGCCCCGCTCGACGGCGGCGAGGCGGCCCTGATCGGCACCACGGAGCACGGCGTGCTGGGCCGGCGCTGGGTCTACGACGGCTGCCAGGACCCGGTGCTGGTCGCGCAGTTGGCGGCGCTGATCGACGGCCGGGCCGAGGCGCAGGCGCAGAGCGTCAGCCACACCCCCGACAGGGAGGTCACCGCCGCCCGCTCCAGCGTGGACCCGCTGCCCGCCGGCTTCGCCGGGGCCGCCGACACCGGGGAGGACACCCGGCTGTCCGCGCCGGACGGCACCACCCTGCGGCTGCGCCGGGTGCTGCGCCCCGAACCGGACGGACGGCCGGTTGTGCCGCCGTCGGCGATCGGCCATGTCGCAGGCGCCTGGGACCTGCCGGACGGCGTCCGCGCCCACGGGCTGTTCGCCACGGTGCACCCCGCCGCCGGCTGACCGTCCCGGGCCGTCCGGCCCCCGCACACCTGAGCCCTGTCGCACGTCGCCGTGCGACGGGGCTCCGTGCTGCGCCGCCCGCCGCGGCGAAGTGGAGCAGCGGCACACGCCGTTCCCGCGTCCGGTCCGTATACCGAACATGAACATCCGGACAACGAACGATTTCCAGCCAAGTTGATGACGCGGTCCTGACAAGCACCGCGTCCTCCTGCCACTCTTCCCCTCGGCCGTTCACAGCCACACCACAGCACCCCCCACCGTTCCGCGACTGTGGCCCGGCC
This sequence comes from Streptomyces sp. NPDC093260, assembly GCF_040683715.1. NCBI lineage: Bacteria > Bacillati > Actinomycetota > Actinomycetes > Kitasatosporales > Streptomycetaceae > Streptomyces > Streptomyces sp. NPDC093260. Next base: position 113,846 of record NZ_JBFBEK010000022.1, read on the forward strand.
CGCACCCCGCCCTCGGGCGCCGTGCACCGCACCGCGCACCTCGGCAAGGCACACCCCAGCGCCACGCACGCACCCCAGCACCCGGCGCCACGCACCTCCGCACCAAGCACGGCGCTCGACGCACCGCGTTCCACGCACCTCGCACTTCGGCACTTCGCAGTTCTGCCCGGACGGCTCACCCCCCGCCCGGACCTCCCCACCTGGCCGCGCGACCCGCGGCCACGCAGAAGGAGTCAGTGTTGAGTAGCAGCAGCTCTCGCAGACGCACCTCCCACACCACCCACCGCCGGGCCGCGGGCGTCGCCCTGGCCGGTGTCGCCGCCCTCGTCGCCACGGCGGTCCAGTCGGGCGCCGCCAGTGCCGCGCCCACCCCGGCCCAGCACCCCGGGAAGGTGAACCCGGCGCACGTCGCCGTGCAGCTCACCCCCTCACAGCGCGCCGAACTGATACGCGACGCCGACGGCGCCAAGGCGGCCACGGCCAAGGACCTCGGCCTCGGCGCGCAGGAGAAGCTGGTCGTCAAGGACGTCGTGAAGGACGCCGACGGCACCCTGCACACCCGCTACGAGCGCACCTACGCCGGCCTGCCCGTCCTCGGCGGCGACCTGGTCGTGGACACCGCGAAGTCGGGGCGGACCGAGCGGGTCGTGAAGGCCACGAACGCGGCCGTGCGGGTGCGCAGCCTCACCCCGGCCGTGCCGAAGGCGACCGCGGAGAAGCAGGCGCTGCGCAGCGCGCAGGCGCTCGGCGCGCAGAAGACCTCGGTGGCCCCCTCCTCCCGCAAGGTGGTCTGGGCGGCGAACGGCACCCCGGTGCTGGCGTACGAGACGGTGATCGGCGGGCTCCAGGACGACGGCACGCCGAACCAGCTGCACGTCATCACCGACGCCAGCACCGGCAAGGAGCTGTTCCGCTACCAGGGCATCGAGACCGGTGTCGGCAACACCCAGTACAGCGGCCAGGTCTCGCTGACGACGACTCAGTCGGGTTCGTCCTACACGCTGACCGACGGGGCGCGCGGCGGCCACAAGACGTACAACCTGAACCACGGCACCTCGGGCACCGGCACGCTGTTCAGCCAGACCAGCGACACCTGGGGCAACGGCACCACGTCGAACGCGGCCACCGCGGCGGCCGACGCGCACTACGGCGCCGCGGTCACCTGGGACTTCTACAAGAACACCTTCGGCCGCAACGGCATCAAGAACAACGGCGTCGGCGCCTACTCGCGTGTGCACTACGGCAACTCGTACGTGAACGCGTTCTGGGACGACAGCTGCTTCTGCATGACCTACGGCGACGGCTCGGGCAACAACGACCCGCTGACCTCGCTGGACGTGGCCGGCCACGAGATGAGCCACGGCGTCACCTCCAACACCGCGGGCCTCAACTACAGCGGCGAGTCCGGCGGTCTGAACGAGGCGACCAGCGACATCTTCGGCACCGGCGTCGAGTTCTACGCCAACAACAGCACGGACGTCGGCGACTACCTCATCGGCGAGAAGATCGACATCAACGGCGACGGCACCCCGCTGCGCTACATGGACAAGCCCAGCAAGGACGGCGCCTCGGCGGACTCCTGGTCCTCGGGCGTGGGCAGCAAGGACGTGCACTACTCGTCCGGCGTCGCCAACCACTTCTTCTACCTGCTGAGCGAGGGCAGCGGCGCCAAGGTCATCAACGGCGTCAGCTACAATTCGCCCACCTCGGACGGGCTTCCGGTCACCGGCATCGGCCGGGACAAGGCGCTGCAGATCTGGTACCGGGCGCTGAGCACGAAGTTCACCTCGACCACCAACTACGCCTCGGCGCGCACCGGCACGCTCGCGGCGGCGGGCGAGCTGTACGGGACGACCAGCGCCGAGTACAAGGCGGTACAGGACGCCTGGGCGGCCGTGAACGTCGGCTCGCGCTCCGGCGGCGGCGACCCGGGCGGCGGCGGCTCCACCTTCGAGAACTCCACCGACGTGCAGATCCCGGACTACGGCTCGGCGGTCACCTCGTCCATCCCGGTCACCGGGCGCACCGGCAACGCGCCCTCCAACCTCCAGGTCACGGTGGACATCGTGCACACCTGGAGCGGCGACCTGCAGATCGACCTGGTGGGTCCGAGCGGGACGACGTACCGGCTCAAGAGCAGCGGCTACGACCCGACGCCGGACGTGCACAAGACCTACACGGTCAACGCGTCCACCCAGCCGGCCAACGGCACCTGGAAGCTGAAGGTCCAGGACCTGGGTCCGCAGGACACCGGCTACATCGACGGCTGGAAACTGACGTTCCCGTAAAGGTCTCTTGTAGACCGACGTGACCCCAGGTCAGGGCGCCGTTCCGGTGGTGGGACACCCGGGGCGGCGCCCGTTCACATCGCCGAAACATGAACCCTCTCGTCATTTTTCGGCCAACATCACTTCGGGGTCATGACATGTACGCGTCTTAGATGCCAGTCTTCCTCCACCCGCCGCACAGCAACCTGACACCCGTTCCGGTCCGGCAACCCCACGCCGGGCGGACTCCCCCACAAAAGGAGCTCGTGTGACTCCCCGCTACGCGCGTCGCACCACCCTGGCCGTCGCCACCGCCGTCGCCGCCGGCGCCCTGCTCAGCACCGGTCTGACCACCACCGCCTCGGCGCAGGTCCCGGCCGACGCCACCACCCTGGCCGCCGCGCCCACCAACCTGACCGCCGCGGCCCGCACCTCGCTCGTCCAGCAGGCGCAGACCGACGCGGCCGAGACGGCGCAGAGCATAGGCCTGGGCGCCCAGGAGAAGCTGGTCGTCAAGGACGTCGTGAAGGACGCCGACGGCACCCTGCACACCCGCTACGAGCGCACCTACGCCGGTCTGCCCGTCCTCGGCGGCGACCTGATCGTCCACTCCAAGGCGGGCAGGACCGAGGGAGTGACCAAGGCCGTCAAGGCGGCCATCAAGGTCGCCTCGCTGACGCCGAAGGTCACCCCGGCCAAGGCCGAGAAGCAGGCCGTGGGCCTGGCCAAGGACGCCGGCTCGGCCGCCTCCGCCGCCGCCCGGGCGCCCCGCAAGGTCATCTGGGCGGGCGACGGCACCCCGGTGCTGGCCTACGAGACGGTCGTCGGCGGGCTCCAGGACGACGGCACCCCGAACCAGCTGCACGTCATCACCGACGCGGCCACCGGCAAGAAGCTGTTCGAGTACCAGGGCGTCGAGAACGCGACCGGCACCGGCAAGACCCTGTACTCGGGCTCCGTCAGCCTCACCACCACCCTGTCGGGCTCGACGTACCAGCTGTACGACACCTCGCGCGGCGGCCACAAGACGTACAACCTGGCGCACAAGACCTCCGGCACCGGCTCGCTGTTCACCGACGCGGACAACGTGTGGGGCACCGGCGCCGCCTCCAGCTCCTCCACCGACCAGACGGCGGCCGCCGACGCCGCCTACGGCGCGCAGGAGACCTGGGACTTCTACAAGAACACCTTCGGCCGCAACGGCATCAAGAACAACGGCGTCGGCGCCTACTCGCGTGTGCACTACGGCAACTCGTACGTGAACGCGTTCTGGGACGACAGCTGCTTCTGCATGACCTACGGCGACGGCTCGGGCAACAACCACCCGCTGACCTCGCTGGACGTGGCCGGCCACGAGATGAGCCACGGCGTCACCTCCAACACCGCGGGCCTCAACTACAGCGGCGAGTCCGGCGGTCTGAACGAGGCGACCAGCGACATCTTCGGCACCGGCGTCGAGTTCTACGCCAACAACGCCTCCGACAAGGGCGACTACCTCATCGGCGAGAAGATCGACATCAACGGCGACGGCACCCCGCTGCGCTACATGGACAAGCCCAGCAAGGACGGCGGCTCCGCCGACTACTGGTCCTCGTCGGTGGGGAACAAGGACGTGCACTACTCGTCCGGCGTCGCCAACCACTTCTTCTACCTGCTGTCCGAGGGCAGCGGCGCGAAGACGATCAACGGCGTCAGCTACAACTCGCCGACGTACAACGGCGCCGCGGTCACCGGCATCGGCCGGGACAAGGCGCTGCAGATCTGGTACAAGGCGCTGACCACGTACATGACCTCCACCACCAACTACAAGAGCGCCCGTACGGCGACCCTGAGCGCGGCCTCGGCGCTGTACGGCTCGACCAGCGCCGAGTACAAGGCGGTCGCCGCCGCCTGGACCGCGGTGAACGTCAGCTGATCAGGCTGTAGTCGACGCGCGGCGGCACCCGGGAGGCGGAATCCCCCGGGTGCCGCCCTACTCTTGGGTCCCATGTCTTCGGCCCACTTCACCTACGAGCAGGTCGGCGCGACCCGCGAACAGGGACACTGCCCGCCCGGCTTCCGCCCGATGCTCGTGCGCGCCCGCATCGGCGAGGGCGAGGCGGTGTTCCGGCGCGCCGCCGAGGCCGTCCTCACCTGGGAGATGCACCGCGCCCTCGGGGTCGGCGTCACCACGGCCGCCGAACGCGCCGCGCCCGGCGTGGACGTCACCGTCACGCTGGCGGGCGTCGTCAAGGCGCCCTGCCGCGTCGTCTGGACGGTCGAGGAGTCCCGCCGCGCCGGCTGGGCCTACGGGACCCTGCCCGGTCACCCGGAGTGCGGCGAGGAGTCCTTCGTCGTGGACCGCACCGGCGACGGCACGGTCTGGCTCACGGTGAACGCCTTCAGCCGCCCCGCCAAGTGGTACGCCCGGGCCGGCGGCCCCGCCACCCGGGCCTTCCAGCACGCCTACGCGCACCGCTGCGCGAAGGTGCTGCGGAACCTGTGCGCGGACGCGGCCCCGGACGCCTGACGCCCGCGGCCGCGCCTGCCCCCCGCGGCCGGAGTGCCGCCGCACCGCGGCGGCCCCGGTCCGCGGGGCGCGCGCTCAGCGCAGCAGCACCCCCGCCTCCTCCGTGGCCCCTTCCGAGGGGACCGTCATCAGGCCCATCTCCGCACCGGAGGCGAGCAGCCGGTGGGCGGGGAGGATGCGGACCGTGTAGCCGTAGGGGCCGGTGCGGTCCAGGGCGAGCGGGCCCTCGTAGACCCAGCGGCCGTCGGCGTCGGGGGCGCCCGCCGGTTTCAACGGGACCGCGGTGGCGTCCTCGATGCGGTCCTCCTCGTCGACCCGGCCGGAGACCGCCTGCACCTCGATGTCCTCCGGGCCGAGGCTGCCGAGCCCGACCCGCACCCGCAGGCCGAGCGTGCTGCCGAGTTCGGCGGTGGGCGGCCCCGCGATGGTCTCCACGTGGTCCACGGTCACCTCGTGCCAGGCGCCCCGCACCCGCTCCTTCCACGCGGCCAGCTCCCGCGCCGCGTCCGGGCCGAGCGCGCGGTGCGCGTGCGCCGCCGGGGTGTACAGCCGCTCGACGTACTCGCGGACCATCCGCCCGGCCAGCACCTTCGGGCCGAGCAGGGCCAGGGTGCGGCGGACCATCTCGATCCAGCGGTCGGGCAGCCCGGTGCGGCCGCGCTCGTAGAAGCGGGGCGCCACCCGCTGCTCCAGCAGGTCGTACAGCGCGGCGGCCTCCACGTCGTCGCGGTGGTCGGCATCGGTGCCCGCGCCGTCCGCGGTCGGCACCGCCCAGCCGAAGTCGGGCTGGTACCACTCGTCCCACCAGCCGTCGAGCACCGACAGGTTGAGGCAGCCGTTGAGGGCCGCCTTCATCCCGGAGGTGCCGCACGCCTCCAGCGGCCGCAGCGGGTTGTTCAGCCACACGTCGCAGCCGTGGTAGAGCTTCTGCGCCATCGCCATGCCGTAGTCCGGCAGGAAGACGATCCGGTGCCGCACGCGCGGGTCGTCGGCGAAGCGGACCAGCTCCTGGATGAGCCGCTTGCCGCCGTCGTCCGCCGGGTGCGCCTTGCCCGCCACCACGATCTGGATCGGCCGCTCGGGATGCAGCAGCAGGTCCATCAGCCGGTCGCGGTCGCGCAGCATCAGCGTCAGCCGCTTGTACGACGGCACCCGGCGGGCGAAGCCGATCGTCAGCACGTCGGGATCGAGGACGCCGTCCACCCAGCCCAGCTCGGCGGTGCCCGCGCCGCGCTGCCGCCAGGACGCCCACAGCCGCCGCCGCACCTCCTCCACCAGCTGACCGCGCAGCTCCCGGCGCAGCTCCCAGATGTCCTCGTCCGCGATGTCGGCGACCGAGTCCCAGCGGTCCGAACCGCCCACCGACAGCGCGTCCTCCGTGCGCTGCGCCCCGATCTGCCGGGCGCCGAGCCGGAACACCTCCGGCGCCACCCAGGTGGGGGCGTGCACCCCGTTGGTCACCGAGGTGATCGGCACCTCGTCGGCGTCGAACCCGGGCCACAGCCCGGCGAACATCTCACGGCTCACCTTGCCGTGCAGCAGCGACACCCCGTTGGCGCGCTGCGCGAGCCTGAGGCCCATCACGGCCATGTTGAACAGGTTCGGCTCACCGCCCGGATACGTCTCCATGCCGAGCTGGAGGACGCGTTGCACGTCGATGCCGGGCAGCTCGGCCTCGGGCCCGAAGTGCCGGGCGACCAGTTCCCGGTCGAAGCGGTCGATGCCGGCCGGGACGGGGGTGTGGGTGGTGAACACCGTGCCGGCGCGCACCGACTCCAGTGCGGAGTCGAAGTCGAGCCCGGCGGCGGCCAGCTCCGCGATCCGCTCCAGCCCGAGGAACCCGGCGTGTCCCTCGTTGGTGTGGAACACCTCCGGCTCGGGGTGCCCGGTGAGCCGGCAGTACGTCCGCACCGCCCGCACCCCTCCTATGCCGAGCAGCATCTCCTGGAGGAGCCGGTGTTCGCTGCCGCCGCCGTAGAGCCGGTCGGTCACGCCGCGCTCGCCGAGGTCGTTCTCCTCCACATCGGAGTCGAGCAGCAGCAGCGGGATGCGGCCGACCTGGGCCAGCCAGATCCGGGCGTGCAGGAAACGGCCGCGGGGCAGCGCGAGGGAGATCCGGGCCGGCCCGCCGTCGGCCTCTGCCAGTTGGGTGACGGGCAGCTCGTTGGGGTCCAGGACGGGATAGTGCTCCTGCTGCCAGCCGTCGCGGGAGAGGGTCTGGCGGAAGTAGCCGTGCCGGTAGAGCAGGCCGACGCCGATCAGCGGGGCGCCGAGGTCGCTGGCCGCCTTGAGGTGGTCGCCGGCGAGGATGCCGAGGCCGCCGGAGTACTGCGGCAGGGCGGCGGTGATGCCGAACTCGGGCGAGAAGTAGGCGATCGCGGCCGGCAGCCCCGGGGGCTGCTCCTGGTACCAGCGGTCGCCGCTCATGTAGTCGTGCAGGTCGTCGGCGGCGGCGGTCAGCCGGCGCAGGAACCGGCGGTCGCCGGCCAGCTCGGCCAGCCGGGCCGGGCGCACGCTGCCGAGCAGCCGTACCGGGTCGCCGCCCGAGGACGCCCAGCGCTCGGGGTCGACGGACTGGAAGAGGTCACGCGTCTCGGCGTGCCAGGACCAGCGCAGGTTGCGGGCCAGCTCGCTGAGCGGTCGTAGGGGCTCGGGGAGAACGGGACGGACGGTGAACCGACGGATCGCCTTCACATTCCACCTCGGCGCGTTCGCTGATGGACGCACGGCACGGCACGCTTCGCCGAAAGCGCGCACGACGCCCTGCGCTTCGCTGGAAGGACGCACGGCACTGTGCGCCCCGTCACCCGAAACACCGTACCGGTCGTGGTGCGGGCCCCGCTGGGACCGACGCCACCGGTGCTGGCCGGGCGACCTGATCGGCTTCGTCCCGGCACGCCGGGAACCGGCCATTCTCGCGAGGCCGAGAGGCGGTGCGTGGTGGTGCGCGTCCGGGGTACGCGACCGGTGGGTGAGGTATCCGGCCAGGTCTCCGGCGTCCGCGGACGGCGGGGACCGGCTTGTCGAACACGTTTACGCAGCTACAGGGGGTTGCCGTGGCAGAGCAACGGTGCGGGCCCGGCCCCTGGCCGGAGACGGCCGGTCTTGTGTGCAGACATACGCGTGAGTAGTTAACAAAGTGCCGGAATGCTCACCCGAACAGGGTGGGAAGGCTCCCCCGGTACACCCGACCGGCCCCACGCACATTCACAGGTACATACGCGTCCGGGTTCCTCCGGACAGACCCCGCAGGACCCACCTCCCCACCCATCTCCGCCCACACCCTCGTTGACGCGGACAGGAGCGGTCATGCCCGCCACGCACCACCCGGCACCACCCGGCACCACCAGCAAGCGCCCCCGCGACGCCGGCCCACAGGCCGCGTCCGGGGCGTCCGACGCGCGTCCCTCACCGCGGGACGCCGCCGCGAGCGGGGACACCGCCGTGGGGCGGATCCCCGTGCTGGACGTCCGGCCGGTCGTCCAGCACGGCCGCCGGCCCGCCAAGGCGGTGACCGGCGAGTCGTTCGAGATCACCGCCACCGTGTTCCGCGAGGGCCACGACGCGGTGGCCGCCAACGTCGTGCTGCGCGATCCCGAGGGCCGTCCGGGTCCGTGGACGCCGATGCGGGAGCTGGCTCCCGGCACCGACCGCTGGGGCGCCACCGTCACCGCGGGCGAGCCCGGCCGCTGGACGTACGCGGTGGAGGGCTGGAGCGATCCGGTCGCCACCTGGCGCCACCACGCGAAGATCAAGATCCCGGCGGGGATCGACACCGAGCTGGTGCTGGAGGAGGGCGCCCATCTGCACGAGCGGGCCGCGGACGGCGTGCCTGCCGACGACGGGGGCCGGGAGGCCGTGCTGGCCGCCGTGGCCGCCCTGCGCGACGACAGCCGCCCCGCCGCCTCCCGGCTGGCGGCGGCGCTCACGCCGGAGGTGACCGAGGTCCTCACCCGGCATCCGCTGCGCGAGCTGGTGACCTCCTGCGACCCGCTGCCCCTCCA
>NZ_JBFBEK010000023.1:0-121350 GCF_040683715.1 Streptomyces sp. NPDC093260
ACAAACACGGCAACGTCGTCGTCGTCTCCACCCGCGACTGCTCCCTCCAGCGCCGCCACCAGAAACTCGTCGAGGAAGCCCCCGCCCCCTTCCTCTCCGACGAACAGGTCGCCGAGCTCTACCGCGCCTCCAAGGCCATCCTCCGCGAAGCCCGCTACGAAGGCGCCGGCACCTGCGAATTCCTCGTCGGCCAGGACGGCACCATCTCCTTCCTCGAGGTCAACACCCGCCTCCAGGTCGAACACCCCGTCACCGAAGAAGTCGCCGGCATCGACCTCGTACGCGAGATGTTCCGCATCGCCGACGGCGAAGAACTCGGCTACGACGACCCCGCCCTGCGCGGCCACTCCTTCGAGTTCCGCATCAACGGCGAAGACCCCGGCCGCGGCTTCCTCCCCGCCCCCGGCACCGTCACCCGCTTCGACGCCCCCACCGGCCCCGGCGTCCGCCTCGACGCCGGCGTCGAAGCCGGCAGCGTGATCGGCCCCGCCTGGGACTCCCTCCTCGCCAAACTCATCGTCACCGGCCGCACCCGCAAGGAAGCCCTCCAGCGCGCCGCCCGCGCCCTGGACGAATTCCACGTCGAAGGCATGGCCACCGCCATCCCCTTCCACCGCACCGTCGTCCGCGACCGGGCCTTCGCCCCCGAACTGGACGACTCCACCGACCCGTTCACCGTCCACACCCGCTGGATCGAGACCGAGTTCGTCAACGACATCAAACCCTTCACCACCCCCGCCGACACCGAAGCGGATGAGGAGACGGGCCGGGAGACCGTCGTCGTCGAGGTCGGCGGCAAACGCCTGGAAGTCTCCCTCCCCTCCTCCCTCGGCATGTCCCTGGCCCGCACCGGCCTCGCCGCCGGCGCCAAGCCCAAACGCCGCGCCGCCAAGAAGTCCGGCCCCGTCGCCTCCGGCGACACCCTCGCCTCCCCCATGCAGGGCACCATCGTCAAGATCGCCGTCGAAGACGGCCAGGAGGTCAAGGAAGGCGACCTCGTCGTCGTCCTCGAAGCCATGAAGATGGAACAGCCCCTCAACGCCCACAAGAGCGGCACCATCAAGGGCCTCACCGCCGACGTCGGCGCCTCCATCACCAGCGGCGCCCCCATCTGCGAGATCAAGGACTGACCCACACACACCACACACCTGAGGCGCCCGGCCCGACCGCGACAGCGGACCGACCGGGCGCCTCGGTCTTTGCTCCACAACCCTTTGCTTCACGCTACATGTAGATGCATCATGTAGTTATGCATAAGCGGGTTATGGACTCTGCATCCACGGCCGTGCCCTCCGAGGAGCTGATGCTCGCCGTGGAGCAACTGGTCCGGTACGTGCGCCGCAGCGCCACCGCCGGAGGCCTGAGCACCGCGGCCTCCTCCGCGCTCGGCCGGCTCGGCAGCGAGGGGCCGCAGCGGCTCACCGAGCTGGCCCGCGCCGAGAACGTCTCCCAGCCGAACATGACCCAGCTCGTCACCCGCATGGAGCGGGACGGGCTGGTGCGGCGCACCGCCGACGCGACCGACGGCCGCGGTGTGGTGGTGGCGGTCACCGACACCGGTCTGGAGGTGTTCCGGCAGCGGCGGGCCGAACGCGCCGACGCCCTGCGGCAGCTGGTCGAAGAGCTGACGGAACCGGAGCAGGAGGCGGTGCGGATCGCGCTCCCGGCCCTGGCCCGCGCCGTCCGGCACCACACCGTCCAGGAGCGCCGGGCGCAGTCCTGACCCCGTGACCGCGTGCCCCGGCCGACTTCGCTCGGCCTCCCGGGCGCGGCCTGAGCCACCCCCCTCGTTCCACCGTCCCCGTCACCGCGACCACTGGAGAGAAGCGGTCATGAGTACATCGCCTGGAGAAGCGTCCAGCCCGTTCAAGCAGCCGAAGGCCGTCTGGGCCGTGGCGTTCGCCTGCGTGATCTCGTTCATGGGCATCGGTCTGGTCGACCCGATCCTGCCCGCCCTGGCCGAGAGCCTGCACGCCACGCCGAGCCAGGTCTCCCTGCTGTTCAGCAGCTACCTGATCGTCACGGCCGTGGCGATGCTGTTCGTCGGCTGGTTCTCCAGCCGGTTCGGCGCCAAGCGCACCCTCGTCATAGGCCTGGCCGTCATCGTCGTCTTCGCCGCCCTGGCGGGCGCCTCCGGCTCCATCAACGGCATCGTCGGCTTCCGGGCCGGCTGGGGCCTGGGCAACGCCCTGTTCATCGCGACCTCACTGGCCGTGATCGTCGCCTCCGCCAGCGGCGGCTTCGCCGGTGCGATCATCCTGTACGAGACCGCGCTCGGCCTCGGTATCGCCGTCGGCCCGCTGCTCGGCGGCGAGCTGGGTGCGATCAGCTGGCGCGGCCCGTTCTTCGGCGTCGCCGTCCTCATGGCCATCGCGCTGACAGCCACCGTCCTCTTCGTGCCCTCGCTGCCCAAGCCGAAGCGGCCGACCTCGCCCGTCGCCCCGCTCAGGGCGCTGCGCCACCGCGGCCTGCTGACCATGGGCATCATGGCCCTGCTGTACAACTGGGGCTTCTTCACGATGCTCGGCTACGCGCCGTACCCGATGAAGCTGAGCGCCCATCAGCTCGGTCTGGTCTTCACCGGCTGGGGCCTGCTGGTGGCCGCCTTCAGCGTCTTCTTCGCACCGCGCCTCCAGGCCCGTTACGGCACCGCCCCGGTCCTGTACGCCAACCTGCTGGGTCTCGGCATCGTCATGGCGGTCATCGCCGCCGGAGTCGACACGCCCACGACCGTCATCGTCGCGGTCATCGTCAGCGGCGCGTTCATCGGCATCAACAACACCCTGACCACGCAGGCCGTCATGCTCGTCTCCCCGGTCGAGCGCCCGGTGGCCTCCTCCGCGTACGGTTTCCTGCGCTTCATCGGCGGCGGCCTGGCCCCCTACGTCGCCGGCAAGCTCGCCGACGCGACCGATCTGAGCGTTCCCTTCTACGTCGGCGCCGCCACCTTCCTGCTCGCCATCCCCGTGCTGGCCAGCGGGCACCAGTTGCTGCGGCGGGCGGAGCAGCAGTCGGGCGAGGCGGCCGAGACGGTGGAACCGCAGCTCACGGCCGTCGGCGCTCCCGCCCCGGCCGATGTGCCGCCGGTCATCGTCGCCGTCGGTGCCCATGAGCGGGCGGAGGCCATCGTGGACGCCGCCGCGCGCATCGCGCGCGACACCGGCAGCCCGCTGGAAGTCGTCCACGTGCGGCAGACCGCCGTCGTGGAGGAGCAGGCCGTCGACGTCGAGTCGGCCGACCGGGCGAAGGCCGCCGTCACCGCCCACCTCGACCGGCTCGCCGCGGGCGGGGTCCCCGCCACCGGCCAGATCCTGACCAGCGTGGGCGACCATGCCGCGGCCGGGCGCGTCCTGGCCCGGCACGCGGCCGAGGTGCACGCGCGCGTGGTCGCCGTGGGCCGCTCGCCGCGGGGACCGGTCGCGCAGTTCACCGACGGCAGCCTCACCACCGCCCTCGCCCACGCCGCGGAGTGCACCGTCGTCCTGGTCGACGCCGGGCACGCTCCCCGGCCGCTGACGAAGGACAGCCTGGCGGAGCTGCGCGGCAGCGCGGTCTGATCCGGCCCCCTCGCACGGGCCCGCGGCGCGCAGACGCGCCGCGGGCCCGCGGTCCGCCCGGCGCGGGCGTCGGGACGACGTGACGCGGCGGCCGTCGCACAGCGCGTTCCTGACCGGCGGTGGCCGCGAAGCGCTCCTGTTCACAACCCGAGGCGGCGGCGAGGCGCTCCGGATAGCATCCGCAGTCGCTGATCTCCACCCGTCGCCGATGAAGGAACCCGCCCCATGCCGCGCCGCCCGATCCCCGCGATCACTCAATTCCCCGTGTCCGACAGGGACGCCGGCCCCTACGGAATCACCCGCGGTCCCGACGACGCCCTGTGGTTCACCATGGTCCACCACGGGCGGATCGGCCGGATCACCACCGAGGGCGAGGTCACCTCCCACCAGCTCGAACCCCCTTCCGGCGGACCGTCGATCATCACCACGGGGCCCGACGGCGCTCTGTGGTTCACCGAGTACCGCGGTCACCGGATCGGCCGCATCACGACGACCGGAGACATCACCTCGTTCCCGCTGCCGACCCCGGACGCCGGGCCGTTCGGCATCACCGCCGGCCCCGACGACGCGCTGTGGTTCACCGAGGCGAACGCCGACCGCATCGGCCGGATCACACCCGACGGTCACCTCACCGAGTTCCCCCTCCCGCTCTCGGGCGGCTTCCCGTCGGCCATCGCCACCGGTCCCGACGGCCGGCTGTGGTTCACCCTGAACCGGGCGAACGCGATCGGCGCCATCGGGCAGGACGGCCGCGTCACCCTCCACCCGCTGCCCGTACCGGACAGCGCCCCGGTCGGTATCACCGTCGGCGCCGACGGAGCCCTGTGGTTCGTCGAGATCGGCGCCGGTCGGATCGGCCGCATCACACCGGACGGCGAGATCGACGCGTTCGCCCTGCCCCACCCCGCGTCACGCCCCCACGCCATCGTCGCCGACACCGACGGGAACTGCTGGTTCACGGAATGGGGAGCCAACCGCATCGGCCGGATCACGGCCGAGGGCGGGATCGACGAGTACGGCCTCCCGAGCCCGTCCTCCGAACCGCACGGCATCGCACTGGGACCGGACGGCGCGGTCTGGACGGCCCTGGAGATCGGAGCAGTCGCCCGACTCGCACCACGGTGAGCCCCGCGCGGGCGGGTCCGGCCCGAGGGGGCGCGTCCGGCCCGCGCGGACCGGTCGACTGAGTGACCGCGGCCGGTCAGTCCCGGCCGGGCTCACCCGCACCCGGGCCGCCGTCGGCCGCCGTGTCCGGCAGGTAACTCGCCAGGCCGCGCAGGATGATCTCCAGGCCGATGTCGAACCTCTCCTCGGAGGAGTCCGTCACCATCAGACCGGCCAGGGCGCGCAGATGGGGGAAGTCGTCGGCGGGAAGCGACGCGAAGTAGTCCTGCATCTCGGCGGCGATCCCGTTCCCGTCGGGGCGGGCCGGGTCGGGGCTCTGGGCGTCCCCGCCGTCCGGGCGGGCGGCCCGTTCCCGCCACATGCCCTCCGCCAGGACGAAGCCGTCGATGTAGGTGGAGATGAGGTCGCCGGCCTCCGCCGCGATGCGGTCCGGCAGCCCGGCGGTCCGCAGCAGGCCGAGGAACGCCTCGACGTGCGGCAGGAGTTCGGCCGTGAAGGGGGCGTAGGCCATGGAGATCCTGGCCATGTCCCGGTGGGACAGCAGGCGCTCGCGGCCGGCACGGGCGTAGTCCCGCAGTTGTTCCCGCCACCGCTCGGGATCGGGTTCGGGAATATCGGCGCCCTCGAACAGCCGGGCGTACATCAGCTCCAGCAGATCGTCCTTGGACCGCACATGGGCGTAGAGGGCGGAGACCGTGACGTCCAGTTCGGACGCCACCTGCCGCATCGTCAGCTTGTCCAGTCCCTGCCGGTCCAGGACGGTGAACGCCGCCTCCACCACGCGTTCGCGGGAGAGCGGGGTGCGGGCGGGCGCCGGACGGGCGCGGGCGGGGCGTCGGCGCTCCCAGGGGGACGGCGGTGGGGATGCGGGGCTGCCGGGGGCCGCGTCGTTCATGGGAATCAGTCTAGGCGTTCGGAGAACAGTGTTCTCTTCGGGTGGGCGGGCCGCACGGGACGCCCTCAGGGGGCGCGGGGTTCACGACAGGAGGAACGCTACGCGATATATCTTGTCCTCGTCGCGACCTTGCGCTATATCTTGATAAACAGCGTTCTCCCCCTGATCGATGTTCTGTTACGGTGAACGCTGTTCACCGGTTTCTCTGTCCATCTGTCCCACCGTGTCCGTGACCTCGGCACCGCGGCACGGCCCTGTTTCGCGAGGAGACCTACCGATGTCCACCACCGGCGTCGCGTCCGCACAGACGCCCACCGACTCACCAGCGCCCTACCGGTGGCGCTGGGCCGCGCTCTTCGTGATCCTGGCGGCCGAGGTGATGGATCTCCTCGACGCCGTCGTCACCAACATCGCCGGACCCTCCATGCGGGCCGACCTCGGCGGCGGTGCCTCCACGCTCCAGTGGCTCGCCGCCGCCTACACCCTCTCGATGGCCGTCGGGCTCGTCACCGGCGGACGGCTCGGCGACATCCACGGGCGCCGCCGGATGTTCCTGGTCGGCGCCGCCGGCTTCACCGTGGGCTCGCTGCTGTGCGCGACAGCCGTCTCACCCGAGATACTGATCGGCGCGCGCGTCGTGCAGGGGCTGTTCGGCGCGGTGATGCTGCCGCAGGGCCTCGGCATGATCAAGGAGATGTTCCCGCCGAAGGAGTCGCAGAAGGCCTTCGGCATGTTCGGCCCGGTCATGGGCCTGTCCGCGGTGTGCGGGCCGATCCTGGCGGGCTGGCTGGTGGACGCCGACTACTTCGGCACCGGCTGGCGGATGATCTTCCTGATCAACCTGCCGCTCGGCGCCGCCGCGATCCTCGGCGCCCTGCGCTACCTGCCGAAGGGCCGCTCCGGCGACAAGCCCAGGCTGGACATCCCCGGCATGATCCTGATCTCGCTGGCCGCGCTGCTCATCATCTTCCCGCTGGTCCAGGGCCGGGAGTACGACTGGCCCGTGTGGACGTTCGTGATGATGGCCGCCTCGGTGGTCGTCTTCGTCGCCTTCGCGAAGTACGAGGCGCGGCGCAGCAAGACGGGCCAGGACCCGCTGGTGATCCCCAGTCTCTTCCGCAAGCGTGGCTTCAGCGGCGGCATGACCCTCGGGCTGGTCTTCTTCTCGACCATGCAGGGCTTCATGCTGGTCTTCAACCTCTACACCCAGATCGGCCTCGGCTACTCGCCCCTCAAAGCGGGTCTGGTGATGGTGCCGTGGTCCGGCGGCATGATCGTGGGCTTCGGGATCGCGCAGGGCGTCGCCCGGTTCGGCCGGGCGGTGCTCCAGGCGGGCACGCTGGTCATGGCGCTCGGCGTGTTCGGCGTGTGGCTGACCCTCGACCAGGTGGGCAGCGACGTCGGCCCCTGGCAGCTCCTGCCGGCGCTGCTGGTCACCGGTATCGGCATGGGCCTGCTGATGGCGCCGTTCTTCGACATCGTCCTCGCCAGCGTGGAACAGCACGAGACGGGTTCGGCGTCCGGCACGATGACCGCGATCCAGCAGCTCGGCGGGGCGTTCGGCGTCGCGCTCCTCGGCACCGTGTTCTTCGGCCTGCTGGGCGGCGGGATGGCCACCGCCGTCGACCATCACTCCGACGGGCTGCGGGGGCAGTTGACCGCCGCCCACGTCGCGCCCGCCGCCGGCGACCGTATCGTGGCCGACCTGCGCACCTGCGCCTCGGACCGTGCCGTGGCCAAGGACCCGGAGGCGACACCGGCCTCCTGCGCCCGTCTGGAGAAGGACGCCCGGTCGGCCGTGACCTCACCGGAGGCCGCTGCCCGTATACCGGCCGCACTGCAGGCCACGGCGTCGTCGGCCTTCCGCAGCGGTTTCGGCTCGGTGATGCAGACGGTGCTGTGGATCGTCGACGGCCTGCTCGCCGTGACGTTCCTGCTCGCCTTCCTCCTCCCGCGCCACGCCCGCCCCGAGGGCCCGGCAGGGCACTGAGCCCCGTCAGCTTCGGGCGCACAAGAAGACGGCCGGGCCACCGCAGGGGCCCGGCCGTCGCGGCGACGGGCGGCCCACGGGGACGCGCTCCGGCCCGCCGGCACGACCGGCGAACAGACTGCCGCGCCCGCCGCGTCGGGCGGGGCGACCTGCCTCGCCCGCGGGTTTGGCCGGCGGGCCGGGCGGCATACCCACCGCACATGACGTCCTCCCGGGTCGAGGAGAACCTGCCGGGCCTGGGGCCCTCGTCACGCCGTGCGGGCGGTCGGGCAGCCGCGTGCCGCGCACCGTCCGGCGAACCGCCGGCCGGCCTGCCACACGGACGGCACGACGCCCCGTCGGGCACCCCGCCCGGTACCGCATCCGGGCCCTCGCACATCCGCACCCGCACCCGTCGGGGGCTACCGGCGGCCGAGGGTGCTCTCGCGTTCGACCAGGGAGTAGCCGGCGTGGATGCGGCGCGCCTGGTGGCGGGGGGCGCCGTTCAGCTGGGACAGCACGGACTCGACGGCCATCCTGGCGATGGACGCCTTGTCGGGTGAGACGGAGGTGAGGGTGACGGCGCCGAACCGGCCCTCCACCACGTCGTCGAAGCCGACCACGGCGACGTCCTCGGGAATGCGCAGGCCCCGTTCGGACAGGACGCGCATCGCGCCGATGGCGATGAGGTCGTTGTAGGCGAACACCGCGTCCGGGCGGTGCCCGGCGTCCAGCAGCCCGGCCATGGCCGCCGCCCCGTCCGCGTGGCCCCACCCGTCGGTGGCCGCCACCAGCCGGTGGTCGGCGACCAGTCCGGCGGCGTCCAGCGCCTCCCGCCAGCCGCGCAGCCGCAGATGCGCCGGCTGGCTGCGCCCCCGGCGCGCCCCCAGGAAGGCGATGTCCCGCCGTCCCAGATCGATCAGATGGCGCACCGCCTCACGGGCGGCGGCGACGTTGTCGATGGAGATGTGGTCGTAGGGCAGGTCGTACTCGCGTTCGCCCAGCAGGACGAGCGGGACCGGTTCGGCGCGCTGACGCAGGTCCTCCGCCTCCAGCTCGATGGGGCTGAGGATCAGCCCGTCGATCACCCGGGCTCGGAAGCCCTGGCTGACCAGGGTCTCCTGGTCGCGCCGGCCGCCGGTGTGGTCGAGCAGGACGGTGTAGTCGTGCTCGGCCGCCGCGTCCACGACCTCGGCGGCCAGTTCGGCGAAGTAGGGGTTGCCCAGTTCGGGCAGGGCCAGGGCCACGATCCCGGTGCGGCCCTTGCGCAGATGCCGGGCGGTGAGGTTGGGGCGGTAGCCCAGCTCGTCGATGGACTTCTGCACCCGCGCCCGCATGGTGGGGGTGACATGGGGCTGGTCGTTGACCACGTTGGAGACGGTCTTGATGGAGACGCCCGCGTGCAACGCGACGTCCTTGAGGCTGACCCGCACGATGTTCCTCCCCTTTCCAACGTTATACGGGGGACACCTCCGCCCTGGCAAGCCTTCGCCGTACGCGGCACCACTGTCTTGACGCCCTGTCAACACCACCCTACGGTGGCGCACCGTCGGCATTACAACGATGCAAAGCGATATCCCGGCGTGTCCGCGCCGGGCCTGCCCCCACCTCTGTGCGAAGCGCTCCCCCCAGAAGGAGTCCCTCATGCGCACGCAATCCCGCACCGCTCCCCCTGGGGTGCGTCCATCCCGGTCGCGCCCACGGCGCCTGCTCGGCGTGCTGGTCGCGCTCGGGCTGGTCCTCGTCGCCCTGAGCGCCGTACGCCCCGCCCCCGCCACGGCGGCCCAGGCGACGCGGCCGGCCGCCCAGGCCGCCGCCGCCCGACAGGCCGCCGCAACCGGCACGTTCCGCAACCCGCTCAACACGGGGCCGGACCCGTTCATGACGTACTGGAAGGGGAACTACTACCTCACCACCACGCAGGGCGGCAGCATCCGCATGTGGCGCTCGCCGTCGCTGAGCACGCTGCTGACCGCCGACCCCATCACCGTGTGGACCGACACCGACGCCTCCCGCAACCGCGACGTGTGGGCGCCGGAGTTCTACCGGTTCGGCGACCGCTGGTACCTGTACTACACCGCCGACGACGGCACCGACGACCACCACCGGATCTACGTCGCCGAGTCCGACCGCGACGACCCGGCCGGGCCGTACCACTTCAAGGCGAAGCTGGCACCGCCCAACCACGCCGCCGACTTCGCCATCGACCCGGGCATCCTCCAGCACAACGGCCGCCTCTACCTGGCCTACAGCGGCATCAACCCGTACCAGCACAACGGCCTCAACATCGCGCCGCTGTCGAACCCGTACACCGTCTCGGGCAATGCCGTAGCGATCGACGCGGCCGGAGGCTGCCCCGAGGTGCGGGAGGGACCGGAGTTCCTGTACCGCAACGGCCGTACCTGGATGACGTATTCGACCTGTGACACCGGTAAGCCGGACTACCAGGTGTGGATGATGTCGCTGCCGTCCAACGCCGACCCGCTGGTGCCCGGCAACTGGACGCAGCACCAGGGGGCGGTCTTCTCCCGCGCCGACGACCACGGCGTCTTCGGGCCCGGCCACCACGCCTTCTTCAGGTCGCCCGACGGCAGCCAGGACTGGATCGTCTACCACGCCAAGACCACCTCGGCCTACACCTACAGCGACCGCACCACCCGGGCGCAGCGCATCGGCTGGAACGCCGACGGCAGCCCGAACCTCGGCGTGCCGCTCGCGGCGGGCGCCACGCAGGACCTGCCGTCCGGCGACCCGGGACCGGGCGGCTACTGGATCAACGACGACGGCCGTTCCAACGGCCCCGGCAGCCTCGCCTACACCGGCACCTGGAACTCGGGCACCGGGTGCGGCGTGCAGTGCTTCTGGGGCAACGACCACTGGAGCGACCGTGCCGGGAACACCGCCACGTTCACCTTCACCGGCACCCGGATCGCCCTGCTGTCCGTCCGCGACACCGGCAACGGCTACGCGGCGCTCAGCATCGACGGCGGCGCCGAGCAACGCCTCGACTACTACGGCGCGATCCGTACCGGCGAGACGCTCCAGTTCCTCAGCCCGCGTCTGCCCTACGGGCAGCACACGCTGCGGGTGCGGGTGACGGGCGAGCACGACGCGCAGTCCGGGGCGTCGTTCGTCAGCGTCGACCGCGCGGAGGTGTACGTCAACTGAGCCCCGAGTGAGGGGGGTACGGGACCGGGGACCGGTCCCGTACCCCCCCTGTCCATCTCCCGACATACCTGACGTGGCGTCAGCTCAGCGTGAAGCGCTGTGCCGCCGAGCCGTTGCAGTCCCAGATGCGCAGCCGGGTGCCGTTGGCGGTGGCCCCGTCGGGCGAGTCCAGGCAGCGGCCCGACTGTGCGTTGAACAGGGAACCGTCCGAGCGCTGCTGCCAGTTCTGGCCGCCGACGCCGTTGCAGTCCCACAGCTCGACCGGCGTGCCGTTCGCGGTGCCGTTGCCGTTGACGTCCAAGCAGCGGCCGAGCGAGCGCAGCGAGCCGTTCGCGTTGTGGTACCAGTGCTGGTCGACGGCGTAGGACTGGCAGTCCCAGAGCTGTACGGCGCTGCCGTTGCCGCCCGTGTCGTCGGCGGCCACGTCGAGGCACTTGCCGCCGGGGGCCGCGACCGGGGCGCCGCCGTCGACGGAGAACCTCTGCGCCGGCGAGCCGTTGCAGTCCCAGATCTGCAACCGGGTGCCGTTGGCGGTGGCACCGCTCGGCGAGTCGAGGCAGCGGCCCGACTGCGGGTTGCGCAGCGAGCCGTCGGCCTGCTGCACCCACTTCTGGCCGCCGACGCCGTTGCAGTCCCACAGTTCGACCTTGGCACCGTTGGCGGTGCCGTTGCCCTCGATGTCCAGGCAGCGGCCGATGGTGGTCAGGGAGCCGTCGGCGTTGTGCTGCCAGTGCTGGTCCTCGGCCCAGGTCTGGCAGTCCCAGAGCTGCACGGCGGCGCCGTTGACGCCGGTGTCGTCGGCGGCCACGTCCACGCATTTGCCGCCGGGGCCGGTGACGGTGCCCTGCGGTCCGCCCGGCACATCGGTCCGGCCCGCGTAGCCGACGGAGACGATGTCGGCCTGGACGGCGTTCTCGGCGGCGTCGCTCGGGTAGCCGGCGACCATGACGCCCTCGAAGAAGGTGCCCCGGTTCCAGTTGCTGTTGTCGCCGCCGGTGCCCAGGATGATGCCGCCCTCCTGGTGCATGGGCTTGTAGCCGCCGCGGGTGGGCAGCCCGCCGTCCCACCAGGTGGTCAGGGCCCCGGTCTGGGAGTTGCCGCCCTTGAGGGCGTACCTGGTCTGGCCGTCGTTCTTCAGCACGGCGGTGACGAAGGGGCTGTTGTTGCCGCGGTTGGCGGTGTTGGAGCCGTTGTCGCCCTGGAACATGCCGTTCTCCAGGTCGGCCTCGACCCACGGTCCGGAGCCGGTGCACGGGGCGAAGTAGCAGGTGGTGGCGATGGATACGGCATCCATGTGGCCGTTGCCCGTGTCGGCGGGGGTGCTCTCGGCGTTGCCGTAGTCGAAGCAGCAGTCGGAGCCGACGTGGGTGCCGGAGGCCACCATGTAGGCGCCCTCGGGCTGCCCGTTGACGGCGACGCCGGAGGCCACGCCGGTGTAGCGGTAGCCGACGCCCGGCGAGATCCAGATGCCGTAGACCTTGTGGCCGCCGGCGGTCACCGCGATCTCGCCGGCGTCCGCGCCGCGGTCGGCGCCCATGCCGGCGGTGCCGGCCGGGCCGGGGGTGAGGTCGTTGTGCCGGGCGGTCTGGTCGTAGACCTTGGTGATGCGGCACGTGGTGTTCTGGCAGAACACGTCCTGCCGGGCGGCGTCGGCGTAGCCGCCGGGGGCGAGCAGCCCGATGTCGGCGCGGGCCCCGTCGGAGGCACGTGTGACCTGGTAGAGGGGGCCGTTGTAGGACGACAGCAGGGCGCGTGTGGTGCTGTGCGCGGCGACGCAGGGGGTGCCGGCCGTGCCGTAGATGTCGCACGGCAGCGAGCCGGCCGCCTGGGAGACGGCGGGGAAGGCGATCAGGGCGCCGAGGACGAGGCCGAGGGCGGCCATGGCGGACAGCAGGTGCCGCAGGGTGCGGAGGACCGCTGATCTCGCGACGGGGCGCGGGATTCTTCGCGCGGCGGTGGACGGTGCTCTGCGCATGGTGTGCTCCCGTGGCTGTGGGGAGGGGAATGGAGCTCGACCTGCCGATGCGACGGCAGAGTTCACGCCGCTCGGCACCTTCGCCGGGAAGTTACGCGCGCCGGTCCGCCGCGTCAATATTTGTTGCTTCGCTCTCCTTGACCGTCGGCAACCCGTCTGGATCTGTTGTCTTCTGTTGGTCCAGGGCTCGATTCGGCCAGTCGTTCGGGGCTCGGCCCGGCCGTTCCCGGGCAGCCCGCAGCCCTCCAGGGGCCGGTGGCACCGGCCCCTGGAGGGTGTCAGTCGCTCTCTGCCGAGCGGGCGTCCGCCGTCAGCGCGCGGTGGTGCCCGCCGCGGCGCCGGCCGCGATGAGCCTGCGGTTGATGTCCCTGACCTGGTCCGGGTAGACCTTCAGGACCGCCCGGTCGTAGGTGATCAGGCCGTTCAGTTCGCCCTCCACGTCGCTGATCTGGGTGTAGACCGAGCCGGACAGTCCGGCGGCGGCGTTCGGGATGAGCTGGCTGGTGTTCTCCACGTAGGTCTTGGTCATCTCGGCGATGTCGGTGGGGCCGTCACCGTAGTCCTGGCCGCCCGCGACACCCGCGATGTGGCCGGGGACGGTCAGCGAGTACCCGCCGTGCTCGCCGTCCACGGCCGCCCGGGTGGCGTCCGGGGCGGGGTTGGCCGGACCGTGGTAGAGGTGGTAGTCGATGACGTCACCGCGGCCGGAATCGCCCTTGGAGGCACAGCAGTTGACTCCCGAGTGGGCGTCGACCAGGCGCGAGGGGTCCTGCTGCTTGACGGCGTCGGCGAGTTCACCGGTGGACTGCTTGCTCTGCTCGCCCCAGCCCTCGTTCATCATGGTCCACATGACGACGGAGGGGCTGCTGATGTGCTGGTCCACGATCTCGTGGACCTCCTTGGTGAACTCCGCGTTGCTCGCGGCGCTCGCGTGGTCGGTGTTGCGGCTCGGCATGTCCTGCCAGACCATGAGGCCGAGCTTGTCGGCCCAGTAGTACCAGCGGGCGGGCTCCACCTTGATGTGCTTGCGCACGGCGTTGAACCCGAGCTGCTTGTGCAGCTGGAGGTCGGACTTGAGGGCCGCGTCCGTCGGAGCGGTGTAGACGCCGTCGGGCCAGAAGCCCTGGTCGAGGGTGGACAGCAGGAAGGTGGGCCTGCCGTTGAGTTCGATCTTGTTGACGCCGCCGACCTTCGCCACGGAGATCGACCGCATCCCGAAGTAGGAGCCGACGCTGTCGTGCGAGCGGCCGTCGTCGAGGGTGACCTTCAGGTCGTAGAGGAAGGGGTTGTCCGGGCTCCACAGCTTCGGGTTGCTGATGTGCAGCCGCAGCGGGGTTCCGGCGGCGCCGGAGACCGAGCCGACGCGCTTGTGGCCGTCGTAGGCGGTGGCGCTCACCCGGGCGGTGCGCTTGGCGCCGGCGCTCGGGCGGACCGTGACGGAGAGGGTGTCGTCCTTCAGGTTGGGGGTGAGGACCAGCGAGTCGATGCTCTCCTCGGGGACCGGCTCCAGCCACACGGTCTGCCAGATGCCGGAGGTGGGCGTGTACCAGATGCCGCTCGGGTCGGTGGACTGCTTGCCGGTGGCCTGGTCGGAGGCGTCGGTGGTGTCCCTGATCTTCAGCAGCACCTTCTGGTCGCCGTGGCGGGTGACGGCGTCGGTGATGTCCGCGGTGAACGCCTCGTAGCCGCCGAGGTGATGGGCGACCTGCTTGCCGTTGACGTAGACCCAGGCCTCGTAGTCGACCGCGCCGAAGTTCAGGTGCAGCCGGTTGCCCGAGCCGACCCGCCAGCCGGCCGGGACCTTGAAGGTGCGCTGGTACAGCGACCAGTCGTGGTGCTCGGCGACGCCGGACAGCGGCGCCTCCATCGGGTAGGGCACCAGGATCCTCCCGCTCAGCTTGCCCTTGGGCAGCGCGGCGTCCTGCGTGGTGCCCTGGAACTGCCAGGTGCCGTTGAGGTTGGCCCACTGCTTGCGGGTCTGCTGCGGGCGCGGGTAGTCGGGCAGGGCGTTGGACGGGGAGACGTCCTTGGCCCACTTGGTGGCGAAGTACCAGGTGGAGTTGTTCTGCGCCACGCTGGAGAACACACCGAGCGGACCGGCGGTGGTGGTCAGTCCGCCCTGGCCGTCGTAGCTGATGCGGACCTCGGACTTCAGGGCCGCCGGGGTGTCCGTCTTGGCGGCGGTGAGGACCAGCTTGGAGCGGTCGGCGGGGTCGGTGGTCACGGTCGGCGACCAGCGCTGTCCGCCCGCG
Source organism: Streptomyces sp. NPDC093260 (assembly GCF_040683715.1). Lineage (NCBI taxonomy): Bacteria > Bacillati > Actinomycetota > Actinomycetes > Kitasatosporales > Streptomycetaceae > Streptomyces > Streptomyces sp. NPDC093260. The sequence goes on from NZ_JBFBEK010000023.1 coordinate 14,942, forward strand.
ATCACCGACAGGTGCTTCGTCAGGTCGGCGGGCAACGCGGCGACCTGATCAGGGAGTTGCACGACGGCCTCGCGGCCCGAGGTGTCGACCGTGCTGTGCAGGTCGAGGGGCGCGTAGTCGTCCGGCAGGTGCAGGGCGGAGTCGGGGACGGGCTGGCGGTCGATGCCGGGGCCGGACCACTCGGTCTGGATGTAGGCGCCGCCGTTGCCCTGGTTGTAGTCGAAGGACAGCTGGTGCTCACCGGCGGTCAGCGTGACGGGCTGGGACTGGGTCTGCACGTCCCAGTCGGTCGTCCAGTGGTCGATGACGCTGGCGCCGTCCAGGGACATGCGGAAGCCGTTGTCGCCCTTGATGTAGAAGGTGTACGACCCCCCGGTGGGCACGTCCAGCATGCCGGTCCAGTGCACGGCGACGTTGAGGGTGGAGCCGGCGCAGCTGCGCAGGGTCGGAATGAGGTCCTTGACGTTGAGGGACGGCTGGATTCCGCTGCTGGTGTAGGTGGCGAAGTCCAGTGAGGTGCTGTCGGAGCTGAGGTAGCAGTCGCTGCGCAGCCCCTGTGCGGTGGCGCTCGGGGCGGCCTCGGCGGCCGGGGCCGCCTGCGCGAGGGTGGCCGGGGTGAGGAGCGCCGCGCCGAGCAGCAGCGGGGCGAGAGCGGCCAGTCCGCGGGTCAGCGGGGTGCGGTTTCTTCCGGGACTCAACGGGGGTTCACCTTTCGTTCGGAGCGGTGACAGGGGCTGCCGGGCGGTGCTGCCGGGGATCGGTGGCAGACCCTCGGGGTTTCTCCGGAGCGCTCGTGCGCACCGGGCCGTACGGCCCGTACACCGGCCGTGGTGGCGGGCGCGTGGGCCGTACGACTCCGTAGGCGCCGGGCCGCCTGACCGGGCGCGCGGACCGTCACGGTCCGGTGCGCCAGGCCAGCAGGCCGCCGGAGAACCCGGTCTTCAGTTGCGCGGTGATGCGCAGGGCGGTGGTGGTCACGGTGGGGAAGGAGAGGTCGTTGAAGCGGTCGACGGCGGTGCCGTGGCCGGTGTCCGCCCCGGCCGTGCGCCAACTGCCGTCCACGGCGCGGTACTCCAGCTGCCAGGAGGTGGGGACGCGGCAGGCGCCGTGACCGGTGTCGTCATACCAGTACACGGACACCGTGCCGACGCGCACGGGTTCGGCGTAGGCGTACTGGACCCATTCCTCGGTGCCCGTGCGGTCCCACCAGGTGAAGCGGGGCACCGACTGGTCGTAGGAGCCGGACGGTTCGACGGCGGCGTTCATGAGCAGCGCCTGCGGGCTGTCGACGCCGCTGAACGAGGCGGTGACGGCGGCCCACTCGCGTGCCGTGGCCGAGGTGCCGGCGGTCGGGAAGGAGGTGATGCGCAGCCGTGCGGCGGCGGCCGGGATCAAGGTGAGCTGTTCGACCGGCTGGGTGGTGTGCGCGGGGCTGTGCTGGAGCGGGGCGAGGACGTTCTGGTCGTCGGTGGTCCAGCCGGGCAGCCGCCGGCCCCGGGCCCGGATGCGGACCGGGGCGCCGTCCTGGGTGAAGGGGTTGGCGGCGCGGGCGCGGGTGCGTTCCACGACGAGGGACCGGGCGGGGTCGCGTGGGTCCAGGTCCAGGGCGTGGTTCCAGGGCGAGCCGGGGCGCACCTCGTACTCCGGCCAGGCGTCGGTGCCGCCGGAGCGCTGCCACTTCTCCTCGATGCGCAGGGAGTAGGCGAGGGGGCCGTGGTGGACGGAGACGGAGTCCTCGTTGGCGCCCCAGGTGCGCACCGTCGTCCTCATCGGCAGGTGCAGCACGAGCTGGTCGCCGTCGTGCCAGCGCCGGTCGAGGACGAGGTGGCCGCCGCTGCGCCGCGCGTCCACCGGACGGCCGCCGAGCCGTACCGCGGGCCGCTCGCACCAGCCGGGCACACGCAGGTAGAGCGGGAAGGAGACGGGTCGCGGTGTGGACACCTGGAAGGTCACGGTGTCGCCGAAGGGGTACTCGGTGCGCTCGGCGACGGTGACGGTGGTGCCGTCGCCGACCTTGGCGCGGACGCTGGACTCGCCGTACAGCGAGGCGCACAGCCCGCCGTCGACGCTCGCGAGCCACATCTCCTCGGCGTAGTAGGGCCAGCCCATCCCGTAGTTGTGGGGGCAGCAGCGGTACTGGTGGATGCCCGGCATGTACGCCTGCATGGCGAAGGAGTTGTTGAACTGGCCGTGTGATTTGGCAACGTTGTCCAGCTGGACGTTGTTGGCGGACGTGACGTAGTGGGTGCCCTTCTGGAGCGGGTCGAAGGCGGCGGGCAGCATGTTGAGGGCCAGGTCCTCGCAGCGGTCGGCCCACACCGTGTCCCCGGTCATCCGGGCGAGCAGCTGGTGGCTGTGCATGAACTCGACGATGCCGCACGTCTCGAAGCCCTGACGCGGGTCGTGGAAGCCGGGGCGCGCGTTCTCGTCCGCGGCGAAACCGCCGCCGGGGAACTGGCCGTAGGCGTGCATGACGGTGTCGTAGACGCGCCGGGTGGCGGCGAGGAAGGAGTCGTCGCCGGCCAGGACGCCGTACTGGGCGGGTTCGCGGAAGCCCTGGGCGAGGTTGACGTTGTGCCAGGTCGGGACGGAGTTCGTGTAGTCGGCGCTGTGGGTGTGCATGGTGCGGACCAGGTCGAGCAGCCAGTCCTCGCCGGTGCGGTTGTACACCCAGTACGCGGTGTCGATGGTGTCGCCGACACGGGCCGCGCCCCAGCCCTGCCCGAAGAGCGTGCCCGGCTGGGTGTGCAGGTACTTCAGCCAGCCGGTCAGGGTGGGCACGACCCGGTCGTCGCCGCTGTACTCGTGCCAGGTGCGGAGCGCGTCCAGGACCGGCATGTGCGGCCAGAAGTCGGGGCCGCCGTTCAGCGCGGTGCGCAGCCGGGCGGGGCCGAAGAAGCCGTCGGACTGCCGGGTGGCGAGGATGCGGTCGATCCAGTCGCGGGTCAGCTCCAGCACGCGGGCGTCCTGGGTGACGTAGCCGAGGTCGCCGAACCCGCGCAGCCAGTACGGCAGTTCCTCCCAGCCGTCGTTGGCGGGGACGGACCAGCCGCTGGTCCTCGGGTCGAGGTAGTCGGACACCTCGGGCATGCGTCCGTTCAAGCCGTCCAGTTGCAGGTCGAGTTGGGTGCGCAGCCAGCCCTTGGGGGTGACGCTGCCGGGCGGCAGCCGCAGGAAGGGCTCCGGCCGCAGCGGGTCCCGGTTGGCGGTGTAGTGGGGGCGGCGGCCGGCGGCCGGGACGACGGGGCCGGGCGGGGAGGCGGCGTGCGCGGGCGTGGCGGCGCCGGCCAGGGCGGCGGCGCCGGCGACCGACATGGAGCCGGTCAGGAACGTACGGCGTTCCATGAACTGCCCTTCCTGTTGGAGGACCGTGTCCAGCGGGGGTGCGGGGCTTGCGTGTCCAGCGGCGGTGCGGCTTGTGCGTCCGGTCGGGGCGCGGGATGCGGGGTACGGGCTTGTGGGGACTTCGCACGAGGGGCATGAGGTGGCGGGGCGCGCGGACCGGCCGGGCCGGGACACGGTCCTGACGGCCGGCACGTACGCGCGGGGCCGTGAGCGGTCACGGTCGGCGGCCGCCACGGGGTGGGGACGGCTCGGCCCGCCCGCGCCGCGACCCTCGGCGGTGACGGACACCTAACAACGTTGTAAACGAAAGCAGCCACATGACAGCACAGCCCCGATCGGAGTGTCCACCCCTCTGCACGATTCTTCTCGCACCCCGCGCACAGACCTCGGAAATCATGGAAATACCGCTGTTCAGAGGGCCTTTGACGAGCGGAACAGTACCCATCGAGGACACCGCCGCCCTCATGGCGCCCGGCGGCCGGTCGCCGCCCGGGCCCGGGAAAACCGCCGTCGGAAAGGTTGCGTACCGCGGGTTGACATCCGGTTTGACGTTCCCTCAATGTCTACAACGTTGAAAAGCCCGCCTGTCGGCACCGCACCCTTCGATCGAGGGCCCAGGTGGTCCCCCGCCTTTTCCGCCCCGCCCCCTTCGTCCACCCCGCTGAGGATGTGATCGGCGCGTGAACCTCCAGTCCAAGACCTTCTCTGCCGCAGTGCTGGCCGCCGGGCTGTGCCTGGCCGTCACCGGATGCACCAAGTCGGACTCGTCCGGCTCCGGCGGCGACTCCAAGTCCGCGGCCGCCGCGAACGACAACGCGGCCGCCTCGCAGCAGGTCGCCTCGCCCTCCGCGGCGGCCGGACCCGGCTGCACCTACAAGACCTACGGCGGCGGCGTCCCCAAGCTGGACCTCACCGACGGCAAGACGGTCGTCGGCTTCTCGCAGTCGGAGTCGACCAGCAACCCGTTCCGCGCCACCGAGACCAAGAGCATCGAGCAGCAGGCGAAGAAGCTGGGTGTCAAGCTCATCCAGCGCAACGCCAACGCCGATGTCAACGCGCAGAACTCGCAGATCGAGGACATGATCGCGCAGGGCGCCAAGGTCCTCATCGTGGCGCCGGAGAACTCCGACGGCCTCGGACCCGCGCTCGCCAAGGCCAAGTCCGCCAAGGTCCCGGTGCTGACCATCGACCGCACGGTCGGCGGCAGCGCCTGCACGGACTTCATGGCCTTCATCGGCTCCGACTTCTACCACCAGGCGCAGATCGCGGCCGACGACCTGGCCGGTGCCACCGGCGGCGAGGCCCATGTCGCCATCCTGACCGGCACCCCGGGCAACAACGTCACCACCGACCGGACCAAGGGCTTCCAGGACCAGGCCAAGGCCAAGTACCCGAAGATGAAGATCGTGGCGTCGCAGACGGGCAACTTCGCCCAGACCGACGGCCAGAAGGTGATGGAGCAGCTGCTCCAGTCGCACTCCGACATCAACGCGGTCTACGCGGAGAACGACGAGATGGCGCTCGGCGCGATCCAGGCCATCCGGTCGGCCGGCAAGACGCCCGGCAAGGACGTCAAGGTCGTCTCCATCGACGGCATCGAGCAGGCCGTGAAGAACGTCGCCGCCGGCCAGATGGTCTCCGACATCGAGACCAACCCGCGCTTCGGCCCGCTGGCCTTCCAGGCGCTCAAGGACTTCTACGGCGACACCGGCGTCCAGCCCAAGGTGATCATCAAGGACGGGCACTTCACCGCCGACAACGCCCAGCAGGCCCTCGACCAGGGCCTCGTGTACTGAGCCCGCACCGCACCGGGCGCGCCGGGGCCGGGCCGCGACGCCGTGGCCCCGGCCGGTCCGGCCGACCGGTGGCTGCCTGCGGCAGCCCGCATGAGGAGGAAGACGTTGGTCCAGCAGGACCCGGCACCTCGCAGCGACTGGATCGTGGAAGTCGCCGGGGTGGACAAGAGCTTCGCGGGCGTCCACGCCCTGCGCGGGGTGGACTTCCGCCTGCGCCCCGGTGAGGTGCACGCCCTCATCGGCGAGAACGGCGCCGGGAAGTCGACGCTGATCAAGGTGATGACGGGCGTGTACCGGCCCGACGCGGGCCGGATCCGGTTCGCGGGCGAGGACCGCGCCTTCCGCAACCCGCTGGAGGCGCAGGCGGCCGGCATCTCGACCATCTACCAGGAGGTCAACCTCGTCCCGCTGATGTCGGTGGCCCGCAACCTGTGCCTGGGGCGCGAGCCGCGCCGCCTCGGCCTGGTCGACGTCAGGGCGATGAACCGCCTGGCCGCCGAGGCGCTGAAGCGCTACGGCGTGGACGTGGACGTGACCCGTCCGCTCGGTTCGCTCGGGCTCGGCGCCCAGCAGATGGTGGCCCTGGCCCGTGCCGTGCAGATCGACGCCCGCGTGGTGGTGATGGACGAGCCGACCTCCTCGCTCGAACCGCGCGAGGTGGAGACCCTGTTCTCGGTGATCCGCGACCTGAAGCGGCAGGGCATCGCGGTCGTCTACGTCAGCCACCGCCTGGACGAGCTGTACGCGATCTGCGACCGGGTCACCGTGATGCGGGACGGCGCGGTCGTGCACACCGGCGAGATGGCCGGGCTGGAACGGCTCAAGCTGATCTCGTTGATGCTCGGCCGCGAGATGTCCACCGTCCGGGCCAAGGGCGCCACCGCGTTCGGCGGGGATCACGAGCGGCGCGAGGGCGTGCCGGCCCTCCGCGCCACCGGGCTTACCGTGCGGCACCGGGTGCACGGCGTGGACGTCGACATCCACCGCGGGGAGGTCGTGGGGCTCGGTGGGCTCCTCGGGGCCGGGCGCAGCGAGACCGCCAAGGCGATCATCGGCGCGCTGGCCACGGACGGCGGCGCCGTCGAGGTGGAGGGCGCCCCGCTGGCCCGGCGCAGCCCGGCCGCCGCCATCAAGGCCGGGGTGGTGATGCTCGCCGAGGACCGCAAGACGGAGGGCATCCTGCCCAACCTGTCCGTGCGGGAGAACATCTCGCTGGCCCTGCTGCCCCGGCTCGCCCGCGCGGGCGTGGTCTCGCAGGCCAAGCAGGACGAGGTGGTGCGCTTCTTCATGGAGCGACTGCGCATCAAGGCGTCCGGTCCCGACCAGAAGGTCAGCGATCTGTCCGGCGGCAACCAGCAGAAGGTGCTGCTGGCCCGCTGGCTGTGCCTGGACCCGAAGGTGCTGCTGCTGGACGAGCCCACCCGCGGTATCGACGTGGGCGCCAAGGCGGAGGTGCAGGCGCTCATCGACGAACTCGCCGAGCAGGGGCTCGGGGTGCTGCTGATCTCCTCGGACCTGGAGGAGCTGATCGAGGGCTCGGACCGGATCGTCGTCCTCAAGGACGGCCGCGCCGTCGGCCATCTCGAGGGCGACGGCGTGACCGAACAGGCGGTCCTCGACACCCTCGCCACCGCCGACCCGGCGGACGGCGCACAGGCGTCGGAGGACGGCGGGAGTGCCGTGCGCGCCCGGGCCACCGCCGCCGAACACCCGCAGGACCAGAGCCGGTTGGCCGGCCGGGCCGTGACGAAGGAGGAGCCCCGATGACGCCCACCACCTGGGCCGGGCCGGACCTGCTGGACCGCGCCCGGCTGACCCGGCTGCTCCAGGCGTACGGCGTCTACGCGGCGCTGGTCGTCCTGTTCGTGGTGGCGGCCGCCCTGGACAGCTCGTTCCTGTCCGCGGGCAACGTGCGCATCCAGCTGTTCCAGGTCGCGCCGACCCTGATGGTCGCGCTCGGCATGGCTCTGGTCATCGGCACCGAGGGCGTCGATCTGTCGGTCGGCGCGGTGATCGCCCTGGCCGCCTCGGTCGTCCCCCTCTACGTCGGCTACGGCGCGCCGCTCGCGGTGATAGTCGCCCTGGTGTTCGGCGCGGTGTCGGGGGCGGTCGGCGGCACGATGGTGGCCTTCGCCCGGATCCAGCCGATCGTCGCCACCCTCTCCCTGATGATCGGACTGCGCGGTGTCGCCGAGCTGATCAACGGCAACTCCGCCAAGCCGGTCATGGACTCCGGTCTGCTGAGCCTGGGTTCGGACGGCTTCGCCGGGGTGCCTCTGATGGCGTGGATCGCCGGGGTGTGCGCCGTGCTGACCGCGCTGCTGGTGCGCCGCACCACGTTCGGGCGGCAGTTGGTCGCCATCGGCGACAACCGGCAGGCGAGCAAGCTGGCCGGTCTGCCGGTGCGCCGCGTCCTCGTCACCGTCTACGTCCTCTCCGGCGTCCTCGCCGCCTTCGCCGGCGCGATGATCGTGGGGCACGGCGCCGAGGCGGACCCCGCTCACCAGGGCCTCAACATGGAGCTGAACGCCATCACCGCGGTCGTGGTCGGCGGCACCCCGCTCACCGGCGGCCGGGTGCGGGTGCTCGGCACGGTGGCGGGCGCGCTGTTCATGCAGCTGATCACCGCCGTCCTCACCCAGCACAACGTGCACACGTCGTACACCCAACTCGTGGAGGCCGCCATCATCTGCTTCGCGGTCTACGCCTCACAGGAGCGTGGTACCCGATGAGCCCGTCCGCCCTGCGGCCCGCCCCGCTGCCGGCGGGCCCCGCGCCCGACGCGGCGCAGCCGGCCGCGCTGCGCGAACGCCTGGCCTCCCACATCCAGCGCCGGGGCGCCCTGGTTGTGCTGGTGCTGATGGTAGCCATCGCCTCGGCGACCTCCGACACCTTCCCGACCTGGTCCAACATCTCCAGCATCCTCGGCAACAACGCGTTCGTGTGGCTGCTCGCCCTCGGGATGACCTTCGTCATCCTGACCGGCGGCATCGACCTGTCGGTGGGCTCCCTGTACGCGCTCGGCGGCGTCCTCGGGGCGTACGGCGCGCACGCCGGCGGCACCTGGCTCGCCATCGTGCTGCCGCTGGCGGTCGGCGCGGTGTGGGGGTCCGTGCAGGGGCTGCTGGTCTCCCGCGCCGGGATGGCGCCGTTCATCGTGACGCTCGCCGGACTGCTGGGCGCGCGGGGGCTGTTGCAGGCCCTGACCGACGAGGGCGCGACCACGTACCTCGTGCCGCCCGGCTCCGCCTTCCGGCACCTGGGCGCGGGCACCTGGACGCCGGTGCTGATCGTGGTCGCGCTGTTCGCCCTGGGCGCCCTGCTGCTCACCCGCACCCGGTTCGGCGCGACGGTCACCGCGCTCGGCGGCAACGAGAGCGCGGCCACGCTGATGGGCCTGCCCGTCGCCCGCACCAAGGTCCTCGTCTACGTCCTGTCGGCCACCCTCGCCTCGGCGGCCGGCGCGCTCGGCAGCGCCCGCCTGGGCTCCGGCGTCACCACGATCGGCGTCGGCTACGAGCTGACCGCGATCGCCTCCGTGGTGATCGGCGGCACGCTGCTGACCGGCGGCAGCGGCTCGGTCGGCGGCACGGCCAGCGGGGTGCTGGTGCTGGCCGTCATCCACAATCTCATCGACCACTACTTCTCGCAGTACGGCTCCGCCTTCACCGACACGGTCAACGGCGCGTTCCTGGCCGTGGTGGTCCTGGCGCAGACCCTGCTCAGCCGCACGCGGCAGACGGACTGACCGCCTGACCGCCCGACCACCTGAATCGGGGCGCCGTCCCGTGGCCCGGCCGACCGTTCGGCGCGCCCGGGCCACGGGACCGCTCCCCGCGATCCGCGCCGGCCCGGGGACGCAGCCGCCCGACCAAAGGAGTTCAGTGGGCGTCAGCCTGAAGGACGTCGCACAGCGCGCCGGGGTCTCCGTCAAGACTGTGTCGAACGTCGTCAACAACTATGTCCATGTCTCCCCCCGGACCCGGGCACGGGTGCAGCGGGCCATCGACGAACTCGGCTACCGGCCCAACCTCGTCGCCCGCCATCTGCGCAACGGCCGCACCGGCATCATCGCCCTGGCCGTCCCCGAGCTGGGCAACCCGTACTTCTCCGAGGTGGCCGGCGCCGTCATCGACGCGGCCGCGCGGCACGACTACACCGTGCTGCTGGACCACACGGCGGGGCTGCGCGAGAAGGAGGTCCTGGTCTGCCAGGGCTTCCGCGCGCAGATCATCGACGGGCTGATCCTCAGCCCGATCCGGATGGAGACCGAGGACCTGCTCTCGCGCACGGACACCTCGCCGCTGGTGCTGCTCGGGGAGCGGGAGTACGAGGCCCCCTTCGACCACATCGCCATCGACAACGTGGCGGCGGCGCGTGCCGCGGTGCAGCATCTGCTGGACACCGGGCGCCGCCGCATCGCCTTCCTCGGCGCCCGCCGGGAGAGCGCGCGCACTCCGGCACACCTGCGGCTGCGCGGCTGGCGGGAGGCGCACACCTCGGCCGGGCTGAAGCCGCCGGACCCGCTGATCGTCGCCACCGACGGCTTCGACCGCCAGGACGGCGCGGCGGGTATGGCCGCGCTGCTGGACCGGGGGGAGCGGCCGGACGCCGTGTTCGCCTTCAACGACATGGTCGCCCTCGGCGCGATGCGGGTGCTCGCCGAACGCGGGCTGCGGGTGCCGCAGGACATCGCGGTGGCCGGGTTCGACGACATCGAGGAGGCCCGGTACGCGGCGGTCGCGCTGACCACGATCGCCCCCGACAAGCAGGCCATCGCGCAGATCGCCGTGGACTGCGTCGTGGAACGCATCGCCGCCCGCACCCCGCCCGTCCCGCGCCGCATCCTCCCCGGTTTCGAGCTGGTGGTACGGGAGTCCACGGTCGAACGGAGACGGTGAGCGGGGCCGACGAGGCCGGCGTACGAGCGCTCAGGCGTCCAGGGGTACGTCGCCGTGGGCCGCGAGGTCGCGCAGGTGCGGGAAGGCGAACTCGGTACGGCTGTCGAAGGGTCGGCCGGGCCGGACCTCGGTGCTGGGGTACTCCGGACGGTTGGGCGAGTCGGGGAAGTGCTGGGTCTCCAGGCACACCCCGGCGTACGCGGCCAGCGGCCGGCCCTCGAAGTCCTTGAGGGAACCGTCCAGTTGCTGCCCGGTGTAGACCTGCACCCCGGGCTCGGTGGTGCGGATCTCCATGATCCGCCCGCTGACCGGCTCTTCGAGCCGCGCGGCCCGATACGGCACGACGGTCCCGAACGGTACGCCCTCGCCCGGGGAACCGGCCGTCCGCTCACGGTTCCACGGATGCCCGCGCAGCACCCAGCAGTGGTCGTATCCGCCGCTGGCGGTGCCGAGTTGCGGGTCCGGCGCGCCGATGCCCGCGCCGAGCCGGCGGGGCCGGGTGAAGTCGAAGGGCGTGCCCTGCACCGGCCGGGGTGCGCCGGGCAGCGGGAGGGAGGTGGCGTCGATCGGCAGGTAGGCGTCGGCGTCGACGGTCAGCACATGGTCGAGGACGCCGAGTTCGGGGCGGCCGGCGAGGTTGAAGTAGGCGTGGTGGGTGAGGTTGACGACGGTGGGGCGATCGGTGTGGGCCGTACTGTCCAGGACGAGGGTCCCGTCCGGCCGCAGCACGTACTCGACGCGGACGGCCAGCGCTCCCGGGAAGCCCTGGTCCCCGTCCGGGCTGTCCAGCGTCAGCCGCACCCCCGCGGACCCGTCGTCGTACGCCACCGGCCGCGCCCGCCACACCCGCCGGTCGAACCCGTCGGTCCCGCCGTGCAGGGCATTGCCCCGGTCGTTCACGGGCACCTGGTGCACGACGCCGTCAAGGCGGAACCGCCCGCCGGCGATCCGGTTGGCGTACCGTCCGACGACGGCCCCGAGATAGGCGCCGCCGCCGGCGTACTCGCGCGGCCCGGGCAGCCGCAGCACCACGTCGTCCACGGCGGCCCCGGCGGCGTCGGGCACCCGAAGGGACTCCAGCACGGCACCGAGGCTGAGGACGGAGGCCCGGACGCCGCTGGGCGAGCGCAACGTCCAGCGCTCGACCGGCTCGTCGTAGGCGTCGGCGGGCAGTTCCTCACGCGTAGCCGTGCACAAAGCCATGGTTCTCCTCACAGAAGACGGAAGAGCGAAAGCACACACCCCGGCCACACCGGCCGTCCCCGGCCGCACTGCGGACGACGGCCCGGGCACGGGCGAACACGTCCGCACTTTACAACGTTGAAAGGACGGGAGAGAAGAGCCTCCGGAGCGAGACACCGCCCTCCTCGGCCGGCCGCTGCGATCACGGGACGCGGTACCGTGTGCGGTCCCTCCCGGCGGACCGCCATCGCGACGGGGAACCTGTCGGCCTCCAGGCACAGGGCGATGTCGTCCGGGTGGATCCCGCGGTAGCCGTTCAGCACCAGCGCCTCGTCCTCCGACGCGGCCAGGACGATCCTCTCCCCGCGCGAAGGCGCACGCGGCCACGGCGAAGGCCCGCATCACGTCCACGACGACCGCGACACGCGGGACGCCGGTCAACTCCCGTGTGCCTGAGCAGAGGTGGCCCATCCCGCCAGTGTGCCCGGAACACCCGGCGGTGCCGGGTGAGCGGACGGCTCCCAGTAGCGTTCGCTGCGTGATCGTTCTCGAGGACCTGGTACGTCTCTGCCCGCCGCCCCTCGAACCGCCGCCCCCGGTGGACTGGGCGCAGGCCGAGAGCGCGCTCGGTACCGCTCTGCCCGGCGACTACAAGCGACTCGTCGAGACCTACGGTGCCGGTGTCTTCGGCGACACCGTCTGGCTGCTCGTCCCCGACTCCGCGTACGACGACTGCGACCTGCACGCGCAGGCGGCCGACGCGCCGAGATCCTGGCCGACTTGTGGGAGGCGGGCGAGGCGAGGCCCGCCGGGCTCACGGAGGCGGGGGCGCGGGCCCTGCCGTGGGCGTTCGAGGAGGGCTCGGGGGCGTTCCTGTACTGGCTTGTCCTGCCGGGGCGGCGGCCCGACGAGTGGACGGTGCTGTACAACGAGGGGCGCGGCCCGCTGTGGGAGGACCACGACATGGGGTGCGTGGCCTTCCTGGAAGCGCTGCTGTGCGGGACGTTGCAGTCGGCGTACTTCGGCGACGAGGAGGCGGCGCCGGTGGCGCACCGTTTCGAGACCGCCGACGCGGTACTCGGCGAGCCGCGGCGCTGATCCCGCCGCTCCGGTCACTCCTCGGCCCGGGACCGCCAGTGCGCGGCCGGGCGGAGCCTCCGAGCCGGTCGAAGGCTTCCTTCGAGGACGCGGACGGGACGGATTGGGGGGCGCGGTGGGTGCGTGACGCCTCCGCCCGGCCCCCGACCAGGTGCCGACGGCCGGACGCGAGCACCATCCCGTACGTCTCCGGCGACCGCGTCACCTCCTGCGGATCCTGCCGGCGGCGGTGGCGGACGCGGACCCGCCGCTGTCGCCACACCGCGTCCGGCACGGTGACCAGGCGCGGAACGGACACGGGCGTGGGAACGGACACGGGCGTGGGACCCGTCGCCGCGGCTCAGGGGACGCGCAGGGCCAGGACGGCCACGTCGTCGTGCTGGTCGTCGATCAGCCGGGTGAGAAGGTCGTCGCGGAAGACGGCCAGCGGTTCGCGGGCGAGCGCCGCCGCGTGCTGGCGCAGTCGGGTCAGACCGCGGCCGATGTCCTCGCCGGGGCGCTCGACCAGGCCGTCGGTGTACAGGAGCAGCGTGGAACCCGGCGGCAGCTCGACGGTCGCCGTGTCGCGGGCGAGGTGGGGGTCGATCCCCAGCACGGGGGCGTGCCCCTCCTCAAGCAGCAGGGTACGGCCGTCGGGCTGGGCCAGCAGGGGCGGGGGATGGCCCGCGTTGGTCCAGTCGATCCGCCACGGGCCGCGGGCGGGCGTCGTCAGACGGACGATGACGGCGGTCACGAGTTCGACGCCGGTCAGCCCCTGCATGACGTTGTCGAGGCGGCACATGACGCCCGCCGGATCGTCACCGCTGTCGTAGGCGATCGCGCGCAGCATGTTGCGCAGCTGGCCCATCCGGACGGCGGCGGCCAGGTCGTGGCCGACGACGTCGCCGATGGCGAGGATCACCGAGCCGTCGGGGAGGCGGAAGGCGTCGTACCAGTCGCCGCCCACCTCGGCCCGTTCGCGGGCGGCCACATAGCGCGCGGCGAGCTGGAGGTCGGCGAGGCCGGTCAGGTCGGGCAGCAGGGAGAGCTGCAACTGCTCGGCGGTGTACTGCTGGAGCGCGTACAGGCGGGCGTTGTCGAGGGCGAGGCCCGCCCGGTGGCCGAGGTCGGCGGCGAGCGCCTGCTCCTGATCGTCGAAGGGCACGGCCGGGGCACGGCGTACGAGGGTGAGCGCGCCCAGGGCCTGCCGTCGTACCCGCATGGGCACGATCAGCGCGGTCTCGGCTCCCAGCGTGCGGTACAGCGCCCACTGCGCGCAGCGCAGGGGGTCGTCCGGGTCGGGCGCATCGATGCCGTTCACCACCATGGGGCCCGCGCCGCGCAGCACCTTGGCCAGGGCGGCGGCCGAGTCGTCGGGTCCGGGCAGGAGCCCGGTGGGCAGCATGCGCAGGGCCCGCTCCGGGTCCCGGTCGGTGACGGTGAGCCGGCGTACCCCGTCGCCGTCGACCACGTCGACGACGCAGGCGTCGGCCAGCTGGGACACCACCAGCCGGGCCAGCCGGCGCAGGGACTCCTCCGCGTCCAGGCCCGAGGCCAGTGCCCGGCTGGCCTCGGCGAGCAGCCGCAGACGCGCGGTGGCGACCTCGGGCGGCAGCTCCGCGGTGGCCGCCTCCGGCGGTGGGGGTTCCCGCTTCATCACCCCCATTGTTGCCGTGGCGGCCGCCCGTGCAATCCGCCGTACGGACGTACGGAGGGGGAGACGGGCGGGGGAGGTGCCGCGATGCCCGGGGCCGGGCCTGAAGCCCGGACCGACGGGCTCGGGAGCCTGTCCCGGGAGGCTGTCCGCAGAACCTGGAACGAGTGTTCCGCATGCGGGGCCATGGGACATGCGGGAGACACGGCCAGTCCGGCGCCTCCGCATGGCCCCCCGCGCCTTCCTGCGTGGTCCGTCGGAGCGGCCGGAGCGGGCCGGGCCGGCCGGACGGCCGCGGGCGTCGCACCGGGAAGGCCGCGAGCAGGCGTACGCGGAGATCGGCACCTCTCGCGCCCGCGCCGCCGAGGAGCGGGCGCACGATCCGGGCTGAGGCCCGGAGCGCCAGGTCACAGGCCCCGTCCGAGGCACGTTATCCTGGAGGGGTGGCCGCGGGAGCGGCCGCACGGCGGTGGGGCTCGCCGTACCCAACCGCGGCGACGGCGCCGCCGACAGTCCCTGCTTGCGATGGAGTGCGTCCCGGTGCGGCCGGGACGACGTGCGAGTAGGAGACCCACGTGGGAGAGGCCCGATCCCCGGTGCACAGCGAACCCACCGATCCCGACATCGACCTGCGCGTCCCCGCGCGACGGCGTGAGCCGGGACGCCGACAGTGGCCGGTCATCGCGGCGGTGGCCGTCGGCGGTGCCGTCGGGGCGTGCGCCCGCTACGGAGCCGCCCTGCTGTGGCCCACCGCCACCGGCGCCTTCCCGTGGACCACCTTCTGGGTGAACGTGATCGGCTGCGGCGTCATCGGCGTCTTCATGGTGATCATCACGGACGTGTGGGCGGCGCATCGCCTGGTCAGGCCGTTCTTCGGCACCGGGGTGCTCGGCGGGTTCACCACGTTCTCCACGTACGCCGTGGACATCCAGCGCCTGGTCGGCGGCGGGCACGCCAGGACCGGTCTGCTCTACCTCGCCGCCACCCTGCTCGCCGCGCTCACGGCGGTGTGGGCGACGGCGAACCTCACCCGGCGGGTCATCGAGTGGAGGCAGTCATGACGAGACTGACCGGCACCGCGCTTCGGCTGACGATCTTCATCGGCGAGAACGACACCTGGCACCACAGGCCGCTCTATTCGGAGATCGTGCACCGGGCGCACCGGGCAGGGCTGGCCGGCGCCAGTGTGTTCCGCGGTGTCGAGGGTTTCGGGGCGTCGTCGCTGATCCACACCAGCCGGCTGCTGTCGCTGAGCGAGGACCTGCCGGTGGCGATCGTGATCGTGGACACCGAGGACCGGGTGCGCGCGTTCCTGCCCGAGCTGAACGAACTGATCGGTCAGGGCCTGGTGATCCTCGACGACTGTGAGGTCATCCGCTACATCGGCCGGGACAGGAGCCGGGACGAGGGCGGGGACAGCGACCGCGGCAGGAAGCGCGGCAAGGGCGGGAGGGAGGACCTGTGAACTGGCTGATGGTCATCGCCGGCGCCGTCGTGGGGGCCCCGCTGCGCTATCTGACCGACCGTACGGTGCAGTCCAGGCACGACACGGTTTTCCCCTGGGGCACCTTCACCGTCAACGTCGCCGGCAGTCTCGTCCTCGGTCTGGTGACGGGAGCGGTGGCCGCCGGCGGGGTCTCCTCCGACGTCCAGCTCCTGGTGGGCACCGGACTGTGCGGGGCCCTGACCACCTACTCCACTTTCTCCTACGAGACGCTGCGGCTGGCGGAGGACGGGGCCCGCTTCTTCGCGGCGGTCAACACGATCGGCAGCCTCGTCGCCGCCCTGGGCTCCGCGTTCACCGGGGCCGCCCTGGCACAGGCGTTCTGGGTCTGACGGCACCTGACAGGACACGCCCGCTGCCCCCGCGCCGGGGAGGGGCGGCGGGCTGTTCGGGCCGGGCGTCGTGCAGGGCCGGGCGGCCGACGAACTCGCCGACCAGAGCGTTGATCTCGGCCGCCGCGCGGTGTTGCAGTCCGTGGTGTCCTACGCCGGGCAGGACGTCGATCTCGGCGTGCGGCAGCACCTCCGCGGCTGCCTTCGCCGCCCGTCCGGCGTCCTGCGCCCGGCCGCCGCCCGCGAAGAGGATCCGGACAGGTGTGTCCAGGGCGCGCAGCGCCGCGGCCGACGGACGCGGCCCGGTCACCGGCCGTACGGTCTCGACACCGGCCGAGGCCTCCTGGAGCCGCAGCCACCCCGGGTCCAGCGGGGCGCCCCGGCTCTCCCACCGCAGGAACGAGCGCACCCGCCCCGGACTTGGCGCGAGCAGCATCGGCAGGGCCCGCAGCAGATAGCCCGGCCGGTACCCGGCGAAGCAGCCGGTGGGGTCGAGCAGGACCAGGCGGTCCGTCCGGGACGGCGAGAGCAGGGCGTAGTGAAGGGCGATCCAGCCTCCGTAGGAGTGGCCGGCGAGGGCGGTCCGCTCGACGCCGAGACCGTCCAGCAGGGCGTCCAGCCACCGGCCGAGGTCGGCGACGGAGCGGATCGAGCGTCCGGGGGCCGGCACGCTGCGTCCCGCGTCACCGATGAGGTCGGCGGCCAGCACCCGGTGGGTGCGCGCCCACTGCGCGGCGTTGGCGAACCAGGCGGCCGAGGTGTCCCGGCCGCCGGGCAGCAGGAGGAGCGGTGGCGCCTCCTTCCCGCCGAGGCAGTTGACCCGCGTGGCGCCGTACGGCGTGAGGATGTCGAGGTGTTCGGCCCCGGGTCCCCACCGGGCGGACAACTCGTCGTACGCCGCGAAGAACTCCTCAGGCATGACGGACCCCCAGTCGACACGCTTTTCCCGCCTCGGGATAATCTCGTTGAGCGACAATCTCGTTGAGCGAGATATTAGGGGAAAGGACGGCGATGGGCGACAGTGATCCCGGACTGGGGATCGTCCACCTGCTGCGCGAGGTGACGGTAGAACTCGCCATGGTTCAGAGCGAGTTCGCGCGCGCCAACGGCATGCACGCCACGGATGTGCGGGCGTTGATCTGCGTGCTCGACGCCGAACGCGCGGGCGACCTGCTCACGCCGGGCCGGCTGGGCGCGCAACTGGGCCTCAACTCGGCCGGCACGACCTCCGTGATCGACCGCCTCGAGCGCGCCGGTCACCTCCAGCGGCTGCACGACCCCGACGACCGCCGCCGGGTGCGCCTGCGGACCACCGAGCAGGCGGTCACCCTGGGCCAGGGGCACTTCGGTCCCTTGATCGCGCACATCCTGGACCTGCTCGGCACCTTCGACGAGGCCGAGGTCGCCGCGGTGCGACGGTTCCTGACCAGCGTGCGCGACACGGCCAAGGACCGAGGCTCCCGCTGAACTCCCGCGTGGCCGACGCGCGTCACACCGTCCTGGAGCCCCTCGCGCCTCCGGCCTCGTCCCTCCCGCGCACGGCCGTCAGTAGCGCTGCGCCTTCGCCAGACGCGGCGTCAGCTTCGCCTCGGCGGGCTGCCGGCTGAAGGCGATGGGCTGTTCCTGCTTGCCCGGGGCGAGGTTCTCCGCGCCGACGAACCGGGTCTCCACCACCTTTCCCGAGGCGTCCTCGAAGTCCACCTGCACGGCGTAGGAGGCCTTCTTGTCGGTCTTGTTGGTGATGGTGACCAAGGCGGCGAGCAGGCCGCCGGTCTGCGCTCGCGGCAGGCCCGTCATTGCGACCTCGTTCAGCGCGTTGCCGCGCCCCCGCACGTTCTTCAGTTCCTTCTCGGCGGCGGCCCCCGCCCGTGCGGCCTGGGCCTCCACGGAGGCCTCGAACTGGGAGGCGCGCGCGGACGCGGAGGAGGCCGCCGCCGAGGCGGAGGCACGGGCCGACTCGATCGCGGAGGCGGCCGCCGAGGCAAGCGCGGACGGCGGCATCCCGGAGAAGGAGTTCGTGGCGGGGGTCTGCGGCGTGGCCGGGCCGGAGGTGGCGCCACCGCCCTGACCGTCGCCGGAACCGCACCCGGTCAGGGCGCCGGCGCCGAGCAGGCAGCCGACTGCGCCGGCCAGCACGGCGCGGAGGCGGAGCGGCACGGGGCCGCGGTGGGGTCGGGGCATCCTGTCGTCCTTCGCAGCGCACGGAAACGATCGCCCCCATCGTCCGCGAGCCGACCGCGCCCCGCGACTCGGCCGTACTCCATCCGCACTCCGTCGGGACGCTTGGTCCGTACTCCGTCCGGACGCCGCCCGCCCCGGCCGCCCGCCGCGGCACACGTGTGAGCGCGCGGACCCGGCTGCGCCGAACGGGCGGTCCTGCGCCCGCGTGCACTACTCCTTCTCCGGCACGCCGTGCACCATGGGCGTCGCCCATGCCCTGCGCCATCGGGCCTCAACCTACCCGCCCGGAGCGGCCGGTGATCGCCTTCACCGGCGACGGCTCGCTGTCGATGGGCATGGGCGAACCCGCCCCGCTCGCCCGGCACGGGGTGCCCGTCGAGGTCGTGGTGCTGCGCAACGACTCCCTGGCCGAGAAGCTCAACTGTTCCAGGAGGGTGCGAGGGCCGCGGGCCCGATGGCCCGCAACCTCCTCCGGAGCGATCGGGTCGCCCTGTCCCCCGCCCTGCGGGAGCACCATGCGGCGCCGGCCCGCTACCGCTGACCGGTCCGGTCGCGACGGCGGCCGGACCGGTCCGGGGCGCGGCTCAGCAGCCGGAGTCGGCGATGACGAAGTACGCCGGGGAGGTCTCCTTCAGGGTGTGGGTGATGGCCACGTTGTACAGGCCCATGTTCTGGTTGGAGCCGTTGGCGTAGGTGTAGCCGCCGCTCTGGTGGGCGCGGCCGGCCCTGACCTGGTTGTAGTTGTTGTCGGTGTAGCACTTGGGCGCCGGGGTGGCGCCGGTGGTCGTCGCGGTGACCGGGGCGGAGGCGGTGCCGGCGGCGCCCGTACCGTCCACGGCGGCGACGGTGTAGGTGTACGTCGTCCCGGCGGACAGGCCGGTGTCGGTGTACGCGGTTCCGGCCGGGGCGCCCACCTTGGTGCCGCCCCGGTACACGGCGTACGAGGCCGCGCCTTCCACGGCGTTCCAGGTGAGCGTCGCGGTGGTGTCGGTGGTGGCGGTGACCGTCACCGCGGACGGCGCGGGCAGGGTGCTGCTGCCGCCGCCGTCCGACTGGTCCAGGCCCCAGAACTTCGCGGTGTGGTAGCTGGAGCAGATGGCGTCGAGGTAGTAGGCGCCGGTGGTGCCGCACTGGTCGGTGCCCGAGCCGGGGTCGACGGCCAGGCCGTGGGCCATGCCGGAGACCGAGAACAGGGCGACGGCGGGCGTGCCGGACGAGCCGTTGTAGGTGGTCTCGGTGGTGTTCCCCGTCAGCGTCCGGGTGGCCGACGGTGTCTGGCCGATGCCCCACACGTCGGTCCACTGGTCACGCAGCTCGGTCCCGTTGACGGGGGCGACGGTGGTGTCGGAGGAGCCCTGCCAGATGGCGACGCGCGGCCACGGTCCGGTGTAGCCCGGGTAGGAGGCGCGGACCTTGTCGCCCCACTGCTTCGGGGTGAGGTTCTGGCCGCTGTACTGGCAGCCGGAGGCGGCGGCCTGGGTGGTGGCGCACTGGGCCGGGAGCCCGGAGTCGACGGCGCCGCCGGCGAACACGTCCGGGTAGTCGGCAAGCAGGTCGGCGGTCATGCCGCCGCCCGCGGACAGGCCGGTGACGAAGACGCGGCCGCGGTCGGAACCGTACTGCGCCACGGCGTGGTCCACCATCTGCACGACGGAGGCCGCCTCGCCCTTGCCGCGGCTGTCCTTGGAGGCGTCGAACCAACTGAAGCAGGACAGGCTGTTGTTGGCGGCGCCGGTCTGCGGGTAGACCACGGCGAAGCCCCACTGGTCGGCGAACTTCTGCCAGCCGGAATGGCTGTGGTAGTCGCTCGCCGACTGGGTGCAGCCGTGCAGGGCGACGACCAGGGGCGCGTTCGCGGGCAGGTTCGCCGGGGCGTACTCGTACATCGCCAGGTTGCCCGGGTTGGAGCCGAAGTTCGTGACCTGCTGGAGGGTGCCGGCGGCCTCGGCCTGGGCGGCGGGGGCGAGCGTGACCAGTCCGGCGGCCAGGGCGCCGAGCGCCGCGGCCCGGGCGGCGCGCCTGCCGAACCCGCGCAGTGTGTGCCATCGCATGGGAGGACTCCCGTGGGGTGATGGGGTTTTCGGGGAGGGGGGAGAACTGCGGCGGACCGTACGGCCGGCCCGGCGAGCGGTGACAGGTGGGGGGCCGCCAGGAGCGCGCAGGGCGGCATGGCGGGCGCACCCATGGCGTCGGCGGGACGGCTGTGGCATGGCGGGACACGGCGGCGCGGCACATGGTGTCCGCGACCATGCCCCGGCGGGAAAATGTGTCACCGGCCCACGTGTCTCACCTCTGCCCGGCTTCCTACCGTGGCCGCCATGGACAGTACCGAGAACCCCGCCGAGGGCCCGTCCGCGCACGCCGGGCCACGCCCCACCACCGCGCCCGCCCTGGTCGGCGCCCGGTTCGCGACCGGGCGGAAGGTCCTGGTCACCGGGGCGGCCAGCGGGATCGGCCGGGCCTGCGCCGAGGCCTTCGCCGCCGCGGGCGCCGATGTCTACGTGGTGGACCGGGCGGAGCGCGCCGCCAAGGAGGTCGCGGCGGCGATCGGCGGCACCGCGCTCGTGGTCGACCTCTCCGATCCCGGGGCGGTGGACACGCTGCCGGACGACGCCGACATCGTCGTGAACAACGCCGGTCTCCAGCACGTGGCCCCCGTGCACGAGTTCCCGCCGGAGCGGTTCGCGCTGATCCAGCGGGTGATGGTGGAGGCACCGTTCCGAATCCTGCGCCGCACCCTGCCGCACATGTACGCGCGGGGGTGGGGCCGGGTGGTCAACATCTCCTCGGTGCACGGCCTGCGGGCCAGCGCCTACAAATCGGCGTACGTCGCGGCGAAGCACGCCCTGGAGGGACTGAGCAAGGTGGTCGCCCTGGAGGGCGCCGCACACGGGGTGACCAGCAACTGCATCAACCCGGGCTATGTCCGCACCCCGCTGGTGGAGGACCAGATCGCGGGACAGGCGCGCGCCCACGGCATCCCGTCGGCGGACGTGGTGGACCAGGTGTTCCTGGAGCACACCGCGATCAAGCGCCTGATCGAGCCGGCCGAGGTCGCCGCGGCGGCCCTGTGGCTGTGCACCGAGCACACCGGCTACGTCACGGGCGCCTCCCTCCCCCTGGACGGCGGCTGGACGGCCCACTGACCACCGGCCCTCGCCGCCCCCGCAGAGCGACTGGCCCGAACCGGACCGAACCGGACCCGAACCCCGCCCAGACCCGGCCCGGACCCGGCTCCGCATCGCGGTGTGCGCGGGCCGGGTACCGGCGTCCCGCCGCACCGCCCGCAGCCACGGCGACCGTCCCGCGCCGTCCTGTGCCGGATCCCTGATCCCATCCCCGTGTGCCGTGTACGGGCTCGGTCCGACAGAGTTTCCGCCACTTTCGAGGTCGGCAGATCGCGGCGGGAACCTTCGCAGATCTCCGCAGTGGTCCACGTCAACGGCGTGCCGGGGCACCACAGGGGAGAGGGCGAGCGGGGACCGGGGGTTGGCACACTCGGCACGCCCCGGGTGTTCCGGATCGCGCCCGGGCGGGGCGCGCGGAAGGCGGCGGCGGAGGGTGCGGGAGGGACTCGCAAGAGGCGCGGATGCTACGTTCGCGGTCGCCGCCCGCATGCCAGGGCCTCCCCCGCCACGACCTCACCGCAGGAGCCGTCACGTGACCAGCCGCGTCACCCTCGTCTCGGCCGCCATGAGCTCGTCGCTGCGGCAGGCCCGCTTCTACGACGGCGACCCGGTCGACGACATCGGCGCGGCCCACGCCCGTGCGGCGGCCGGGACCCTGCCCGCGGCCGTCCGTACGGTCGTCTCCCCGAGCACGCGGTGCGCGCAGACGGCGGCAGCGCTCGGCCTCGACGGGCTGGAGGCACCGGAGTTGGCCGGGCTGGACGTGGGCCGCTGGCGGGGCCGCACCCTGGACGAGGTGGGCGCCGCCGAGCCCGAGGCGGTGACCCGGTGGCTCAGCGATCCCGGCTGGGCGGGGCACGGCGGGGAGCCGGTCCAGCGTCTGTGCGAACGGATCGGGCGGTGGCTGGACGTCATGAGCGATACGGGCGGCCGTACCCTCGCCGTGGTCGAGCCGGAGGTCGTACGGGCCACCGTCGTACACGTCATACACGCCCTGGCCCTGCCCGCCACCGCCTTCTGGCGGCTCGACGTGACCCCGCTGGCCGCGACGGAACTCACCGGCCGTCACCGCCGCTGGAACCTGCGCCTCGGCGGACCGCTGACCGGGCCGGACGCCTCGGCGACGAACTGAACGGCGTCGGATCGCAGGCGGGAGACGGCCACGGCCTCGGGCATCCCGTCGACGGACGGCACGGCCTCGGGCGTCCCACCGGCGGACGGCACGCCGGAGAGCTGAACGGCGTCGCCGGGCACCGCCGTCCAGCCACGCGAGGCGCCGCCCGGGTCAGTCAGTCAGTCCGCTCCGCCCCGCTGCAGCGGGATCTTCTCGCCCGCCTCGACCGCGACGGGCAGCCGGTTCCCGGTCGGCGGGAGCGGGCAGGTGGCCAGGTCGGTGTAGGCGCACGGCAGGTTCCCGGCGCGGTTGAAGTCGACGGTCACCCGGCCGTCGACGTCCGGCGCGGCGATCCGCACGGAGCGGTTCGCCGCGTACGTCGTGACCCCCGAGGTCCGGTCGGTGAACAGCACCAGCAGGCTGCCGGGCGTCGCGCCGTTGAACGCGGTCAACCGGTGCACCAAGCCGTCCAGTTCGAACTCGACCTGACCGGGCGAGTCGTAGACGTGCTCGAGGCCCTCCACCGAGGCGCCGACCGTCACCGGGCGCGGCTCCTCGAACGGCAGGAAACGGCCCTCGACGACCCAGCGCGGGTCCGGCTCGTAGACGGGGGTGTGTGTGAACGAGGTGCGCAGCGCGTTGCCGGGGTGGCGGGGTCGCACGAGGTCGTGACCACCGCGCCTGGCGACCTCGATCACCGCGTCGCCGGCGGCGGGGAAGAGGCTGGTCCGTTCGCCGAGGACGCCGAAGTCGTGGCGCCCGCGCAGCACTTGGCCGTCGAGGACCAGCTCCTCGCCCTCGGCCAGTTCGACCACCACGCCCTCGCGGGTGCTCGACCACGCGCCGGGGGCGTCCTCGAACCGGGTCGGCTCCGCGCTCAGCCAGTGCAGACCGGTGATGGCGAGGAAGCCGTGCGGTCCGGCGAGGTCCTCCTCCTTCTGCCGGTGCCACTGCTCCCACTCCGCCGTGAAGCTTCGCCGGTCGATGTCCTGGACGGTCATGCGCGCTCCTTGCTGCGTGGGTGAGCCCGGGGATGTCTGTGGGGCCTGGTCCGGTCGCGCCTGGGGGCCGGGCACGGGCGCACCCGCCGTCCCGGTCTGGCCGGACGGACCACGGTGACCCGGTGGCGTACGGCGGCGGGGCAGGGACCCGCGACCGCCACAGGGCAGTGCGGGAGGAACGGGAGGGAGAGCCGCAGCGGCCGGTCAGCGGGCGTGGCGACACAGCGCGGCGGCGACGCGGACGAGGTCCACGGCGCGGCGGCGGGTCAACGGCTCCAGCGGGAACATGCCGGGATGCAAGCACGAGGCGGATGAACGTGTCAACGCCCGGTCGCGGGCGAAGGGGTTGCGACGGACGGTGCTCGACCGGGCCTCGCCGCCCTCGGTGCACCGCCCGACACCCGGTCTCTGCGCCGACGGACGGCGCACGTCCCCGCGCCCGTGCTCCGGAGTGCGCCCCGCAGCGGGTGAAACGACCGCGATGCGCTGGTGCGTCGCGGCTTCCATGTGGTTACCTGAGTCCATGACCGTGCTCGTGACCCGCCGCCACGTCGACTACGCGCGTGTCACCACCACGGGTTGTCCCGCCGCGAACTGAGCCCTCGCCTTCCGGCCCCCGGGCCGTCTTCCCACCACCGCGAAGCGCCGCACCGAACGCCTCTGCTGCAAGGCCCCGTTCGCGGCGCGTGCGGTCCCTCCGCGCTTCCTCGTACCCATCCGCAGCCGTACCGCCACCACGGACGTACCCGCGCCGCGGCGCGCGCTCCTGCCCGAGACGTACCCGCGTCACGGAACCCGCCTCGCGCGCCCCGTCCTCCGCACCAAGGAGCCTCACATGAGCCAGCCCGTCGACTCCGTCACCGCCGGTCACACCCCCGAGGAGGAGCCCTCCGGCCCCGACACCTCGGCCTGGTCGTTCGAGACCAAGCAGATCCACGCGGGCGCCGCGCCCGACCCGACGACCGGCGCCCGGGTGACGCCGATCTACCAGACGACGTCGTTCGTGTTCCGCGACACCCAGCACGCCGCCGACCTGTTCTCGCTGGCCGAGCCCGGCAACATCTACACCCGGATCCACAACCCCACCCAGGACGTGTTCGAGCAGCGCGTCGCCGCCCTGGAGGGCGGGGTCGCGGCCGTGGCGCTGGCCTCCGGACAGGCGGCGGAGACCCTGGCGATCCTGACGGTGGCCAGCGCCGGCGACCACATCGTCTCCAGCACCTCGCTGTACGGCGGCACCTACAACCTCTTCCGGCACACGCTGCCGAAGCTGGGCGTCGAGGTGTCGTTCGTGGACGACCCGGGCGACACCGAGGCCTGGCGGGCGGCGATCCGCCCGAACACCAAGGCGCTGTTCGCCGAGACGCTGGGCAACCCGCGCGGCGACGTGCTCGACGTGCGGGCGGTCGCGGACGTGGCGCACGCGGCCGGGCTGCCGCTGATCGTGGACAACACCCTGCCGACCCCGTACCTGCTGCGGCCCATCGAGCACGGCGCGGACGTGGTCGTGCACTCGGCGACCAAGTTCCTGGGCGGGCACGGCACGGCGATCGCGGGCGTGGTCGTGGACGGCGGGACCTTCGACTTCGGGGCGCACGCCGAGCGGTTCCCGGACTTCAACGAGCCCGACCCCAGCTACCACGGGCTGCGGTACTGGTCGGCGCTCGGCCCGGGGGCCTTCGCCGTCAAGCTGCGGGTGCAACTCCTGCGCGACCTCGGTCCGGCCCTCTCCCCGCACTCGGCCTTCCTGCTGCTGCAAGGTGTGGAGACGCTGAGCCTGCGCATCGAGCGGCACTCGGCGAACGCGCTGGCGCTGGCCGAGTGGCTGGAGCAGCGGGACGAGGTGGCAGCCGTGCACTACCCGGGGCTGCGGTCCAGCAAGTGGTACGAGGCGGGCCGGACGTACCTGCCCCGCGGTGCGGGCGCGCTGGTCTCCTTCGAGCTGCGGGACGGCGTGGAGGCGGGCAAGCGGTTCGTGGACGCGGTCGAGCTGTTCAGCCACCTCGCCAACATCGGCGACGTACGCAGCCTGATCATCCACCCGGCGTCCACGACGCACAGCCAGCTCGACGAGGAACAGCTGGCGGCCACCGGCGCCTCGCCCGGGCTGGTGCGGCTGTCGGTCGGGCTGGAGAACCTGGCCGATCTGAAGGCCGATCTGGAAGCGGGGTTCCGAGCGGCGAAGGGCGCGTCCTGAACACCGTGCTGACGCCTTCCGCGGTCCCCCTCCCGCCGGCCTCCGGGGCCTGGCGGGAGGGGGACCCGCCCGGGCGTCGCCGGTGGTTCGAGCGCGCCGCCCCGCTGCCGCTGGAGGCCGGCGGTGAACTCCCGTGCGTACGGCTGGCGTTCGAGACCTGGGGGCGGCTCGCGCCGGACCGGTCCAATGCGGTCCTGGTACTGCACGCGCTGACCGGCGACAGCCATGTGGCGGGCGAGGCGGGGCCCGGCCATCCCAGTCCCGGCTGGTGGGACGGACTGGTCGGCGCGGGGCGGGCGCTCGACACGGACCGCTGGTTCGTCGTCGCCCCGAACGTGCTCGGCGGCTGCCAGGGCAGCACCGGACCGTCCTCCCCCGCGCCCGGGGGACGCCCCTGGGGCAGCCGGTTCCCGTTCCTGACGCAGCGGGACCAGGTTGCGGTGGAGGCGGGCTTGGCCGACGCGCTCGGCATCGACCGGTGGGCGCTGGTCGTCGGCGGGTCGATGGGCGGGATGCGGGCCCTGGAGTGGGCCGTGTCGTATCCGGAGCGGACGGGGGCGCTGCTGCTGCTCGCCACGACGGCGGCGGCGAGCGCGGAGCAGATCGCCTGGGCGACCATGCAACTGCACGCCGTGCGCGGCGATCCGCACTGGCGCGGCGGCGACTACCATGACGCGGGTCCCGGGCGCGGCCCGCACGCCGGGCTCGGCCTGGCCCGGCGTCTCGCCCACGTCACCTACCGCAGCGAACCGGAGCTGCAGAGCCGTTTCGGCCGTGCGCCGCAGGGCGCGGAGGACCCCTGGCACGGCGGCCGCTACCAGGTCGAGTCGTATCTCGACCACCATGCCGCCAAGCTCGTCCGCCGTTTCGACGCGGGCAGTTACGTCACCCTCACGGAGGCCATGAACAGCCATGACATCGGCCGGGGGCGCGGCGGTGTGCGCGCCGCCCTGAGCCGGGTGACCGCCCCGGCGCTCGTCGCCGGTGTGGACTCGGACCGTCTGTATCCGCCTTCCCAGCAGGCCGAGTTGGCCGCCGGTATCCCCACCGCGGACCGCCTGCGGGTGATCGAGTCCCCGTACGGGCACGACGGTTTCCTCATCGAGGCGGAACAGGTGGCCTCGCTCGTCACCGAACTCCTCGGCCGGACCGACGCCTGACGGAGCGCTCCGGGGGGCGGCTCGGGTGGCACGGGCCGGGTGGCGCGGCCTCCCCAGCGCGGCTCGCGCGGCGCGGCTCGCGCGGCGAGACCTTGGCGTCGCGGCCACCTTGGCGGAGTGAGGCGCGAAGACGTGCAGAACCTGGCAGTCGTCCGAGGTTGATTCGGCTCACCGAGGAGATAGGCGACGACCAGGGCGAGCACACCGGCCACGAGGCCGGCGATCATGCCGCGGACGAGCAGGTTTCTCACCGTTGCGGAGTTCATGGGCGTGCGGCCTCCCTCGCGTCAGTGGCGGGGGAAGCCGCCTGGCGCCCGGCCTCGGCGGGGCTCAGGGACGTACCGCTCTCGAACGCCTCGTCGAAGGCGGGTACGCCCAGGACGGCCCGCGCCGCGGTGGTGACACGGTCCACGTCGCCGCGTTCGGTCGGCGGCAGCGGCGCGCCCACGCCACGGCGCGCGGCGTGGGCGGCGCCCAGGAGCCGGGCCGCACGCGTGGCACCGCCGCGCTCACCGGAGAGGGCGGCCACGCCCGCCAGCCCCTCCAGGCAGAGGGCGAGGGCGCGCGGCTCGTCCAGGGTGCGGGCGATCGCGAGGCCCCGCAGATGGTGGGCGGCCGCCTGCTCGGCGTCGCCGCGGAGTTCGGCGAGGAAGCCCAGTTCGGCGTGGAGCAGGTGGTCGCCGGCCGGGGAGGACACCTCGGCGTGCCGCTCCCGGATGCCCAGCAGGCGCGTCCCGGCCTCGTCGAGGTCGCCGCGGCGTCGCGCGCCGAGGGCCAGCCCCATCTCCGCGTGGATCTCCCCGTACCGGTAGCCCTGCTCGACGGCGATACGCCGGGCCCGTTGGTGCAGGTCGCGCGCCCGCTCGAAGTCGCGGGCGAGCAGTGCGAGGCGGCCGAGTCCGGAGAGCCGGGCCGAGACCTCGGCGCGCAGGCCCAGCTCCCGGGCCATCTCCAGGCCCTCGCGCTGACAGCGCTCGGCCCGCGCGTACTCGCCTTTGATCTCGGCGAGCGCGGCCAGCGGGGACACGGTCTGCAACTCGCCCCAGCGGTCGCCGAGGGCGCGGAAGAGGGTCCGGCTGCGCTCCCCGTCGCGGGCCAGGGCGCGCAGGTCGCCGCGGACCAGGGCGAGCGCCGCGCGCAGGCCGAGCGCCGCCGCGACGCCCCACCGCTCGTCCGCGGCCTCGAAACGGGTGAGGGCGCGGGTGTTCAGCGTGTCGGCGGCGTCGAGGTCGCCGACGCTGAACATCCCGTGGGCGTTCAGCCACAGGGCGCGGGCTCGGCGGGTCACGGCGTCGGGTGTGGGGTCGGTGAGTGTGAGGGCGGTGGGTGTGAGGGCGGTGGGTGCGGGTGTGTCAGTGCGTGTGAGGGTGGTGGGTGCGTCGGAGGGCGGGGGTGGCGTGCGGTCGCCGGTCAGGAGGGCGAACGCGTCGTGCAGCAGCACGAGTTCGGGCACGGGGACGGGGGCGGGGGTGGCGTCTCCCTGGACGGCCATGGAGGCCGTAATCGCCTTGGTCGCCGTGAGAACGGTGGTCAGGTTGCGGCGGGCCTCGGTGAGACGGCCGCGCAGCAGCCACCACCAGGACAGGGCGGTGACGAGCCGTACGGCCTCCTCGCTCCGGCCGGCGACGGCCCGCCGTGCCGCCTCGTCCAGCGCGGCGCGCAGGTTGCCCGCCTCGGTGTCGAGCCGGGCGAGCCACTCCCGCTGCCGTGCGCCGCGCAGCTGCGGCTCGGCGTGTTCGGCGAGGGCGAGATAGTGGCGCAGATGGCGCTCGCGTACGGCCGTCTCGTCGTCCGTCTTGCGCAACCGCTCGGCGCAGTACGCGGCGACCGACTCCAGGAGCCGGTAGCGGGGGCCGGCGGGTCCGTCCGTGACGACGACGAGTGACTTCTCGACCAGCCGGGTGACCAGGTCGAGCACGTCGGCGCCGGGTACGCCGTCGCCCGCGCACACCGCCTCCGCCGCGTCGAGGCCGCAGCCGTCGCTGTGCACGGCGAGCCGGCCGAGGACGAGGCGTTCGGGCTCACTGAGCAGCTCCCAGCTCCAGTCGATCACCGCGCGCAGGGTGCGTTGACGGGCGGGCGCGGTGCGCTGCCCGGAGGTGAGCACCCCGAAGCGGTCGCCGAGGCGAGTGGCCAACTCCCGTGCGCCGAGGGCGCGTACGCGGGTGGCGGCCAGCTCGAGGGCGAGGGGGATGCCGTCCAGGCGGCGGCAGATCTCGGCGACGGCGGTGCGGTCGGAGGCGGGGTTGAAGCCGGGGGCGCGGGCGGCGGCGCGTTCGGTGAACAGCCGTACGGCGTCGTCCGGTCGGAGCGGTTCGACCAGGAACACGGTCTCGCCGGCCAGCGCGAGGGGTTCCTGGCCGGTGGTGAGGATGCGCAGGTGGGGGGCGCTGTTCAGGAGGGACACGACCAGTTCGGCGGCGGCCGCGACGACGTGTTCGCAGTTGTCGAGGACGAGGAGGGTGCGGCGATCGCGCAGGGCGGCGGCCACGCGCCGTAGGGGCGTGGGGGGTGCGGTGCCGGTGGGCGAGGGGGCGGCGGGGGCGTCGTCGCGGATGCCGAGGCTCGCGGCGACGACTTCCGCGAGGTCGTCGGGGGTGGCGGTGCGGAGCCCCGCGAACTCGACGAACCACACTCCGTCGGGCAGCCCGGCGGCATCCCCGCCGGAGGCGGCGTCCCGCGCGGCGGCCACCGCCAGGCGGGTCTTGCCGACGCCGCCGGGACCGGTGAGGGTGACCAGTCGCTCCCGGCGGAGGAGCCGGCCGAGACGACCGAGGGCCTGTTCGCGACCGATGAGGGCGGTCAGGGGCGCCGGGAGGTGGACGGGGACGGCGGGGGCCGTGGAAGCGGCGGATCCGCCAGGGCCGGTGGACCCGCTGGACGCTGCGGTCCCGGCGGTCCCAACAGCTCCGGTGGACCCACCGGACGCCGCCCCGGTGGGCGTGGTGGATGCGGCGGACACGACGGTCGCAGCGACCCCGGTGGCTTCGGCGGGCGTCGTGACGCCTCCCGGTCCCGGGGCCGCCACGGCATCGTCCACCGGCGCCCCCGGGGCACCCACCGCAGCCGCCGGAGCGGGCGCCGGGACCGAAGCCGAGGCCGGGCCCTGGGCCGGGATCGGCACCGGGACCGGGGCGTCGAGTTCCGGGGCCTGTCGTAGCATCGCCCGGTGGAGCGCGCTCAGTGCGGGGCCGGGACACGCGCCCAGTTCCCCGGCGAGTCGGACGCGCAGGTCCTCGTACGAGGCGAGCGCCCGGCTCTGGTGGCCCGCCCGGTACAGCGCCAGCATCTGCACGGCGCGCAGCCGTTCCCGTAGCGGGTGTTCGGCCACGAGGGCGGCGAGTTCGCCGGCGAGGAGCAGATGGTCGCCCGCCGCCAACCGGGCCTCGGCGCGTGCCTCCACCACGGCCAGCCGTTGCTCCGCCAGGCACTGGCGCGCCGCCCGGACGAACTCCTCGTCGGCGAAGTCCGCGTACGCCGGCCCCCGCCACAGCCCGAGCGCCTCGGTGAGCAGCGCCGACCGCACCCGCGGGTCGGTGACGGAGCGGGCGCGGGCGACGAGGCCGCCGAACCGCTCCGCGTCCACCTCGTCGGCCGCGCCGAGCCGCAGCCGGTAGCCCGGCGGCTGCCGCACCAGCCGCTCCCGGCCGAGCACCCGGCGCAGTTGGGAGACCTTGGCCTGTAGCGCGCCCGAGGGACGGGCGGGCTGATCGTCGCCCCAGAGGTCGTGGATGAGGCGGTCGGCGGAGACGGGGCCGCCGTCGTGCGCGAGCAGGTCGGCCAGCAGCGCCCGCACCTTCGTCTCGGGCACCCGGACCGGCTCCCCCTCGTCGTCCCACACCGCGAGTGGTCCGAGCACGCCAAACCGCATGTCCGCAACCGTACCCGCGCGCCGGGGAGTTCGCGCGGTCGCCGGCGGCCCCGAAGCGTTCCCGAAGCAATTCCGAAGCATTTCCGAAGTGCTCGCCCGCACAGTCGTCGCGACCTCGCCCCGAACCCACGGACACGGAGCACACGTCCATGAGCACGTCACCCGACACGAGCGGCACGCCCGCCACGGCCGGCCCGCGACACCTCGACCACCCCCGCCAGAAGCTCCCCCTTCCCGCCCTCCTCGCCCTGGCCACCGCCGTCTTCATCACCAGCCTCACCGAGACCCTCCCGGCCGGCCTGCTCACCGCGATGAGCCGCGATCTGGACGTGAGCGAGTCGGCGACCGGGCAGACGGTCACCGTCTACGCGATCGGCACCGCGCTCACCGCGATCCCGCTGACGGCGGCCACCGCGACCTGGCGGCGCAAGCGGCTGCTGCTGACCGCCGTGGCCGGCTTCGCCGCGGCCAACACGGTCACGGCGCTGTCCTCCGTCTACGGGCTGACGATGGCGGCCCGTTTCGTCGCGGGCGTCGCCGCCGGCCTGGCGTGGGCGCTGCTCGCCGGCTACGCGCGGCGCCTCGCGCCGGTCCCCTTGCAGGGCCGGGCCATCGCCGTCGCCATGGCGGGCATCCCGGTGGCGCTCTCCCTCGGCGTCCCGGCCGGCACCTTCCTCGGTCACGCCCTCGGCTGGCGGGTGGCGTTCCTGGCGATGTCGGCGCTGACAGCGGTGCTGCTGGCGTGGATCACCGCCGCCGTGCCCGACCACGCGGGGGCGCGGCGCGGCCGACGTCCGCGCACGCTGGACGCGTTGGGGGTGCCGGGCGTGCGCCCGGTGCTGTTCGTGACGCTCGTCTTCGTCCTGGCCCACACGGTGCTGTACGCCTACATCGCCGCGTTCCTGGACGGGCTCGGGATGGAGGACCGCACCGATGTGGTGCTGCTCGTCTTCGGCGCCGCCTCGCTGGTGAGCATCTGGGTCGTCGGCGCCCGCATCCAGCGGCGGCTGCGGGCGCTGACCCTCGCCGGGACCCTGCTGGTGGCGGCCGCCGCCGCGCTGCTCGCCCTGCTGACCGGGGGCGGCGCGCCGGTCTACGCGGCGGCGGCGTTGTGGGGGCTGGGATGGGGCGGCGTACCGACCTTGCTGCAGACCGCCGCCGGCGACGCGGGCGGCGAACACGCCGACGCGGCGCAGGCGATGCTGGTGACGCTGTGGAACGTGGCGATGGCCGCGGGTGGCGTGCTGGGCGGGGTCCTGCTCGACGCGCGCGGCAGCGGCTCCTTCCCGCCGGCCGTGCTGCTGCTCCTGCTGCCCGTGCTCCTCGTCGTGCTCGCCGCCCGCGACCACGGCTTCCCGGCCCGCCGCAGCGCCGGCGCGCGCAGCGGAACGGAGATGTGAGAAGCGAATGTCCCCCACAGAACAGCACCCCAGGCAGATCCATCTCGCCGCGCAGCTGCCGGGCGTCCACAACGTCACCGTCTGGTCGGGCCCGCGCTCCACGAGCCAGATCTCCGTCGACAACTTCGCGCATCTGGCGCGGACGGCGGAGCGCGGCCGGTTCGACTTCCTCTTCCTCGCCGAGGGCCGCGCCTGTGCGAGCACAAGGGCTCGATCCATGAGTTGGACGTGGCGAGCCGCCCGGACAACCTGACGATGCTGGCCGCGGTGGCCGCCGTCACCACGCGTCCGGGTCTCGCCGCCACCGTCAACGCCACGTTCAACGAGCCGTACGAGGTGGCGCGTCGGCTCGCCACGCTCGACCACCTCAGCGGCGGTCGCGCCGCGTGGAACGTGGTAACCGGCCATGACGCCTTCACCGGCGCGAACTTCCGTCGCGGCGCCTTCCTCGCCGAGGCCGACCGTTACGACCGGGCCGCGGAACTCCTGGCGGTGGCAGGTGAGTTGTGGGACAGCTGGAGCCGCCGGGACCTCGCGCCGATCCGCTCGCCGGTGAGTTCGCGCGTGCGGGGGCCGGTGCGTTCGCCCACCGTGGACGGCACTTCGACATCTCGGGCCGCTTCTCCACACCGCGCCCCGCAAGGCCACCCCCCTCCGCGACCGCCTGCACCTGCCGCATCCGCGCAACAGGTACGCACCGGCGGACTGAGCATTCCGGCGGGCCCGTCGATGCGTCACGGGCCTTGTGCGTCTTCCCTGTCCCCGCGCAGGGAAGACGCTGCCCGGGTGCCGTCGCCGTACGCTCGGCCGCCCCGATGCCGCGCCGGGCACCTGCCTGACGGGCCGTCAGGGTGCCGGAGGTGTCCGCCCGGCGGTCAGAAGTGGTCCGGGTGCATCTCCAGGGTCGTACGGTCCAAGCTCTCCAGCAGGTCGAACTGCGGTGCGGTGCGCGGGAGTTCGTAGCGGAAGAAGTAGCGTGCCGCCTGGCGCTTGCCCGCGTAGAAGTCGCCGTCGCGGCCGTCGGCCGCGAGCAGTTGCTCCAGCCAGATCCAGGCGAGGACGGTGTGCCCGACTGCCTCCAGGTAGACGGAGGCGTTGGCGAGGGCGGTCCGCGGGTCTCCGTCGGCCCACAGCCGCCCGGTCACGGTGACGATCCGGGCGAGCGCGGCGTCCAGGCTCCGCCCCAGTTCGGCGAGTTCGCCCTCCGCGGCGGCGGCCCGGGCGGTCGTGGCGGAGATCGTCTCCGCGAGCAGCCGCAGGCCCGCGCCGCCGTCCGCGACGACCTTGCGGCCCAGCAGGTCGAGGCCGTGGATGCCGTGGGTGCCCTCGTGGATGGCGTTGAGGCGGTTGTCGCGGTAGAACTGCTCGACGTCGTACTCGCGGGTGTAGCCGTAGCCCCCGTGCACCTGGATGGCCAGGTCGTTGGCCTCCAGGCACCACTGGGAGGGCCAGCTCTTGGCGATCGGGGTGAGGACGTCGAGCAGGAGCCGGGCCCGGTCGCGCTCCTGCTGCGTCGCCGCCGTGCGCTGCTCGTCCAGCAGCCGGCCGCAGTAGAGGATGAGGGCCAGAGCGCCCTCCACGGAGGACTTCTGGGCCAGCAGCATCCGTCGTACGTCGGCGTGCTCGATGATCGGCACCTGGGGTGCCGTGGCGTCCTTCGCGGTGACCGGGCGGCCCTGGGGGCGGGTGCGGGCGTAGTCCAGGGCGTGCAGGTAGCCGGTGTAGCCGAGGGCCGTGGCGCCGAGGCCGACGCCGATCCGGGCCTCGTTCATCATGTGGAACATGTACGCCAGCCCGCGGTGCGGTTCGCCCACCAGGTGGCCGACGGCGCCGGGGACACCGCCCGGACGGAAGCCGCCCTCGCCGAAGTTGAGCAGGGTGTTGGTCGTGCCGCGGTAGCCCATCTTGTGGTTGAGGCCGGCCAGGACGACGTCGTTGCGCTCGCCGAGCGTGCCGTCGGACCCGACCAGGTACTTGGGGACGATGAACAGCGACAGGCCCTTCACCCCGGGCGGTCCGCCGGGGATGCGGGCCAGGACCAGGTGGACGATGTTCTCGGTCAGCTCGTGGTCGCCGCCCGAGATCCACATCTTGTTGCCGAACAGCCGGTACGTGCCGTCGCCCGCCGGTTCGGCGCGGGTGCGCACATCGGCCAGCGAGGACCCGGCCTGAGGCTCCGACAGGCACATGGTGCCGGTGAAGCGGCCCTCGACCATGGGGCGCACATACGTGTCGATCTGCTCCGGGCTGCCGTGGGCCAGCAGCAGGTTGGCGTTGCCGATGGTGAGGAAGGGGTACGCGGCCGTCCCCACGTTGGCGGCCTGGAACCAGGCGAAGCACGCGTCGGCGACCACGCCGGGCAGTTGCATGCCGCCCACCTCGGCGTCCATGGCGCCGCCGATCAGCCCGGCGTCGGCGAAGACCCGCAGGGCCTTCTCGACCTCCGGGATGATGTGCACCCGGGTGCCGTCGAAGCGCGGCTCCTCGGCGTCGTTCTTCTTGTTGTGCGGGGCGAAGTGCCGGGTGGCGATCGTCTCGCTGAGGTCCAGCGCCGCGTCGAACGTCTCCCGCGAGTGGTCGGCGAAGCGCGGGCGCGCGGTGAGCGCCTCCACGTCGAGCCATTCGTACAGCAGGAAGTCGAGATCACGACGGGACAGCAGCAGGGAGGCCATGGTTCTCTTCTCGGCTTCTCGGTGGTGGGCGTACCGCAGGGAATACTAAGCGGTTGCTTACGCCAGGTCCACACGTCCCGGCTCCGCCCAGATGTCGGGCGGGACCACGCCCACGGACCGGCCGCACGGATCGAGCAGGCGGCCGAGCAGTTTGTCATGGCGCAGGGTGACCGTCCGGTCGGCGATGTCGAGGCCGGGACGGGCGGCCGCCAGCCGCGACTCCAGGCGCGGCACGTCCGCCACGGAGTGCAGGCTGGCCTGGAGGAGCAGGTTGTACGGGCCGGTGACCGCGGCGCAGTTGCGGATCTCGGGCCACCGGACCAGGGCGTGGCCGATCTCGGGCAGTTCTGCGGGCGGCGCCGTGGCCCGGAAGGTGACCGCCACCGGCCAGCCGCCGAGCGGCCGGGCGAAGTCGCAGCGGAAGCGCAGCAGGTCGAGGCGGACGAGCTGGTCCAGCCGGCGCCGGGCGCTCGACAGGCTGACCCCGAGCGCGGTGGCCAGGCTCTGGTAGGAGGCGCGCCCGTCGTGGGCCAGGCGGGCCAGCAGCGCCCGGTCGAAGTCGGTGATCTCGCGGTGACCGTCGCGGGGCGGCCGGGTGGCGGGCGCCGTGGTCAGGCGGGTGCGCTGGTCCGGGTCGAGGGCGGCGATGCGCCACCGGCCGCCCTCGGCGAACATGTGGGTGACGATCCTGGCCCGGACCGCCGTGACGCCCTCGACACGCGGAAGCAGGTCGAGGGTGTAGCGGGAGAGCGCGGCCAGGTCGGCGGCGGCGACGGTGGCGAGGATGTCATGGCCCGCGGCGCACCGTTCGAGGGTGAGCAGGTGCGGGTGCGTCCCGAGGACGGCGGCGGTCCGGGCTGCGGCTCCGGGAGCGCAGTCGATCTCGACGAAGGCGGCGCAGACCCGCTCGAACAGGCGCGGGCCGGGCGACAGTCCGACCCAGGCGGCGCCCTGGCGGGTCAGCCGGGCGAAGCGCCGGGCGACGGTCACCGGATCGGCCCCGAGGGCGCGGCCGAGGTCGGTCCAGGAGGCCCGGGGGCGCAGCTGGAGGGCGTGGATCAGCGCCAGGTCGCCCTCGCCGAGCGGCTTCGCCGTTGCCCCGAGAGGTCTCGTCCCCGTGCTGTGCGGCTTCGCCGTTGTGCCGGGAGGCCGCGTCCCTGTGCTGTGCGGTTCCGCCGTCGTACCGGGGGGCTCCGCCGTCGCCGCTGTGCCGTGCCGTTTCGCCGTCGTACCGTGCGGTTTCGCGGTTTCCTGCATCCGGGGCCTCTCCGGGGCGAGAATCCTGCGTCTGGGGGGAGGATGGGGGATCTTCTTCCACTCTAGTCAGGGGTCCGCGCCGGGCGGGCCGGGACCGGAGCGACGCCGGGAGGCCGGGCATGGCTTTCGCCGACTACCAGAACGAGATCTACCTCGACGGGCTGCGCGGTGTGGTGCCGGGCCTGCCGATGACGTACCGCGACCTGGAGCCGGTGGCGCAGGCGGCGATGACGCCCTCCATCCGCTCCTACGTGGCGGGCGGCGCGGGCGACGAGCACACCCAGCGGGCCAATGTCACCGCGTTCGAGCGGTGGGGACTGGTGCCGCGCATGATGGTCAGCCCCACCGAACGCGACCTGAGCGTCGACCTGTTCGGCATGCGGCTGGCCACGCCGCTGTTCATGGCGCCGGTCGGGGTGATCGGGCTGTGCGCGCCCGACGGGCACGGCGATCTGGCCACGGCCCGCGCCGCCGCCCGCACCGGGGTGCCGATGGTCGCCTCCACCCTCACCGTCGATCCGCTGGAGGAGGTGGCGGCCGAGTTCGGCGAGACGCCCGGCTTCTTCCAGCTCTACACCCCCACCGACCGGGAGGTGGCGGAGAGCCTGGTGCACCGGGCGGAGGCCGCCGGGTTCAGGGGCATCGTGGTCACCCTGGACACCTGGATCACCGGCTGGCGTCCGCGCGACCTGACGACCAGCAACTTCCCCCAGCTGCGCGGCCGCTGTCTGGCCAACTACTTCTCCGACCCGGTCTTCCGCTCCCGTCTCGCCAAGGCCCCCGAGGACGATCCGGGGGCCGCCGTACTGCACTGGGCGATGACCTTCGGCAACCCGCTCACCTGGGACGACCTGGCCTGGCTGCGGTCGCTCACCGAGCTGCCGCTGATCCTCAAGGGCATCTGCCACCCCGACGACGTGCGCCGCGCCCGGGACGGCGGCGTGGACGGCGTGTACTGCTCCAACCACGGCGGCCGGCAGGCCAACGGCGGCCTGCCGGCGCTGGAGGCGCTGCCCGGTGTGGTGGAGGCGGCCGACGGGCTGCCCGTGCTGTTCGACTCCGGTGTGCGCACCGGCGCCGATGTCGTCAAGGCCCTCGCGCTGGGCGCCACCGCCGTGGGCGTCGGCCGCCCCTACGCCTACGGGGCGGCCCTCGCCGGCACGGACGGCATCGTCCACGTGCTGCGGTCGCTGCTCGCCGAGGCGGATCTCCTGATGGCCGTGGACGGCTACCCCGCCCTGGCCGACCTCACCCCGGACACACTCCGTCGCGTCGGCTGAGTGACGGGGCTCTCGCCGGGCGCCGGTCGGCAGGGCACCCGCCGGCACCGGGCACCGGCCCGTCCGCCGCCGTCAGCCCTTCGCCGCCAACCCCTTCAGCGCGACGTTGAGTTCGAGGACGTTGACCCGCGGCTCGCCGAGGAAGCCGAGGGTGCGGCCGGTGGTGTGGTCCCGGACCAGCTGCTCCACCCGGGCGAGCGGCAGGTGGTTCCTCGCGGCGATCCGGCGGGCCTGGAGGGCGGCGTAGGCCGGGGAGATGTCGGGGTCGAGGCCGGAGCCGGACGAGGTCACGGCGTCGGCGGGGACCTCGGACGGCCTGACGGTGTAACCGGGCACCGAGTTGTCCCGGACGACCGCCGCCTTGGCGTCCTCGACCTGCTGGAGCAGCACCCTGCTGTCGGCCGCCAGGTTGGTCGCGCCGGACAGGATCAGGTGGTAGCGGGTGTTGACGGTGTTGGTCCCGAGCCCGTTCGCGGGACGGCCCTGGAACCACCTCAGGTCCGGCCTTGGGGCCCGCTGCCCCTTCTTCAGCGGCAGGTCGTACGGCTGTCCGATCAGGGACGAGCCCACGACCTTCCCGTCCGCCCTGATCTCGGAGCCGTTCGCCCGGCCGGGGAAGAGCGCCTGTGCGATGCCGGTGACGACCAGCGGATAGACGACGCCGGTCACCAGGGTCAGGACGAGCAGGGCCCGCAGGCCCGCGCCGAGCAGCCGGGCGGTGTTCGTGACGGAAGCGTTCATGGCGATCAGCCGATCCCGGGGATGAGGGAGACGAGCAGGTCGATGATCTTGATGCCGGCGAAGGGGGCGATCAGCCCGCCGACGCCGTAGACGGCGAGGTTGCGGCGCAGCATCCGGTCCGCGCTCATCGGCCGGTAGCGCACGCCCTTCAGGGACAGCGGCACCAGGGCGACGATGATCAGCGCGTTGAAGACGACGGCGGACAGGATCGCCGAGGCGGGCGAGGCCAGGTGCATGATGTTCAGCCGGTCCAGGCCCGGATAGACGGCCGCGAACAGCGCCGGGATGATCGCGAAGTACTTCGCCACGTCGTTGGCGATGGAGAAGGTGGTCAGCGCGCCGCGGGTGATCAGCAGCTGTTTGCCGATCTCCACGATCTCGATGAGCTTGGTCGGGTCTGAGTCGAGGTCGACCATGTTGCCGGCCTCCTTGGCGGCCGACGTACCGGTGTTCATCGCCACGCCCACGTCCGCCTGGGCCAGCGCGGGGGCGTCGTTGGTGCCGTCGCCGGTCATCGCGACCAGCTTGCCGCCGGCCTGCTCGCGCTGGATGAGGGCCATCTTGTCCTCGGGGGTGGCCTCGGCGAGGAAGTCGTCGACGCCGGCCTCCTCGGCGATGGCCTTCGCGGTCAGCGGATTGTCACCCGTGATCATGACCGTCTTGATGCCCATGCGGCGCAGTTCCTCGAAGCGTTCCCGCATGCCCTCCTTGACGACGTCCTTGAGGTGCACGACGCCCAGGACCCGGGCGCCGCGCCCGTCGTGGACGGCGACCAGCAGCGGGGTGCCGCCCGCCGCGGCGATCCGGCCGGCGACGGCTTCGGCGTCCTCGGCGACCGTGCCGCCGCGCTCCCGTACCCAGTCGAGGACCGAGGCGGCGGCGCCCTTGCGGATCTCGCGTCCGTCGACGTCCACGCCGGACATCCGGGTCTGCGCGGTGAAGGCGGTCCACCGTGCCCCGGCCAGCTCGCCCTCGTGCCGCTCGCGCAGCCCGTACCGCTCCTTGGCCAGGACGACGACGGAGCGCCCCTCGGGGGTCTCGTCCGCGAGCGACGACAGCTGGGCGGCGTCGGCGACCTCGGCCTCGGTGGCGCCGCGCACCGGCAGGAACTCGGCCGCCCGGCGGTTGCCGAGGGTGATGGTGCCGGTCTTGTCCAGCAGCAGCGTGGACACGTCGCCGGCGGCCTCGACCGCGCGGCCGGACATGGCCAGGACGTTGCGCTGCACCAGCCGGTCCATGCCGGCGATGCCGATCGCGGAGAGCAGCGCGCCGATGGTGGTGGGGATCAGGCAGACCAGCAGGGCCACCAGGACGACCATCGTCAGGCGGGTGCCCGCGTACTCGGCGAACGGCGGCAGGGTGGCGCAGCCCAGCAGGAAGACGATGGTCAGCGAGGCGAGCAGGATGTTCAGCGCGATCTCGTTGGGCGTCTTCTGCCGGGCCGCGCCCTCGACCAGGCTGATCATCCGGTCGATGAAGGTCTCGCCGGGCCTGGTGGTGATCTTGACGACGATCCGGTCGGAGAGGACCTTGGTGCCGCCGGTGACGGCGCTGCGGTCGCCGCCGGACTCGCGGATGACGGGAGCGGACTCGCCGGTGATGGCCGACTCGTCCACCGAGGCGACGCCCTCGACGACATCGCCGTCGCCGGGTATGACGTCGCCCGCCTCGCACACCACGAGGTCGCCGATCGCGAGGCCGGTGCCGGGCACCCGCTCCTCGCGGCCGTCCGTCAGCCGCCGGGCGACCGTGTCGGTCTTGGCCTTGCGCAGGGTGTCGGCCTGCGCCTTGCCGCGGCCCTCGGCGACGGCCTCGGCGAGGTTGGCGAAGAGGACGGTGAGCCACAGCCAGGCGCTGATCGTCCAGCCGAACCAGTCACCCGGGTCGGTGCAGGAGAAGACGGTGGTGAGCACGGAGCCGACCCACACCACGAACATCACGGGTGACTTGACCATGATCCGGGGATCGAGTTTGCGGATGGCCTCCGGCAGCGATCTGACCAGCTGGCCGGGATCGAACAGACCGGCGCCGACCCGGCCTTCAGCGGGCCTGCGCCCGGTGGGGAGGTCGCCGTGCGGCGCCCGGGCGGGGGTGACGGTGGACATGGAGTCCTCTGGGTTCTCGGTACGGGTCGTCATCACGCCAGCCCTTCGGCGAGCGGTCCCAGTGCGAGCGCCGGGAAGTAGGTGAGTCCGGTGATGATGAGGATCGCGCCCACCAGCAGGCCGGTGAACAGCGGTTTCTCGGTGCGCAGGGTGCCGGCGGTGACGGGCACGGGCTGCTGCCGGGCCAGCGAGCCGGCCAGCGCCAGCACGAACACCATCGGCAGGAAGCGGCCGAACAGCATGGCCAGGCCCGTCATGGTGTTGAACCAGTCGGTGTTGGCGTTCAGCCCGGCGAAAGCCGAACCGTTGTTGTTGGCCGCGGAGGTGAAGGCGTACAGGACCTCGGAGAAGCCGTGCGCGCCGGAGTTCAGAATGGAGTGCGGCGGGGTGGGCAGGGCCAGGGAGGCCGCCGTGCACACCAGGACCAGCGCCGGGGTGACGAGGAGGTAGCAGGCGGCGAGCTTCATCTCCCGGCCGCCGATCTTCCTGCCCAGGTACTCGGGTGTGCGGCCCACCATCAGACCGGCGATGAACACCGCGATGACCGCCATGATCAGGATGCCGTAGAGGCCGGAGCCGGTGCCGCCGGGCGCGATCTCGCCGAGCATCATCCCCAGCATCGCGATGCCTCCGCCGAGACCGGTGAAGGAGGAGTGGAAGGAGTCCACCGCGCCGGTCGAGGTCAGTGTCGTGGACACCGCGAAGAGGGAGGAGCCGCCGATGCCGAACCGGACCTCCTTGCCCTCCGTCGCGGCGCCCGCGGCCTGGAGCGCCGGGCCGTGGTGGCCGAACTCGGTCCACATCATCAGGAGGACGAAGCCGACCCAGATGGTGACCATGGTGGCGAGGATCGCGTAGCCCTGCCTCGTGCTGCCGACCATCAGGCCGAAGGTGCGGGTCAGCGAGAACGGGATCACCAGGATGAGGAAGATCTCCAGCAGGTTGCTGACGGGGGTCGGGTTCTCGAAGGGGTGGGCGCTGTTGGCGTTGAAGTAGCCGCCGCCGTTGGTGCCCAGCTCCTTGATGGCCTCCTGGGACGCCACCGCGCCGCCGTTCCACTGCTGGGAGCCGCCCATGAACTGGCCGACCTCGTGGATGCCGGAGAAGTTCTGGATCGCGCCGCAGGCGACCAGGGCCATCGCGGCGAGCACGGCCACCGGCACCAGGACGCGCAGCGTGCCGCGTACCAGATCGGTCCAGAAGTTGCCGAGTTCGCCGGTGCGGGAGCGGGCGAAGCCGCGGACCAGCGCGACCGCTACGGCCATGCCGACGGCCGCGGAGACGAAGTTCTGCACGGCCAGACCGGCGGTCTGCACGACGTGCCCCATGGTCTGTTCGCCGTAGTACGACTGCCAGTTGGTGTTCGTCACGAACGACACGGCCGTGTTGAACGACTGCGCCGGGTTCACCGACGAGAAGCCGAGCGAGCCCGGCAGCACGCCCTGGAGGCGCTGGAGCAGATACAGGAAGAGGACGCCCACGGCCGAGAACGCGAGGACGCCGCGCAGATACGCGGGCCAGGTCATCTCGGCGTCGGGGTCGGCGCCGATGCCGCGGTAGATCCACCTCTCCACCCGCAGGTGCCGGGAGGAGGAGTAGACCCGGGCCATGTAGGCGCCGACGGGTCTGTGGACGAGCGCGAGTGCGCCGATGAGGGCGAGCAACTGGAGCACGCCTGCGGTTACGGGACCCATGCCGGCGCTCAGAACCTCTCCGGGAAGATCAGGGCGAGGACGAGATACCCCAGGAGGGCGACGGCCGCGATCAGGCCGACGGTGTTCTCGGCGGTCACAGCTTCGTCACCCCCTTGGCGACGAGGGCCACCAGTGCGAAGACCGCGAGCACGGTGACGACGAAGGCCAGATCGGCCATCGTGGACTCCTGGAAGGTGCGAAGGAGAAAACAGGGACGCTTGAAGGAAACCCCCGCGCCGCCCGGTCCGGAACACCCGTTGACGGCCCTCTTACGTCCCAGGTCACGGCTTTGACGGCTCTCTTACGACGGCTGCCGGGAGGGGGCGGCCGGACGTCCGACCGCTCGTCTCCACGTCGATGACCCAGCCGTCGGGCCGCGA
Organism: Streptomyces sp. NPDC093260; assembly: GCF_040683715.1. Lineage (NCBI taxonomy): Bacteria > Bacillati > Actinomycetota > Actinomycetes > Kitasatosporales > Streptomycetaceae > Streptomyces > Streptomyces sp. NPDC093260. The sequence continues at coordinate 56,914 of NZ_JBFBEK010000023.1, forward strand.
CCGGCGTGCACGTCGGGCCGGGTGCGGCGGGCGACCCGCGGCAGGAGTTCCCCGCCGGACTCCTTGACCACTATCGCCGCCCTCCTGGCCCCGACCGGTGCCGGGTGCGGCACTGCTCGCACTGCAGGTCCTGCCGGGGAAGGTACTGCGGGTGAGCCTCCCCGACGGCCGAGCGCACACCCTTCTGGAGGACGCCGGTCCCGCGCCGGACGGCATCGCCGTGGACCCGGCCGCCGTCTACTGGACGACGATGGGCGCGCTGCTGACCGATCCGGGCACGCCCGGCGAGGCAGGCCAGGACTTCTCCCGCCCCAACGGTGGCGTCCACGCCGTCAGCCTGACCGGCGGACGACCTCGCGAGTGTTGACCGAGCCACGGGTGATCTGCGCGGAGTTCCTTGTCCGCTCGCTTGCGCGAGTCGGGTGGCTCGAGTGGGTCAGGGTTCGACTTGAGTGGGTCAGGGCGTCAGGAGGGCCTTGATGGCGCGGCGTTCGTCCATGGCCTTGTAGCCCTCGGCGACCTGGTCGAGGGGCAGGGTGAGGTCGAAGACCTTGCCCGGGTCGATACGGCCGGTCAGGACGCGGTCGATCAGGTCGGGCAGGTACCGCCGCACCGGGGCGGGTCCGCCGCGCAGGCCGACGTGGGAGAAGAACAGCTCCTGCCCGTCGATCGCCACCTCGTGGGGGACGCCGACGAAGCCGACGTTTCCGCCGGGCCGGGCCGAGTGCAGCGCCTGGCTCATGGCCTCGGCGGTGCCGACGCACTCCAGCACGGAATCGGCGCCGATCCCGTCGGTCATCTCCTTGATCCGGGCCACGCCCTCGTCGCCGCGCTCGGTGACGATGTCGGTGGCGCCGAACTCGCGGGCGAGCTTCTGCCGGGTCTCGTGGCGGCTCATGGCGATGATCCGCTCGGCGCCCCTCTCCTTGGCGGCGATCACCGCGCACAGCCCGACCGCGCCGTCGCCGACGACCACGGCGGTGGAGCCGGGCCGCACCTCGGCGGCGTCGGCGGCGTACCAGCCGGTGCCCATCACGTCGGAGACGGCCAGCAGGCTCGGCCAGAACTCCTCGTCCGGCACCTCGTCGGTGGCGACCAGGGTGCCCTGGGCGTTGGGGATGCGCACGTACTCGGCCTGGCAGGTGCTCATGAACTCGCGGTTCAGGCAGTTCGACTGGAAGCCGTTGCGGCAGTTGGGGCAGGTGTTGTCCGAGGTCGCGAAGGAACCGACGACGAACTGGCCCGGCCGGACCGAGGTGACCTCGGAGCCGGCCTCCTCCACGAAGCCGACGTACTCGTGGCCCATGGGATGCGCCTCGTCGGTGGCGTCGAGGCCGCGCCAGGGCCACAGGTCCGAGCCGCACACGCAGGTGACGGCCGTGCGGATGACCGCATCCGTCGGCTCCAGGATCTTCGGGTCGGGGAGGCTCTCGAAACGTACGTCGCCGGGGGCGTGGATCACTGCTCCGCGCATGAGGGATGTCCTTGTCTGGGGGTGGGGAGGGGGCCGGGCGCGGGCGGATCCCGCACCGCCCGGGCCGGACGGCCCGCTGCCCGCCTCCGCCGCTCTGTCCGTGTCCGTGGCCGCAGGGGCCACCTACCAGGTAACCCCGCACGGCGCGGCCGAACGAGTCACCGCTGAAGGGTGTACCGCCGGTCCGTCCCTCCCGCGCCGCGCGCGTCGTACGGTCGGGGCACGGACAACCGTGAGGAGGTCCGCGAGTTCCCGACCTCGCGGCGCGACGATCACCCCCGGCGGGCCGGGCCGCCGGCCGGCTCCCGGGGCGCGGTCGGGGCCGCGTGGGGCAGGCGGGCGGCCCCCGCCAGGGCTCGGTCAGCGGTCCCGGGAGGACGCCGTCCGGAGGGCTTCGCGGACCCAGTGCGCCGCGTCCTCCGGGGTCGGCACGGCGGGTACGCCCTCTGGCGTCGAGGGTCTGCGGATCACGACGACGGGCAGTCCGGCCTCGCGGGCGGCGGTCAGTTTCGGGGCGGTGGCCGCGCCGCCGCTGTCCTTCGTGACGACGACGTCGACGCGGTGGCGGCGCAGCAGTTCGCGTTCCCCGGCGAGCGTGAAGGGGCCGCGGTCGAGCAGGACCTCCATGCGGGACGGGTGCGGCGGCCGCGGGGCGTCCACGGACCGTACGAGGAACCACAGGCCGTCCAGGTCCGCGAAGGCGGCCAGCCCCAGGCGGCCCGTGGTGAGGAACACGCGCCGGCCGAGCGCGGGCAGCACCCGGGCCGCCTCCGCCGTCGAGCCCACCTCGTGCCAGCGGTCTCCCGCCACGGGGGCCCAGCCGGGCCGGCGCAGGGCGAGGAGGGGGACCCGGGCGGTGGCGGCGGCCCGTGCCGCGTGGTGGCTGATCGTCTCCGCGAAGGGGTGCGTGGCGTCGACGACCGCGTCCACCCCGTGCTCGCCCAGCCACGCCGTCAGCCCGTCCGCGCCGCCGAAGCCGCCGACGCGGGTCGCGCCCGGGAGCGGCCGGGGGCCGGCGACGCGCCCGGCGAGCGAACTGGTCAGCTCCAGCCCGGGGACGCCGTGCAGCAGCTCGGCGAGGCGGCGGGCCTCCGCGGTGCCGCCGAGGATCAGTACGTGCATGCGCGGGCCTCGGAGTTCGGGGGGAGCGCACTCAGGGAGCGCACTTGCGGGTGCGCACTCTACTGCGCGGCGCGCCGCCCGCCCCGAGCCGGGTTCACATCGGCATCCCACTGTTGCAGAATACTTGCAATAGCATATGCAATGCAGAAAGGGGTGGGCATGGGCTCTCCGATCGTGCTGGGCATCGAGTCGTCGTGCGACGAGACCGGCGCGGGGCTGGTCCAAAACGGTGCGCTGCTCGGCCACGCGGTGGCGTCGAGCATGGCCGAGCACGCCCGTTACGGCGGTGTCGTCCCGGAGATCGCGTCCCGCGCCCATCTGCACGCGTTGCGGCCGGTGGTCCGGCAGGCGCTGGACGAGGCGGGGCTGCGGCTCGCCGACATCGGGGCCGTCGCCGTCACCACCGGCCCGGGTCTGTCGGGGGCGCTCCAGGTGGGGCTGGCGGGGGCGAAGGGGATCGCGTACGCGCTCGGCGTGCCGTTGTACGGCGTGCACCATCTCGCCGGGCACGTCGCCGCGGACACCCTGGAGCACGGTCCGCTGCCCGCCCCCTGCATGGTGCTGATCGTCTCCGGCGGCCACACCTCCCTCCTCCTCGTCCGCGATCTGGCCCGCGATCCGATCGTCCACCTCGGCGACACCCTGGACGACGCGGCCGGCGAGTGCTTCGACAAGGTCGCGCGGGTCTTCGGGCTGCCGTATCCGGGCGGTCCGGCCATCGACCGGGCAGCGCGCGCGGGGGATCCGCGCGCTGCCCCCTTCCCGCGCCCGCTGCCGGGGTCGTACGACTTCTCCTTCTCGGGGCTGAAGACGGCCGCCGCCCGCTGGGCCGAGGGCCACGCCGGGCGGGAGCTGCCGGTGGCCGACGGGGCCGCCTCGCTCCAGGAGGCGATCGCCGACGTGCTGACCCGCAAGGCGGTGGCGGCCTGCCGGGAGCGCGGCGTCGGCACGCTCGTCATGGTCGGCGGGGTGGCCGCGAACTCGCGGGTGCGGTCGCTGGCCGAGGAGCGCTGCCGGGCCGCCGGCATCGCGCTGCGGGTACCGCCGCCCAGGCTGTGCACGGACAACGGCGCGATGATCGCCGCCGTCGGCGACCTCCTCGTGCGCGCCGGGGCCGAACCGGCGCCGTTCGACGTGTCGGTCGACCCCTCGGCCCCGCTGGAGTACGCGGCCCTGCACCCGGGGGCGACGAGCCAGGCGGCGACGGTCCGGACGGCGGCGGCCGTCCCGGGAGGGTGAACGCGCACGGGGCCGCCTCCGTTCGGGCGAAAGCGGGACCGCGGGCGACAACCTCCGTACGGTAAGGGGAGACATGAGTCCATGACTGTTACCGTTCAGGTCGACACCACGCGCCCCGTGGCGACCCTCATCAACGTCTTCACCGTCTCCCCCGACCGCCAGGAAGAACTCGTCGCGCTGCTCGCCCGCGCCACCGAGGAGACGATGAGGCAGCAACCGGGCTTCCTGCACGCCAACTTCCACGTCTCCCTCGACGGCGAGCGGGTGATCAACTACGCCCAGTGGGAGACCGAGGAGCACTACCGGGCGATGCTCGCCAACCCCGAGGCCCGCTTCCACATGGACCAGGCGGCCAAGATCGCGACGGATGTGCAGCCGCGCCTCTTCCGGGTCCGCTCCGCGCACACACGCCCCTGAGAACCGTCACCGGCGCGGCACACCGACCTCACGGGCCGGGTCCGGGGACAGGATCCGGCTGGTCAGGCAGGAGGGCGCGCGTGAGCGGACCGGAGATCGACTACCAGGCGCTGTTCGCCGTGACGCCCAGCCCCTATCTGGTCCTGGACCCCGCACTGGTGGTCGCCGACGTCAACGACGCCTACCTGCGGGTCACGGGCCGGACGCGGGAGGAGCTGCTCGGCCGGCGCCTCTTCGAGGTCCATCCGGACAACCCGGCGGACCCTGACGCCGACGGGGTGCGCAATCTCGACGCCTCCTTCCAGCGGGTGCTGCGCTCGAAGAAGCCGGACACCATGGCCGTGCAGAAGTACGACATCCCGGTGTCCGGCCACCCGGGTGTCTTCCGGGCCAAGTGGTGGTCGCCGATCAACACCCCCGTCCTCGGGCCGGACGGCGAGGTCGCCTGGATCATCCACCGGGTGGAGGACATGACCGACTTCGTGCTGACCCGCCCGATCGTCTCACGGTCCGGCGACTCCGGCGGGGAGCGGGACGCGATGGAGGCCGAACTCTACGCGCGTGCCCAGGAGTTGCAGCGTCTGAACGAGGAACTGCGGGAGGCCCACGCCCGGGAGCGCGAGACGGCCCTCACCCTCCAGAAGGCCATGCTGCACTCCCCCGACCTGAGGGGGCACCGCGACATCGCCGTGCGCTACATGCCCGCCGTCCGGTCGCTCAACGTCTGCGGCGACTGGTACGACGTGGTGGACCTGTCCGAGGACAGCTTCACCGTCGCGGTGGGCGACGTCGTCGGCCACGGCCTGGAGGCCGCCGCCGTGATGGGCATGCTCAGAAGCGCCCTGTCCGCCGCGGTCCGCGCCATCCACACGCCGGGCACGGCGATGGACGTCCTGAGCGGGTACGCCCGCACCTTCGAAGGCGCCCTGGCCACCACAGCGGTCAAGGCCGTGGTCGACACCCACCGCCGGCGGATCACCTACACGAGCGCCGGCCATCCGCCGCCCGCCCTGTCCCGCCGAGACGGCGGCGTCTCCCTCCTCGACGAGGCCACCGGCCCGCCGTTGGGCGTCCCCGTCCACGACGACCCGCGCCCGCAGGCCACCGTCCCGTACACCCCCGGCGACACCCTGGTGCTGTACACCGACGGGCTGATCGAACGCCGCGGCGAGGACATCGACGCCGGTCTGCACCGCCTCACCGACACCCTGGCGCGTCACGCCGACCTCGGCCCCGAAGCCCTGGCCGACACCCTGCTCGCCCACCTCGGCGTCGCCGACGGCGGCCGCGACGACATCGCGCTGGTCATCGTCCGCCTGTAGCCCGCCGACCGCACCGCCTGCGGCCATCGCCCCGGCCCGGGACTCGGCGAGGAAGAGCGGGGCGACGCGGGCCTCGGCGTCGGCGAGGCGTGCCACGACGTCCGGGGCAGGTGCCGGACCCGGCGACGCTTCTGCGCACGAGGGGGTGGGCGGCAGCGGCCAGGCGGCGCATGGCGCCGGGGTCATGGCGCGATTCCGTGACCCACTTGAACGGGGTGACGGATGGGCGGTCAGGTGTCGGTGCCGCGACCCCTGCACGGATGGGCGGCCGGTTCAGCTGTCGGTGCCGCGACCGGTGCGCAGGATGCCTTCGACGCCGTTCAGGAACGTCTCGCAGATCGGCGTCGGGTCGGAAAGGCAGCCTGCCGCCATGGCGCCGTCCCGGAGCATGACGAAGTGCCGGCCCGCCGCGTCGGCGGGAGCGCAGCCGGCGTCCGCCAGGAGCCGTGTGGCGGTCTCCAGGAACCATTGGCGATGGGCCAACACCGCCTGGTGGACAGGGTGTTCCCGGTCGGGGTACTCGGCCGCCGCGTTCAGGAAGGCGCATCCGCGGAACCCGGGTGAGCCGATGCCCTCGGCGATGGAGCGACTCACGGCCCGGACCGTGTCGGCCGCCGGCAGGCCCTGGGCCCGGATGGCGGCCACCTGTCCCCGGATGCCCTGATCGGCCTGCTGGAGGTAGGAGAGGATCAGCTCTTCCTTGCCCTTGAAATGCCGGTAGAGGGTGGCGCGCGTGACCTGGGCCTCCGCGATGATCCGGTCCACGCCGACGGAGTGGATGCCCTCGCCGTAGAAGATCCGGGTGGCCGTGTCGAGCAGCCGCGCCCGGGCCTCGGACATGCTCCCGCTCTGTGTGCCCGTACTCATGGTCATCACTGTATCAGCGCGCGAGGGAGAACGTTCGGTCTTGACACGGGCGCCAGGGACGCTTTGAATGAATGAGGAAGACCGAACGTTCTCCCTCATTCATTCCACCGGCCCTGCGGCCCTCCGGTCCCTCGATTTCCCCCCTCCTCTCCGCCTTCGCGAAAGGACCCCTCATGGACTCCGTCCTCACCGCCGCCCCGGCCCCCGCCGTGACCGACAGCGCGGCGCTGCGCCGTCTGTACCTCGTGCGCTTCGCGTTCGCCGCGATCTGGGCCGCCCTGCTGTTCGCCTCCGCTCACACCCTGGGCCCCCTCAGCGCGACGTTGCTGGTGATCTACCCCTTGTTCGACGTGGCGTGCGCGCTCGTCGACCTCAGGTCCACCCGGGCGAACCGCGGACCGGTGCGCGGTCTCCACGCGAACGTCGCGCTCAGCGCACTCACCACCGCGGGTCTGGTCGCCGCCGCCACCTCGGGCATCCCGGCGGTCCTCCGGGTCTGGGGCGCCTGGGCCGTCACCGCGGGACTCGTCCAGCTGATCGTCGGCGTTCTGCGGCGCGGCATGGCGGGACAGTGGCCGATGATCGCCAGTGGCGGCATCTCCACGCTCGCCGGGACCTCCTTCATCCTCCAGGCCGGAAAGGACGACCCCTCCTTGAGCTCCCTGGCCGGCTACGCCTTCCTCGGCGGGGTCTTCTTCCTGGTCTCCGCGCTCCGTCTGCGGCGGGCCGAAAAGCGGCGGTGACCGGCCGGGCCCCCTTGGTAGGGTGCGTCGATGTCGTCGATCAAGCAGGTCCAGGTCACCTTCGACTGCGCGGAACCCGAGCGGCTGGCCCGCTTCTGGTGCGAGGTGCTGGGGTACGTCGTACCCCAGCCGCCGGAGGGGTTCGCGACTTGGGACGCCTACAGCCGGTCACTGCCGTCGGAGCAGCGGGACGCGTGGTTCGCGTGCGTCGATCCCTCGGGGGTCGGCCCGCGGCTGTACTTCCAACGTGTTCCCGAAGGGAAGGTCGCCAAGAACCGGGTGCATCTCGACGTGCGGGTCGCCACCGGGCTCACCGGCCAGGCCCGCCTCGCCGCACTGGAGGCGGAGTGCGCACGCCTGATCCCGTTCGGCGCGGTGCACGTGCGCACGCTGTACGACGGCGACGACGCGTGCATCCCGATGCTGGACATCGAGGGCAACGAGTTCTGTCTGGACTGACCTCGGGCGTCGCCTTCGCGGACCGCGCCCGGCCGGGCGGTCACACGGCGGCTCAAGTATCGGCGCGCGGCGCGGTGCTGGCGCGGACCACGAGCTGTGGCTCGACCGACTCGGGAGCGATCGCGCCCGCCGGGTCGGCGATGTGCCGCAACAGGTGGGCGACGGCGAGTTCGCCGGTCCGGGCGAACGGCTGGGCGACGGTGGTCAGCGGCGGGGTGCAGTAGGCGGCCAGCTCGATGTCGTCGACGCTGACCAGGGAGACGTCCTCGGGCACCCGCCGGCCGAGTTCGGTCAGCGCCCTGATCACACCGAAGGCCATCTCGTCACTGGCGACGAACACCGCGCTCACCTCCGGGACACGGCCCAGGAGGAGTCCGTTGCGGTAGCCGGAGGCCGGTGACCAGTCGCCCTCCAGCGGCGGCGGCACGGTCCGGCCGGCCTCTTCGAGGGTGACCCGCCATCCGTCGCGACGGCTGGCGGCCTCCAGCCAGTGCCCGGGTCCGGCGATGTGCCAGACGGTCTCGTGCCCGAGGTTCAGCAGGTGTTCGGTCGCCTTGCGGGCCGCGAGCGCCTGGTCGACCGCCACGACCTCGGTGGTGTCGGTGCGCGGCCCGTCCACCGAGATGGTGGGCGTGGACCGGGTGAACCGCTCGATCCGCGCGCTGGTGTGGATCAGCGGCACGGCGAGGACGACGCCCTCGACGTCCTGATCGGCCAGCCGGGACAGCGCGGCCTCGATGGCGGCGGTGTCCAGGGAGGTGGTTGTCGCCGTGCTGACCGTGTACCCGGCGGCCTGCGCGGCGTTCTCGATGCCGGAGGTGAGGGCCGCCCGCGAGTAGAAGGTGGTCCGCAGGGTGACCACGCCGATGGTGCGGCTGCGTCCCGAGGACAGCATGCGGGCCGCGTTGTTGCGCCGGTAGCCGAGCTGCTCGACCGCCGCGAGCACCTTCTCCCGGGTGCGGGCCTGCACGTTGGGGTGTCCGGAGAGCACCCGCGAGACCGTCTGCGCGGACACCCCGGCGACCCGGGCCACGTCCACCATGCCCGGTGGACGATCACCGCTCTTCACCTGCTGCTTCGCCATGAACGCCATCCCTCGCCGGCCTCGACGCGACTATGATATCGCCTCATCTCGCTGCCGACCCTCTACGTCAACCCGCAGGAAATCACGGCTCAGTTCCGGTTGGCATCGATAACATTCTCTGCCATAGTTCCGGCCATCGAGGCATGCCCGCCCGCCACGGGCCGGGCGCGCCCCACTGTCGCGCGGCCTTCTCGGAACAGCTTCCCTCCGGTCCGCCGCGGCACTGTGGAGGACGGATGGGGAGATCGACGGGTATGACCGACGGAGCCGGCAAGTGACCATGCAGACCACATCGGACGCCGCCCGCAGCCGGCGCCCCGCGGCCACGCTCACCCACGCGGGCGGGACGCTGCTGCGCGCCGGCCGGCCGCACCGGATCCTGTCCGGCTCGCTGCACTACTTCCGCGTCCACCCCGACCAGTGGGCCGACCGACTGGCCCGGCTGGCCGCCCTCGGTCTGAACACCGTCGACACGTATGTGCCGTGGAACTTCCACGAACGCACGCCGGGCGACGTGCGCTTCGACGGTTGGCGGGACCTGGACCGGTTCGCCCGGCTGGCCCAGCAGACGGGGCTCGACGTGATCGTGCGCCCGGGGCCGTACATCTGCGCCGAGTGGGACAACGGCGGGCTGCCCGCCTGGCTGACCGGCACACCCGGCATGCGGCCGCGCACCTCGCACCCGCCCTTCCTGGCGGCCGTGGCACGCTGGTTCGACCAGCTGATCCCCCGGATCGCCGCCCTCCAGGCCGGTCGGGGCGGCCCCGTGGTCGCCGTGCAGATCGAGAACGAGTACGGCTCGTACGGCGACGACGGCCACTACGTCCACTGGGTCCGCGACGCGCTCACCGCGCGGGGCGTCACCGAGCTGCTGTACACCGCCGACGGCCCCACCGAGCTGATGCTCGACGCCGGTGCGGTCGAGGGCGAACTGGCCGCGGCCACCTTCGGCTCCCACCCCGAGCAGGCGGCCCGGCTGCTGCGCTCGCGGCGGCCCGAAGAACCCTTCTTCTGCGCCGAGTTCTGGAACGGCTGGTTCGACCACTGGGGCGAGAAACACCACGTCCGCCCGGCCCGCGGCGCCGCCGACGACGTGGGCCGCATCCTCGGCGCGGGCGGCTCGGTGAGCCTCTACATGGCCCACGGGGGAACCAACTTCGGGCTGTGGGCGGGCGCCAACCACGACGGCGACCGGCTCCAGCCCACCGTCACCAGCTACGACTCCGACGCACCCGTCGCCGAACACGGCGCCCTCACCGACAAGTTCCACGCCCTGCGCGAGGAACTGACGGCCGCCGGACAGCCGGTGCCGGACGGCCCGCCGCCCGCCGACCCGCCGCTGCTGCCGCCCGCCGAGCTGCCCGTCATCCACGGGGCGGCCCTGCTGGACGCGCTGTGCACGGTCGCCGAACCGGTGAGCGCGCCGGCGCCGTTGAGCTTCGAGGAGCTCGGCCAGGCCTCGGGCCTCGTCCTGTACGCGGCCGAACCCCTTTTGCCCGAGGGCGAGTTCGAGGTGACCGTCACCGGACTGCACGATCGCGCCCAGGTCTTCGTGGACGGCGTCCCCGTGGCGGTGCTGGACCGCGAGACCGCCTCCTGCCGCGTGCGCGGCACCGGCAGACGCGTCCGGCTGGAGCTGCTGGTGGAGAACCAGGGCCGTATCAACTACGGGCCGCTGCTCGGCCAGGGCAAGGGCATCCTCGGCGGCGTCCGTGTGGACCGGCGGCTGGTGCACGGCTGGCGCATGCACCGCCTGCCCCTGGACGAGTGGAGCCCCGACGAGCTGGCCCGTGCCGTCTCCCTCGCCCCGCCCGACGGCCGGGCCGGGTTCGCCACCGCCCGGCTCACCGTCACCGAGCCCGCGGACACGTTCGTCGCCCTGCCCGGCTTCGGCAAGGGATTCTGCTGGATCAACGGCCGACTGCTCGGCCGCTACTGGCACATCGGACCGCAGACCACGCTCTACCTGCCCGCCCCCTTCCTGCACCCCGGCGACAACACCCTCACCGTGCTGGAGCTGGAGCGCCTCGGCGACCGCATCGCCCTGCGCGACCGGCCCGAACTCGGCGAACCGCAGGAGTACATCGAGACCTTCGACTGACCCGACCCGCAGAGCACCACGATCCCCACGCAACCGGCACACCCGACAGCAAGGAGAAACCGTGTCATTCGCTCGCAGGAGTCCCGGAAGCAGTCCCAACGGTCCCGGGAGCGGTATCCGTAAACCTCGAAGTACCCCGCTCCGCACCAGAGTCGCCGGCGCGATGGCCGCGGCGGTCATCTCGCTGACCGGCGGCGCGCTGACCACCCCGCCCGCCTCCGCGGCCCCGGCCGCCCCGGCCGCCCCGGCCGCCGACGCCTCCTACACGGTGACCGTCGGCGCGAAGGGCAGCTGGACCCACCCGGACGACACACCCGCGTACCCGTACCTCGACAAGGACGGGACGTTCTACTACCAGCAGGCCCACTCCCTGTACGGCACGGACGACAGCCGGGCGTGGACCTTCTACACGGGCGCCGACTTCGACACCGCCACCCGCTCCGCCGCCGTCAGCGACGCCGGGACCAACCCGGACACCACCGCGTTGTGCGACAACAGCCCCACCGGCGTGGAGGCGACCTTCCCGCCCAGCGGCTCGGGCTACTCGCAGCGCAACTTCTGCGACCTGGCCGGGGTGTGGGTCGATCCCGACACCGGCGACTGGTACGGCCTGATCCACAACGAGTTCACCCCGCAGCCCTTCGGCGACAGCAGCCACTTCGACGCCATCGACTACGCCGTCTCCACGGACCGGGGCCGGCACTGGACGATCAAGGGCCACGCCCTCACCTCCCCGTACAGCACCCGGCGCGGCGACACCACGGCCTTCCCGCAGCAGACGTACTCCTACGGCGACGGCGACCAACGCCTCTACGTCGACGCCGCCTCCGGCTACTTCTACGTCTTCTACGGCTCACGCCTCATCGACAAGAACGGCGGCTGGAAGGCGTTCTACTCGCACGTCGCCCGCGCCCCGCTGTCCGGCAGGATGGCCACCGGCACCTGGCAGAAGTGGTACGGGGGCTCCTGGTCCCAGCCCGGCGTCGGCGGCCGGGAGAGCAACATGGTCCCGGTGACCGCCACCGACACCACCGGCTACACACCCACCGCCAGGGAGTACGACCCGGCCGGCACCGGAACCGTGGACCAGCAGGTCGCCGCGGGCAAGACCCCGCCCACCTCGCCCCTGTTCGTCATGGACATCACCTACAACGCCTACCTGGGCCTCTACATCGGCGAGCCCCAGGCGGTCGACCAGTCCGGCGACGCGCCCCAGCAGCTGTACGCCACCGACAACCTGGCCACCCAGAAGTGGCGTCCGATCGGCGACACCGGCGGCTACCACACCGCCTCCTGGTACCGCTGGTTCCTCGACGCCGCCAACCGGACCGGCTCGGCGATCGTCGGGAAGAACTTCCGTTCCTACTGCTCCTTCGGCTGCTCGGGCGGCGCCTCCGGCGAGTACGTCAACCTGACGATCGACTCCTCCGCACCCGCCGCGACGCGCTTCGACCCGACCCGGACCTACCGGATCGCGGGCGGCGGCGGCCGGGTGCTGGCCCAGGTGTCCGGCGCCTCCGCCACCACCTCGACGGCCACCGCCACCGGTACCGGCCTGGACGCCTGGACGTTCACCGGCAACGGCGACGGCTCCTACCGCATCGCCAACGCCGCCACCGGCCGTCTCCTCGGCGTGCCCACCACACCCGCGGCGGGCCGCGCCTGGGGCACGGCCCCGACCGTCACCGCGCCCGGCAGCGGCGGACCCACCGTCGGCCAGCAGTGGTTCGTGGTGCCCGTCACCTCCCCGTCCAGTGGCACGGCCACAGGCACGTTCCGGCTGGTGAACCGGTACAGCGGCCTCGTCATCGGCCTCTCCGGCACGGCGGGCCGGCTCGCCGAGACCACCCCCGTACGCGCCTGGACCGACAGCGGCGGCCCGGTCGGCGGCGGGCGCGGCGCGGGCGAGCAGACGCTGACCGTCACCGCGGCCGGTGTCTCCTCCGGCGGGCTCGACGGCGACCACACCCTCGTCACCGGCGGCCAGGCGCTGGACGACCCCGGCCACAGCACCACCGCCGGCACCCGGCTCATCACCTACACGGCCAACGGCGGCGCCAACCAGACCTGGCGGCTCACCCGGCAGGGCGACGGCTCCTACGAGCTGCGCAACGCCGAGTCCGGGCTGTGCGCCGACGTGTCCGGCGGCTCCACCACGGCCGGTGCCGAGGTCATCCAGTGGACGTGCACCGGCGGCTCCCACCAGCACTGGACGTTCACCCGCCGCTCCGACGGCACCTACACCGTCGCCTCCGTCCGGAGCGGCCTGGCCCTGACCACGGCGTCGAAGACCCCGGGAGCCCTGGTCACCCAGCAGACCGACACCGGCTCCGCCCTCCAGCGCTGGACGCTCGACTGAACCCAGCCCGGCAGCGCAGGCCGTCCCCGCCGGACCGGCGGACCGGCGGGGACGGCTGACGCCCCACCGTCACCGCCGGCCCGCACGGCTCCCACGACCGGAGTGCCAGGTCCCCCCGCTCCGGACGCGGGCAGGTCTCGCCGAACTCGACCACGGTGAACGTGACCGGCCGGCCGTTCAGCGCGCCACCGGCCGCCGGGGTCTGAATACAGCCCTGCCGGTTGCTCTCCACGAGCACCCACCGGTCCTGCGCGGAGGCGTCCTGCACGGTGATCGGCGTACCCGAGTCGAGCGCCGCCCGCGCCGCCTTCGTCGACCTGCCCTTGACGTCGGGCGGCTTGCCGCCGGCGGCCGTCGGCTCCATGTCGTCCCGCGCGGGGCAGGTCTCCCCCGGCTCCACCGACCCGAAGTCCAGCGCCGTGTCCGTCGGCACGGGCGTGCCCGCGGGCACGTTCTGGGAGCACGCCTTCCAGTTCCGGTCGAGGGCCTGCACGGGGCCGTGGCCGGGTGCGTCGTGCGACTCCGGGTCGGTGTGGCGGTGAGGGCGGCGGTGTGCGACCGCCGCCCTCACCGCTCCCATCGGCTCGGCGCACGGTGTCAGCGCAGGCGCAGCGCCTCGCGGACCGTGGTGAACAGGTCGGTCTGGTCGGTGACGCCGAGGACGCGGTAGGCCTGCGGGCCCTGGGCGGCGATCCGGACCTCGGTTCCGGTGTGCTCCTGGGACTGGCCCGGGGTGTTGGTCGAGTAGTTGACCTTCAGCTGCTGGCCCTCGTCGGTGACCAGCGTGGAGGACAGGCCGGGCGGAGTGGCCTCCAGGGGCACGATCTGGCTGGTGTGGCCGTGGTCGGCGGTGGTGACGACCAGGGTGTCGGGGTGCTTGGCCGCGTAGTCGCGGGCCACCTTCACCGCCCGGTCGAAGGCCGCGGTCTCGCCGATCTGGCCGCAGGGGTCGGCGGCGTGGTCCTGCTTGTCGATGGAGGCGCCCTCGATCTGCAGGAAGAAGCCCTGCTGGGAGCGGTTCGCCTTCTGCTTGGCCTCCAGCAGCTGGATCGCCTTCGCGGCGGAGTCGGCGAGGCTCGGCGTGGTGGCGGGGCGGCCCGGGTTGGAGGTGACGCACCGCTGCGGGTCCGTACCGCCGACCGCCGCCGTCCTTCCGGTCCACTCGGTGGGCACGTTGCCCGGGGCGAACAGTCCGAGGACCGGCCGGCCCGCCTTGGCCGCCTTCATGGACGCGTCGTCGGTGACGACCTGGTACCCCAGCTTCTGCGCCTGCTGCGTGACCGTCAGCCCCTTGTACCGGCCGTCGGTGACCTTCTGGTCGAACCGCTGCTTGCCGCCGCCGAAGAGGACGTCCACCTTGTGGTCGACCTCCTGCTCGGCGATCGATCCCGGCCCGCCGGCGGCGATCGTGTCGCGAGGGCACTTGGCCATGTCGGCCGGCCCCTGACAGGAACGGTCGGTGGCGTGCGAGGCGAGGACGGCCGGGGTGGCGTCGGTGAGCTCGGCGGTGGTGACGTTGCCGGTGGCGTAGCCGTTGCGCTGCGCCAGCTCCAGCAGCGTCTTCACCGGCTTGTCGCTGCCGGGGGTCTTGGAGATGCGGCCGTTGACCGTCTTCACGCCGGTGGCCCAGCCGGTGCCGCTGGCCGCCGAGTCGGTGACGTAGTCCGGGGTGCCGTCGGCGTGGACCGCGTACGTGGTGTAGGCGCCGGTCAGCGGGAACCGGTCCATGTTCAGGCGGCCGCTCGCGCCCACGGTGTAGTCGCGGGCAAGGGTGATCTCCGAGTCGCCCATGCCGTCGCCGATGAGCAGGATGACGTTCTTCGCCTTACCGCCCTGGACCGCGCGCTTCGCCTGCTCCTTGCCGTCGGAGGCGCCGGCGGCGGTGGTGACCGCGACGGCGGCTGTGACCGCGGCGACGAGCGCGGTCGCGACCGTGAGGTGACGGCGGGTGGGTCTGTGCATGACGTGACTCCTTGGGGCGTCCGATGATCGGATACGTGGTCCGACTGGGCCAGATCACCATGCACCGGCAAAGGAGAGGTAAACGAACGGTCGTGTGCGTGCGTCCAGGTCGTGTCGCGCGCCCCTCGCACGCTCCCTGACGGCAGGGGCCGCCGAGCCGGGGCCGGGGCCCGCGGGACCGTCCGGTCAGCGCAGCAAGGCGTCGAGGAACGGGCTGGACAGGACGTGGTGGGGGTCGAGGCGGTCGAGGGCCGCGACCGCCTCGTCCCAGCCCGGGCCGCCTCCGGCGCGCTGGCTCGCCGGGACCGCGCGGGTGAGGACGTCCGGGTCGGACCATGCGGCGGTGTCGGTGTAGGCCCATCCTTTGGACCACTCCACGCGGACCGTGGCCCGGTCCCCGTCCAGGGCCAGGAGGAACTGCTCGATGTCGCGGTAGAAGCGGTGCAGGGCGGGCGTCGTGGGCAGGGAGAGGACGTCGATCCACACGGCGGTGTCGACGTCCGGCCGGTCGGGACGCGGCCGCAGCGCGGACAGCAGCGGGGGCCGCGCGCCGGGGACGCCGCACACGGTCGCGTCCTCCAGGCCGGTCACCCGGATCTCCACCTGGCCGTTGACCGGGTACTCGCCGCGCGCCGCGTACTGCGCGAGCAGGGTGCGGTAGAAGTCGGCGAACCGGCTGACCACCCACTGGAGATCGGCACGGCGGGTGAGGACGGCGTAGCCGTTGGCGGTCTCGCGCAGGGTGGTGGGCCGCACGTACTGGAGCAGGTCACGGGAGGGGCCCCACAGGTCCGAGCGCGGTCCGCCGGCCAGCAGATGGGTGAGCACATCGCCGGTCAGCACGTCCCGCACCAGGGTCCCGGAGAGCAGGACGTCGGTGATGTCGCCGGTCAACGCCACCTTGGCCAGCAGGTATTGGACCTGTCCGAAGAGCGGCGCGCTCGCCCACGCCCCGGCGACCAGGTCCCCGGCCAGCCGGGCCACCGGCTCGGGCAGCGAGTCGGAGAACGGGTAGTTGTACGGCCCGTCGACCGCGCGGGCGCCGAACGGCCGTTGCGGGGCGACGCTCCACACCTTCAGCCAGGGGCGGTCGGTGAAGGCGAACCAGATCGCCTCCGCCCGGCCGGTGCGGTCCAGGAAGCCGGCCAGGGTGCGGGTGCCGGCCGGGGCGCCGGGCGCGGCGAACAGCTCGGCGGTGGGGATGTCCAGGAAGGACTGGCAGCGCAGATTCCGGTCGGCGCCCACCCGCAGGACGGCCTCGGTGACGAGCGAGCGGCCGAGGTGGGTGAGGAGCGCGGCGCAGTCGGGCTCGCCCCGGCCGACGGTCCGCAGGACGTAGTGGCCGGCGGCCGGGTCCCAGACGACCGCGGTCAGTTCGGTGACCAGGTTGCTCAGCGAGCCGTAGCCCTGGCCGGGCGCCGGGTGCTCGCCGACGGCGGGGACGGCCGTGCCGTGCGCGCCGATGGCGAGCGCGCCGCCGACCGAGAGGTCGCCGGGGGCGGGAGCGGAGGCCACCCCGTACCCGCTCGCGCCGGCGAACGCGAGCAGCGTCTCCAGTGAGGCGCCGGACTGGACCCGGACCGCGGCCGTCCCGTCGGCGGCGCGCTGCTCCAGGGATATCGCGGTGAGGTGTGCGGTGGTGTCCAGCAGGACGACCCGGGTCGCGGCGGGTGTGCCGTCGGCCACGGTGAGGGGAGCCCAGCCGTGCCGCCGTCCCTGCGCACGGACCGTCCAGCCCGCGCCGTGTGCCCAGTTGACGACGGCGAGCGCCTCCTCGGGACTGCGCGGCGCGCACGTCCACAGCTGGTCGGTGCGGATCTCGCCGGCCCAGTTCTCGTAGACGCGCTGGTGGACGTCGATCCCGGCCGGGAAGTCCGGTGGAGCCGCCGAGGCCGCGTGGGCGCTGCCCGGCCGGACCAGCCCGCGCAGCACCCAGACCGCGCCGCCCGCCGCTGCCGACGACGCGAGCAGTCTGCGCCGCGAGAGTCCGCCGCTCCCGTTCGAAGGACTGTCCTCCGTCATTCCCGCCCCCTGGCCCGCTCGCCCTTGACCGTTCGTGCTCCGCCCTGCCCCGAACCGGCGCCGCCGGGTCGGCCGAGCACGCACGTTACGCAGCGAGGACGCTGTGACGGTCATACGTTCGGCCGGATTCACGTGATCGAGTGAATTCCCCGCGAATCCGCCCCGTCCGGGGCCGGCGATCCTCCGGGAACCTCCCGCCGCTGGCCGGGACCAGGCTCCCGACCGGCGAAGGAGGCCGGGTCTCGGCGAGCGTAGGAGGCGAGGCGGTCGGCGAGGGCGGCGACCAGGTCGCGGAGTTCGGCGGGGCGCTCGATGACGAACGGCCGGTCGAGCGCGGCGAGCACGGGGGGCAGCCAGTCGAGCCGTTCCGCCCGCAGCTCGACGCGCCGCCAGCGCTCGGCCGTCCGGTCCTCGTCCGCCGCGTCCCCGTCGCCGTCCACGAGCGCGACGCCGGCGGGAAGACGGGCGCGGATCTGTCCGACCGTCCCGTGGATGCGCAGGGCCACCTCGTACCGGTACCCGGCGGTGGCCAGCGCGGTCACCACGCGGCGCGCCGGATCGGGCTCCTCGGGCGCCTCGAACGAGCCGGGCAGGGTCCGTACGTCCGCGATGCGGTCGAGCCGGAAGGTCCGGTCCTCGCCGATGCCCGCGTCCTCGCCGGTGACGTACCACCGCCCCGAGTGGGCGACGATCCCGTACGCGTGCAGCGTGCGCTCGCTGCGCCGCCCGTCGCCGCCGGTGTAGCGGATCGAGACCGGCCGGCGGTGGCGTACCGCGTCGGCCAGGGTGAGCAGGACGTCGGCGTCGGGGGCGTCGAGCGCGCCGGGCCGGTCGGTGAAGGCGAGGCCGTCCAGGAGCGCGTCGAGCCGGTGTCCGACGTGCCGGGGCAGCACCCGCCGGATCTTCGCCGACGCCGTCTCGCTCGCCGTGTGTCCCGTCGCGAGCCCGGCCCGGCGGCCGGCGACCAGACCGAGGAGCACGGCCAGCGCCTCGTCGTCGCTGAGCATGAGCGGGGGCAGGCGGTAGCCGGGGCCCAGCCGGTACCCGCCGTAGCGGCCGCGCACCGACTCCACGGGCACGTCGAGGTCGATCAGGTGGTCCACGTACCGCCGGACGGTACGCCCGTCCACGCCGAGCCGGTCGGCCAGCTCGGCCACCGTCCGGGTGCCGCCCGACTGCAACAGCTCCAGGAGGGTGAGGACACGGCCGGTGGGTCGGGACATGTTCCCAGGCTAACGCGAATACAGGACCGATTCTGTCCTGTATCTCCCCTAGCGTGCGGAGTACGGCGCCCCGGGAGCCCGACGCGGGCGGCCCAAGGCGGCCCGGCGGCCCGGGAGACCCGGACGACGGCTCCGGCAGCCGGCCTCCAACGACCCCTTCACACAGAGGAGACCACCATGAACTTCGTCTCGATCCGCATCATCACCGGTGACGTCGCGCGCCTCGTCGCGTTCTACGAACGGGCCACGGGGGTGCGGGCGGTGTGGGCCACCGAGGACTTCGCCGAACTCACGACCCCCGGCGCCACCCTGGCCATCGCCGGCACCCGCACCGTCCCGCTGTTCGCCCCCGGTTCCGCCCGCCCGGCGGCCAACCAGAGCGTGATCACCGAGTTCCTCGTGGACGACGTGGACCGCGTCCACCGGAATCTGACCGGATTCGTCACGGACTTCGTCAACGGCCCGACCACGATGCCCTGGGGCAACCGGTCACTGCTGTTCCGCGACCCCGACGGCAACCTCGTCAACTTCTTCACCCCGGTCACCCCGGCGGCCGTCGAGAAGTTCGCGGGGGCGATGCGGGGCACGGACCGCGCGCACTGACGCGGGCGGCCGTCCCCCGTGCCCCGGCCCGGCTCAGCACGAGGAAGGCACCTGCCGCACCCCCGGGCGGAGCCGTCCACGGGTGAAGCCGTCCACAGCCGAGCGTCTGCTCACGCGGGGCGTCGCCGGGCGGGGTGCTTCCGAGCCGCGGGCGGGGTGCTTCCGAGCCGAAGGAAGCGGCTGACAGACCCAGGCCCCTCCGCCTACGGATGCAGCGGCCACAGACGGTCCGGCCGGCCACCACGGCCTTGCGTCGGGCCTCAAGCGGTCAGCGCAGGTCGAGTACGGCCTTTCCGACGAGGCCCCCGGCGAGGAGTTCGTCGACTGCTACGAACCGGCGGACCGGGCGGTCGAGATCGTGGGGCAGCCCGTGGTGACCGACATGGCGAGACACTATTGACGGGACCGCGGCCGCCCTGGTCGGAGTCCACCTGAGCCGGGCCGCCGCACGGCAGGTGTACGAGCAGGCGGGCATCGGGTCGAGGACATCGCGGTCATCGAACTCCATGACCTCGCGATGCACCGCACCGGACGCCGCGGGCCCCGCCCTTCGGGCGGACGACGCTACGTTCGAAACACGCCCCGGTTCCCGGCCCGTCGTTCCGCGTCCGGCAGGACCGCCAGGGTTCGCGCCGTGATGTCCTCGACCGGGCCGACGGCGTCGACCGTCAGGAGTACGGCCGAGTAGTGGGCGAGCAGGGGTGCGGTCTGCTGTCGGTACACCCGCTGCCTGTGCCGGATGACGTCTTCGGTGTCGTCCGGCCGGCCGCGGCCCGACAGCCGGGCCACGACGACTTCTTCCGGAGCGGTGAACTCCAGCACCGCGTCCAGCGTGGAGCCCGCGGCGCCCAGGATGCCGGCGAGTTCCCGCGCCTGCGGCAGCGTACGAGGGAACCCGTCCAGGAGGAAGCCGTGCCGGGCGTCCGGGTGCGCGAGCCGGTCCCGGACCATTCCCGCGGTGACGTGGTCGGGGACGAGTGCGCCGGTGTCGAGACAGCGCTGAGCATCCCGTCCGAGCGGGGTCCGGCGTGCCACGTGTTCCCGGAACAGGTCCCCGGTGGAGATGTGGGGGACGCCGAGCCGCTGGCTGAGCACGGCCGCCTGGGTGCCTTTGCCCACTCCGGGAGGGCCGATCAGGACGAGTCGCATCAGTGCCGCACACCTTTCGAGTCGGTTCGGAAGAGCAGGTTCAGAGGCCGGTTCACGTCGGCGCCCGGCCGGTCGTCGCCCGTGGGTGCGGGCGTCGCGCCGACCAGGCCGGGAACGCACAGACGGGATCCTCGGTGAGCACGAGCACCGGCCCGTGCGTGCAGTCCGTCCGGCGGGTCAGGAGTGCGCACACCGCCTCGGCCGCACCTGCCTGGTACGCGGCGGCGTTCAGTGACGGGCCGGGCACGACGGCGTGGACGTCGATCCTGGGCGCCAGTTCGGCGGCCAGCCACTCGGTCAGCTCGGTCAGGCCGGCCAGGGCGGCGTCCTGCGGTCCGCCTCGTGCCGTGGCCGCGACCACGTTGACCACCGACCCGCCGTGCGCGGCCATCCACCGCCAGTAGGCCCGCTGCACGCAGGCCAGCGAGGTCACGAAGGCGCTGTGCAGGATGTCGCGCAGGGCCAGCGGGTCCAGTTCCATCAGCGGACCGGGCCGGGAACGGGGAGCGACCAGGTTCACCACGTGGTCGACGCGGCCGAGACGGTCGACGACCGTGTCGACGGCGCGGCCGAGCGCCGCCGGATCACCGGGTGCGCAGGGCAGCGTGAGGAGGGGCGCTCCCGGTGGCACCGCCCGGCGGGCGTCCTCGGCCTCGGGGCCCGCGAGAACCACGTGCGCGCCGCGCGCGGCGAGGTTTCCCACCACGGCGGCGGCGAGGTCGCCCTCACCGGTGACGAGCACGACCCGCCCGGTCGAGGTTCTCGCACGTCCCATGTCCGTCTCCCTTCGCACAGCGCCGGTCACCCGGCATGCGGGGGCCTGTCCGCCAGGCCGGCGTCGATCACGTCCATGACCGAGGCGTCGGCGAGTGTGGTGACGTCGCCGACTTCGCGGTTCTCCGCGACGTCCCGCAGCAGTCGGCGCATGATCTTCCCGGAGCGTGTCTTGGGCAGCTCGGGGACGACCATGATCCGCCGGGGCTTGGCGATGGGACCGATCTCCTGGGCCACGTGCTCGCGCAACACGTCCGTGACGTCCCCCGCCGGCCGGGCGGTGCCGCCGCGCAGGATGACGTAGGCGACGATGGCTTGGCCCGTCGTCGCGTCCTGGGCGCCGACCACGGCGGCCTCGGCCACCGCGGGGTGCGACACGAGTGCCGACTCGACCTCGGCGGTGGAGATCCGGTGCCCGGAGACGTTCATGACGTCGTCGACCCGGCCGAGCAGCCAGATGTCGCCGTCCTCGTCGTAGCGGGCGCCGTCCCCGGCGAAGTAGTAGCCCTGTGCGGCGAAGCGGGACCAGTACGTCTCCCGGTAGCGGTCCTCGTCGCCCCAGACACCGCGCAGCATGGACGGCCAGGGCTGGTCGAGCACCAGGTAACCGCTCTCGCCCTTGCCGACCTGCTGGCCCTGGTCGTCGACGACCTTGGCGGAGATCCCCGGTAGCGGAGTCCGCGCCGAGCCGGGCTTGGCGGCCGGTTCTCCGGGCAGTGGCGCGATCATGACCGCGCCGGTCTCGGTCTGCCACCAGGTGTCGACGACCGGCGCCCGGTCACCCCCGATGTGCTTGCGGTACCAGCGCCACGCCTCGGGGTTGATGGGCTCGCCGACGCTGCCGAGCACACCGATCGACGACAGGTCGTAGCGGGCCGGGACGTCCTCGCCCCATTTCATGAACGTGCGGATGACGGTGGGGGCGGTGTAGTAGACGGTGACGCCGTACTTCTCGATGATCTCGAAATGGCGTCCCTCGTGCGGAGTGTTGGGCGTCCCCTCGTACATCACCGATGTCGCGCGGTTGGCGAGGGGCCCGTAGACGATGTACGAGTGCCCGGTGATCCAGCCGATGTCGGCCGTGCACCAGTAGACGTCGGTGCCGGGATCGAGGGCGAAGACCGTGCCGTGGGTGTAGGCGGCCTGCGTGAGATAGCCGCCCGAGGTGTGCAGGATGCCCTTCGGCCTACCGGTCGTGCCGGAGGTGTGGAGGATGAACAACGGGTGCTCGGCGTCGAAGTCCTCGGGGGTGTGCTCATCGGGCTGGGCGTCCACCAGTTCGTGCCACCACAGGTCCCGGCCGTCGGTCCAGGGCACATCGGTGCCGGTACGCCGGACCACCAGGACGTGCTCGACGCAGGGCGTGTTCCGGGTGGCCTCGTCGGTGTTGGCCTTCATCGGCTCGGCCCTGCCCCGGCGGTACTGGCCGTCCGAGGTGATCAGCAGCCGCGCCTCGGCGTCCTCGATACGGGACTGGAGCGCGGCCGGGGAGAACCCGCCGAACACGACGCTGTGCGGCAGCCCGAGTCGCGCGCAGGCCAGCATGGCGAACACGGCCTCAGGGATCATCGGCAACTGGATGGCGACCCGGTCCCCGGTCCGAAGACCGAGGGAGAGCAGAGCATTCGCCGCCCTGCACACCTCACGCCTGAGGTCGGCGTAGGTGATCGTGCGGGTGTCACCCGGCTCGCCCTCCCAGTGGAAGGCGACCTGGTCGCCGTGGCCGGCCTCGACGTGCCGGTCCACGCAGTTGTACGCCACGTTCAGCCGGCCTCCGACGAACCAGCGGGCGAACGGAGCGTCCGACCAGTCGAGCACCCTGGTCCACTCGGTGCCCCAGTGCAACCGCGTCGCCTGCCGCGCCCAGAAGGCCAGACGGTCGTCACCGGCCTGCCCGGGCTGTCCGGGCGCCGCTTCGCCCGCCGCGGTGGGCGGGATGTCGGGGCGGACGCGGTGGTCGGAGCGCGGAGACATGTGGGTCCTCCAAGGTGCCGGGACGATTCCAGGGGGCGAGTGCGGCCACGGTGGCCGGACAGGGTTGGCGTGAGGTTGGCGTGAGGTCGGCGCCGGCTGGTGCGGCGGCGTGACTACGGCCGCGCTGCGGTCCAGCGGCTCACCATGCGCAGCGCGAGACGGGGCTTCAGCGGTGCCGTGGTCCTGCGGCGTACGGCGCCCTGCCAGACACCCCAGCCGTAGGCCAGGTCGTCCAGGCGACGGAGCACCGTGTGGGCGAGGGGAGAGAGCGGGCTGCCCGAGCGGTGGTGGTCCAACAGCCCTTCGGCCACGGCTGCGACGACCAGGACGTGCCGGGCGCGGCGGTCGACGACGGCCGCGGCGACGGCGAGCGGCCAGTGGTGCCGGGTGGCGCAGCGCAGGAGTTGCTCGGCGGTGCCGCGCACAGCGGCGAGCGAGAGCAGGGCGCCCGCGCGGGCCGGATGGTCGGCGTCGGGCATCCTGCGGGCCACGCGCACAGCGGTCGCTGCCGTCAGGGCCGCGGCCAGTGCCGCCGGGGCCGGCCTGCCGCGCAGCAGCAGGGCGCAGGCGGCCAGCGACCACGGGGCCGCGTACAGCGGCGGCACGCGGCCGGGGTGACGCAGTGCCAGGTCGGCGGCGCCCGTGCCGTATCCGGCCCGTTGGGCCAGCCAGCTGCGCAGGTCGGTGCGGTGCCGGTGGCCCACGCGGGCGGAGGGGACGTAGCGCAGCCGCCAGCCGGCCTCGTGCAGCCGCATGCACAGGTCGACGTCCTCGCCGACGCGCATGGCCTCGTCGAAGCCGGGGCCGACGGCTTCACGCCGGACCACGACGGTCGCGCTCGGCACGTAGGAGAGCGCGGACACGGGCACGACCGGTCCTTCTGCCGCGCCCATGTCCAGCGGCGAGCGGATCTCCTCGTACCGGTCCAGCAGCCCGGGAGCGGACACGGGCAGCGCGGTCACCCGTGGTGCGGCGAGCGCCAGGGCGGGGTCGGCGAACTGCGCCAGCAGGGCGGCGAGCCAGCCGGGCTCCGGCACGACGTCGGAGTCGAGATACGCCACGTAGCGGGTACGGGCGTGACGCAGCCCGGTGTTGCGGGCCGCCGCCGGTCCCCGGTTGGTCAGGTGGGCCAGCAGCCGTGCGCCGTGCCGGCCGGCCACGGCGGACAGGGCGGCGGGATCGTCGGAGCCGTCGTCCACGACCAGCACCGGCAGGTTCGAGGTCTCCGGATCGGCGCGCAGGGCGCTCAGCAGCCGGTCGAGCTGGTCGGCGCGGTCCCGGACGGGGATCACGACGGTGGTGTCGCCGACCGGGACCGGGGCGAGGCGCGGGTGTGCGAGGCCGGCGTCGAGGAGCCGCCGGGCGAGCGCGGCGCCCGCCGGGTCGGTCACGGTGAACCGGCCGTCACCGAGCCGGCGGACCGCCGCGGCGGTCACTCTGACCAGCCGCAGTGGTGAACCGCCGACCATGAGTCGGCCGTCCCTCGACCGATGCGTCCCGGCGGCCAGCTCGACCGTGAACCCGTCGGGCAGCGTGACGTGCGCGGGGGCGGCGAGCCGACTGCTGCCCGGCGCGGATGCCACGGACGTCTCGGGGAGCCGTTCGAGGGTCATGCGGTGAAACCTCCGTCCGCGTGCAGTACGGAGCCGGTGACGGCGAAGGAGTCGGCGGAGCAGGCCCAGGTGACCACGGCGGCCACCTCCTCGGGTTCCAGAGGGCGTCCGGTGAGCTGCTGTTCGGCGAGCTTGCCGACCTCCGGCAGCTCGTAGAGGTCGGCCGTGGCCCGCAGCATGTCCGTGCGCGTCGAGCCGGGTGAGACCGCGACCGCGTTCACGCCGGTGTCCCGCAGGTCGCAGGCCAGACCGCGGACCAGACCGACCACGGCGTGCTTGGCGGCGCAGTAGGCGCCGAGACCCCACAGCCCGCGATGCGCGGCGGCCGAGGCGAGTGCGACGAACCGCCCGGCGCGGGGCTGCGGCCGGCGCAGCAGGGCGGGCACGGCCGCGCGGGCGAGGTGGGCGACGCCCATGACGTCCACGTCGAGCAGCGTGCGCCACTGCGGGTCGGTCTGTTCCCACACCGGGCCGCCGCCGAGCATGACGGCCGCCGCGGCGACGGCGGCGTCGAGACCGCCGAACTCGCGCTCGGCCGTCTCGACGGCGGCGTGCAGCGCGACCTCGTCTCGGACGTCGGCGCGTACCGTGCGGACCAGCGGGAACTCGCGAGCCAGGGCGTCGAGTTGCGCGGGCTCGGCCAGGGGGTAGGGCACGTCGGGGTCGTCGGCGCAGCGGTCCACGGCGATCACCGCCCAGCCGCCGCGGGCCAGTCCGGCCACGGTCGCCGCGCCGATGCCCCGGGCGGCACCGGTGACCACGGCGACCCTGGGGCCGGTCATCGCCCGGCTCCGGCGGGTACCGGGGCAGGCCGCTGCTCGGGGGAGGCGAGCCGGCCCAGCCCCGAGACGCGCCAGGCCCGGATGTCGGCGGCGAGGCGGTCCGCCATACGGTCGAGGAGCCGTTCGCCCTCGCTCGCGCGGGCCCCGGAGGGGTCGCCCAGGACTCCGGACGGGCTGACTCCTAGGACGGATTCGGTGACGAGTCGGTCCATCAGCAGGTGGACGGGGTCGGTCGGTCCGGCGACGGCCCGCTCCTCGCGGACGGCCGGTCGCCGCAGCCGTAGCATCATCGAGGTCTCGGTACGGCCCGCGTGGGCGTCGGAGCCCGTCGGCAGACAGGGCCACCAGGCGACGTCCCGGCTCTCGCCGCGCAGCCCGGTCACCGCGTCGGCCAGGCTCACCAGGTTGCCGCCGTGCCCGTTGACGACGAGCAGCCGGCCGGCCCAGCGCAGCATCGAGCGGCCGATCTCCGTGACGAGCAGGCGCAGCGCGTCGTGGCCGAGGGACACCGTGCCGGGGAACCCCTCGTGCTCGCCGCTGGCCCCGTACGGCTGAGCCGGCGCCACCAGCACATCCGCCTCGCCCCGCAGCAGACCGGCGGCCCGCCCGGCGACAGCTGCGGCCACGGCGGTGTCCGTGTCCAGCGGGAGATGCGGGCCGTGCTGTTCGCAGGAGCCGAGGGGCAGCAGCACCAGGGGGCCGCGGTCGGTGAGGTCCGGCCAGGCGAGGTCGGCGAGCCGGGTCCCGGGCCGGGCCGTCGCCGGCGCCGGCTCTCTCTCTGCTGTGGCCCGGGCGGGTTCGGCCGGCATCTCAGGCCCCGCCCAGGGTGCGGGTGAATCCGGGCGGGATCACCACGTCGTCGCGGGTCAGCTCATGGACGGAGGAGCGGCCCAGGCCCAGCAGGGCGGAGTCGATGCCGCCGCGCAGGATGTCGAGGACGTTCTCCACACCGCTCTGCCCTCCCGCGGCCAGGCCCCACAGGTAGGCGCGGCCGATCATCACGGCCTTCGCACCGAGCGCCAGCGCCTTGACCACGTCGCTGCCCCGGCGGATTCCGCTGTCCAGCACGACCTCGACCTGGTTGCCCACCGCTTCCGCAACGGCCGGCAGGGCACGGACCGGAGCCGGGGTGCTGTCGAGGTTGTTGCCGCCGTGGTTGGACACCGAGATGGCGGTGACGCCGGCGTCGACCGCGCGCAGGGCGTCGTCCACCCGGCAGACGCCCTTGAGCAGGAACGGCCCGTCCCACTGCGCGCGCAGCCAGCGGACGTCCTCCCACGAGGGCGGCGGGGTCTGCAGCCATTCGCCGTACGCCCCGAAGAACGTGGGCGGGTCCTGCCCCGGGTCGGTCAGGTTGGGCGTCGTCAGGTCGGGCAGGCTGCGGGACCTGAGGAAGTCCAGCAGCCAGCTCGGGCGCGTGAGCGCCTCCGGCGCGAACCGCGCCATGGCCTTCAGGTCCAGCCGCTCGGGAATCTTCGGACTGCCCCAGTCGCGGCCGTGCGAGAAGGACCAGTCGAGGGTGACGATCAGTGCCTTCGCCCCTGCTTCGCGGGCGTGCTGGATGCGGCGCAGCATCGCGTCCTTCGAGCCCATCCAGTACATCTGGAAGAACGTCCGCGGATTGGCGGCCACCACCTCCGTCAGCGGCTTGCTCGCGAAGGAGCTGAGGCCCATCGCCGTGCCGCGGGCCGCGGCGGCGCGGGCGACGGCCACCTCGCCGTCGGGGTGCACCGCCTGCACACCGGTCGGGGAGATGATCACCGGCAGCGAGATCTGCTCGCCCAGGACCGTCGTCGACTGGTCCCGCTTGGCGGACAGTCCGGCGACGTGGGGTGCGAAGCCGAGTTCCGCGAACGCCTTGGTGTTGTCGTCGTAGGACGTGCCCTTCTCGGAACCCGCGAGCAGTGCGCTGTAGACCGACTTCGGCAGCCGCTTGCCCGCCCTTCGCTGGGCCTCGGCGACCGTCTCGAACCACTTGCTCATGACGTTCCTTTCACGGTGTGTACGGCGAGGTCGGCGCCGGCCAGCGGGCTCTCGTCACAGAGGCGGTCGGGGCGGGCGGTGCGCACGGCGGGCATGCCCAGGGGCACGGTCCGGTGCGAGTGGTCGTTGCCCTGGCGCGGGAGCGCGTCCCGCGCCACCGCCGGGAGCGCCGCGGCGCCGTGGCCTTTGACACACTCCGGGTCGGGGCCGTCGAGCGGCAGGCCGGTGAAGAACTTCGCGGCCATGCAGCCGCCCTGGCAGGTGTCGTACGCGGGACAGCCGGAGCAGGCGCCTCCGGTGGAGGGTCGGCGCAGCTCGGCGAAGAGCTCCGACTCCCGCCACACCCGGTCGAAGCCGCCCGCGGAGCGGACGTTGCCCGCCTTGAACGCGTCGTGGATGGCGAACGGGCAGGCGTACACGTCGCCGACCGGGTCGATCAGGCACACCACGCGTCCCGCGCCGCACAGGTTCAGTCCCGGGATGGGCTCCGAGCCGAGCGCGTTGAGGTGGAAGAAGGAGTCCCCGGTGAGCACCTTCTCGCCGTGGCCGAGCAGCCAGGAGTAGATGTCGTACTGCTGCTCGGGGGTGGGGTGCAGTTCGTCCCACACGTCCGCGCCCCGCCCGGAGGGCCTGAGCCGGGTGATCCGCAACTGGGCGCCGTAGCGGTCGGCGATGGCGGCGAAGTCGTCGAGCTGGGAGACGTTCTGGCGCGTCATCACCACGGAGATCTTGAAGTCCCGGAAACCGGCGTCGGCGAGGTTCTCCATGGCCCGGATCGCCATGTCGTACGAACCCCGGCCGCGCACCGCGTCGTTGACCTCACGGGTGGCGCCGTCCAGGGAGATCTGGATGTCGACGTAGTCGGTCGCGGCCAGCCGCCGGGCGCGTTCGGGCGTCAGGCGCAGCCCGTTGGTGGAGAACTTCACGCCGACCTGGTGCGCGATCGCGTAGTCGAGCAGCTCCCAGAAGTCGGGGCGGACCGTGGGTTCGCCGCCGCCGACGTTGACGTAGAAGACCTGCATGCGCCGCAGCTCGTCGATCACGGACTTGATCTCGTCCGTGGACAGCTCCAGCGGGTCGCGCCGCCCGGACGAGGACAGGCAGTGTGCGCAGGACAGGTTGCACGCGTATGTCCACTCCCAGGTCAGGCAGATCGGAGCGTGCAGACCGCCCTTGAACTGCTCGACGAGGGCCGGCACCCGCTCGGGGACGTGCGGTGGATCGTGAAGGGTGGTCATCACCGAGCTCCGGTTCCACTGTGCTGGGGAATGATCATGTCGGCGGCGGCCAGGGAGGCCAGCGCGCGCAGGAAGGCGCCCCGCCGGGCGTCGGGCACGCCGGCGAGGGCGTCCCCGACGCTGGGGTGATGGTCGAGCCCCCGGACCAGTTCGACGAGTTCCGGTGCCTTGAGGAAGGACAGCCGACGGTTGCCGAAGTGGTAGGCGAGCGCCCCGAACGGCTCGGGGCGCAGAGCGACGGAGGGGTTCAGCCGGTAGGGGCGTGCCACGTCGAGCACCGGGGACGACATGGCGGGCCTCAGTAGACGCCGCACATGCCGTCGATGGAGACCTCCTCGACGAGGACCTCCTCGACGAGTCCGTCGGCGACGCCGATGCTGTCCTCTTCGGCCCTGATCTGGTCCTCGTTCACGGCAGACCTCCGTATTCAAGGGGGAGTTGGGGGTGGGTGCCGGTCCCGCCGCTGCGGTGACCGGGGCGTACTCGACGCTACGGCCCGGCCGCCGCGCCGCTCACCCTGCTTCCGGCCGACGTCACCCTGTCCGGTCGGGCAGGTGTGCGGCGCCGGGGCCGGTGTCCGCCGGGCCCCCGTCCGATCGGTCAGGTCGCGCCCCCTGCGTCCGCGCCACGCGGCCGTCCGAGCGGCCGGTGTCGCCACACACCGCGTTACCGGAAGGTGAGTCACGCCACGGACTCCGGCACGTCCGTGCTCCACCCCGGACATCTGCGCCGCCGGCGACGGAGCAGTCGACGCAGTCACGCGCGGCCTGACCGCGCGGAGAGGAATGTCGCGATCATGCAGGTCGAAGAACTACTCAAGCCGTTCCCGATCAAGGAATTCCATCCCTTCCCCAGGGCGCTGATGGGCCCGGGCGCCCATGAGCTGATCGGTCCGGAGGCCAAGAAGCTGGGCTTCCGGCGCACCCTGGTGATGACCACCGGTCTGCGCGGCAGCGACACGGTGCACAAGATCGTCGAGTCGATGAAGTACCACGGCCTCGAGGTCGTGGTGTACGACAAGGTCGAGTCGAACCCCAAGGACTACAACGTCATGGACGCCGTGGCGCTGTACCAGGAGAACAAGTGCGACTCGTTCGTGTCGATCGGCGGCGGCTCGTCGCACGACGCGTGCAAGGGGGCCCGTGTCTCCGTCGCCCACGACGGCCGCAGCGTCAACGACTTCGAGGGCTTCAACAAGTCCGAGAACCCCAGGAACCCGCCGCACATCGCCGTCTCCACGACGGCCGGCACCGGTTCGGAGACGTCGTGGGCGTACGTCATCACCGACACCACGACCGATCCGGACAACCCGCACAAGTACGTCGCCTTCGACGACGCCTCGGTGGCCAGCCTGGCCATCGACGACCCCACGCTGTACTACGACTGCCCGCTCGACTACACGGCCCAGTGCGGCTTCGACGTCCTCGCGCACGCCTCGGAGCCGTACGTCTCGCGTCTGGACTTCCAGCCGTCGCTGGGCAACGCGCTGCACGCGATCAGGCTCACCGCCCGCCATCTGCGCCAAGCCGTCTGGAACGGCCAGGACCTGGCCGGGCGCGAGGGCATGATGTACGCGCAGTACATCGCGGCACAGGCGTTCAACTCCGGCGGCCTGGGCATCATCCACTCCATCTCTCACGCGGTCAGCGCGTTCTACGACACCCACCACGGCCTCAACAACGCCATCGCGCTCCCCCGGGTGTGGGCGTTCAACATGTCGGCCCACTACGAGCGGTTCGCGGACATCGCCGAGGCTATGGGCGTGGACACGCACGGGATGACGAAGGTGCAGGCCGCCGAGGCCGCCCTCGCCGCGGGCATCCGGCTGCTGCGCGACGTCGGCATCCCGGAGAAGTTCACCGACGTCGAGCAGAACACCTACTCCAAGAACCGCCTCGGGCAGGGCCCGACGAAGTTCTACGAGCAGGCCAAGGCGATCAAGGGCGACGCGGCCGACGTCGACCGCATCACGAACCACGTCCTCGGTGACGCCTGCACCCCGGGCAACGCCAAGGAGTGCACGTTCGACACCGTCCGGCCCGTCGTCGACCACTGCATGAACGGCGACCTGGACGACCTGCTCGGCTGAGCACCTCATGCCCGGGAGCGGGGGGCCGGCCGGGTCGCCACCCCCCGCTCCCGCCCACCGGACGGAGGAACCGTGCCCGCCACACCCGAGAACCCCGCGTTCGGCTCGGTCGAGGACGTCGCCGAGCGGTTCGCCGCCCACGGCTACATCGCCGACCGGCGACTCGCCACCACCGTGTTCCTGCAGACCAGACTCGAGAAGCCGCTGCTGCTGGAGGGCCCCGCCGGCGTCGGCAAGACCGAGTTGGCCAAGGCACTGGCCGCCGCCGGCGGGCGCCGGCTGCTGCGCCTGCAGTGCTACGAGGGCCAGGACGAGAGCCGTGCCCTGTACGAGTGGGACTATGGCAAGCAACTGTTGTACACCCAGATGCTCCGGGACAAGATCGGCGACCTCACGGCCGACGCCCCCGACCTGGCCTCCGCCGTCCACCGGATCGAGGAGCAGGACAGCGTCTTCTTCTCCGACCGGTTCCTCGCACCCCGCCCGCTGCTGGACGCGGTGCGCGGCGAGCAGCCGGCGGTTCTGCTCATCGACGAGGTCGACCGGGCGGACGAGGCGCTGGAGGCCGTGCTCCTGGAGTGCCTGGCCGAGTACCAGGTGTCGGTGCCGGAGATCGGCACGTACACCGCGAAGGTCCCTCCGTACGTCGTCCTCACCTCCAACAACACCCGCGACCTGTCGGCCGCGCTGAAGCGCCGCTGCCTGCACCTGTTCCTCGACTATCCCGACGCTGAGCGGGAGTTGGAGATCGTACGGGCCAAGGACACCGGACTGCCCGAGGCGACCGCCCGTCATCTGGTGGCCGTGGTGCGCGGCCTGCGCGAGCTGCCGCTGCGCAAGAGTCCCAGCATCTCCGAGACCGTCGACTGGGCCCGCACCCTCGCGGTCCTGGGCGTCGACGAACTCGACCCGGAGGTCCTCGCCGACACCGCCAACGTGGTTCTGAAGTACGAGCGGGACCTGCACCGCGCGCTGGAGGTCCTGCCGCGCCTGGTCGACCCCAACCGCGCGCTGCCCGAGCCGGGCCACCATCACCACGACGGCCATCACCACGACGGTCACCACCACGGTCCCGGGCACGGCGAGCCGGACGAGGCCGACGGGCGCGCGGTACGGGCCGCCATGGACCGGCAGGGCCGCCACGCCGAGGGCTACTACGGCGCCCCGGGCGCCGGACCGGCGCACCGCACCACCCCCGGCCCCGGCCAGGGCGCCCGCTCGTTCGCCGCCGTCACGCGGCGCCGTACCGACTGACCCGGGAGGCCTGCATGGAAGCCGGCGTGCACCGATTCGTCCGCGTGCTGCGGCTGTTCGGCCTGCGGGTCTCCGTGTCGGAGGCGATGGACGCCATGCGCGGGGCGGCCCAGCCCGGCGTCCTCGCCCGGCGCGAGACGCTGCGCGAGGCACTGCGCATGACGCTCGTGAAGGACCGGCGCGACCACGCGCTCTTCGACGAGCTGTTCACCGCGTTCTTCTCCCTGCGCCCGGTCTCCCAGGACTCCGACGGGCACGGCCACACTCATGCGCACGACGACCTGACCGACACCGGCGAACTGGAGTCGTTCACCGTCTCCGACGAGCCGTCCGAGACCCCTCAGCAGGGGCACAGCCACGGCAAGCCGTCCGACATCCGCGACTTCTTCGACCAGCAGGACCTGGCCCAGCAGTACAACCTGCACCAGGAGGCCAACAAGATCGATCTGGCGTCGATGACCGACGAGGTCGTGCTGTCCGAGGACGGTGCGGCCGGCGGGCGCGACGACAGCCCGTCCGTCCAGCTGGAGACCGAGCGGCTGCACGGCGCCGGGATCCCCGGACGGCTCGCGCCGGCGACCGGGCAGCCCATCGACACGACCCTGACCGTCGCCCAGCAGGACGCCCTGCTCGGCCGGCCCACCGCCGACACCGACGGCGGCCCCGAACTCGACACGTCGAAGCGGCACTTGGCGGGTGTCATCGAGAACCTGCCCGAGCTGCTGAAACGGCATCTCGACCGGCTGGCCGAACTGCAGGCCCTGGCCGTCGAGTCCGGCCGGATCGCCGAACGCACCCGTCTGGAGACGGTGGACGAGGACGAGCGCGGCCAGTTGGAGGAGGCGCTGCGCAGGGTGGGCCGCAGCGTGCAAGGCGCCCTGACCAGCCGCAAGCGCAACACCCCGACGGGCCGTGTTCACCCCGGCCGCACCATGCGCCGCAACATGCGCTACGACGGCGTGCCGTTCAGGCCGGTCACCGTCACCCGCGCCGAGGACCGGCCCCGCCTGGTGATCCTCGCGGACGTCTCGCTGTCGGTGAGGGCCACGGCACGCTTCACCCTCCACCTGGTGCACGGGCTGCAGT
This sequence comes from Streptomyces sp. NPDC093260, assembly GCF_040683715.1. Lineage (NCBI taxonomy): Bacteria > Bacillati > Actinomycetota > Actinomycetes > Kitasatosporales > Streptomycetaceae > Streptomyces > Streptomyces sp. NPDC093260. The sequence goes on from NZ_JBFBEK010000023.1 coordinate 89,853, forward strand.
CCCTGTTCGGACAGGTCCGCAGCTACGCCTTCGTGGACGAACCCACCGAGATCACGGAGCTGTTCGCCGAGCACCCGCTGGAGCGGGCGCTCGGGCTGGTCTTCGACGGGCTGCCGGCCGGCGGTCTGCTGGACGTGGACGCGACGTCCGACTACGGCCGGACCTTCGAGACGCTGCTCACGGAGCACGCCGCGGCGCTGGGCCGCCGCACCACGCTCCTGGTGCTGGGCGACGGCCGCGGCAACGGCAATCCGCCGAGGACCGAAGCGTTCGCGGAGATCACGCGGCGGGTGCGCCAGACCATCTGGCTGACCCCGGAGCCACGCTACTCCTGGCGCCTGGGCGCCTGTGACCTGCCGCGCTACGCCGAGTACTGCGACCGCGTCCAGGTGGTCGCCGACCTCACCGGGCTGGAGCGCGCCGCCCTGCGGATGGCCACGGAGGCGACCGGCCGATGAACACCACCGCACACCGTCAGGGGGAATCACAGTCATGAGTGTCCCGAGCCTTCGCAGCGCGATCGCCGCCCGCCGGATCGACCCGCTGGCGCCGGGCACGCCCGGTCTGTACGCCGACCCTCTGGTCCGCGTGATCCGCGACAGGCAGGTCCCCGGCAGCGTGTTCCCCCCGCTGGTCGTCCGCACCGAGCACTTCACGCTGCGCCGCCGTGGCCGCCGCGTCGAACTGGGCCACTCGCTGCTGCCCGAGCAGTTGGACAACGACCTGGCCGGGCTGCTCGCCGAGGAACTGTTCGCCCCCGGCTGGCTGTCCGGCAGCGATGTCTTCGAGCGCGTCTTCACCGGGGTGGTGCGCTCCTGCGTGGACGGGCCGCTGGCCGCCTGGACCACCTTCTACGACAACACGCTGGCCCGCATCCGGCAGTACTGGCAGACCCCGGAGCCGGCCGAGCACTCCTCGATCGCCGGGTTCGCGCCCGTGTACCGGCGCACGCTGGACCTGGTCTCCCCCGGCAGTGTGCTGGACCTGGGCTCCTGCTTCGGCTTCCTGCCGCTGCTGCTCGCCGAGCGGGAGCGGCAGACGGTGATCGCCTCCGACCTCTCCCGAGGCGCCATGCGGCTGCTGGACACCGTGGCCCGCGCCCGGGGCAGTGCGCTCGACGCGCTGGTCTGCGACGCCTCCCGGGTGCCGCTGCCCGACGGCTCGGTGGACACCGTCACCGTCATCCACGTACTGGAGCACCTCGACGCCGGGCACGGTGACGCCGTCGTGCACGAGGCGCTGCGGCTGGCCCGGCGGCGAGTGGTGGTGGCCGTGCCGTACGAGGACGAGCCGACCGCCGCGTACGGCCACGTGCGGTGCTTCACCCCGGAGCAACTCGCCGACCTCGGCCGCCGCACGGCCCACCGCTTCTCGGTCGGCGCCTTCCACGGCGGCTGGCTGGTCGTCGAGCCCGGCTGAGCCGCTCCCCCACGAACCGCGCCCCCCCGAAGGACACAACGCGAAGCAGCGTCCATGTCCCTCTGCCTCCTGCTCCCTGTGACTCGCCGGTCACCGGTGGGCCCGGACTGCCGCCCGGCCGCCCGGCCGTAGGCGGATGACCCGGGGGCGGGAGGCCGGGACCGCCGAGGGCCGGCCCCGGCCTGCCGCCCGTCAGATCACGCCCAGCTTGGTCGCCTCGTACACGACTTCCGCCCGGCTGCTCGCATCCGTCTTGCGCATGATGTTGCGGACGTGGAACTTCACCGTGGTCTCCGAGATGTACAGCTCCCCGCCGATCTCCCGGTTGCTCAGCCCACGGGCGAGCAGCTGAAGGACCCTCAACTCCCGTTCGGTGAACCTCGGCCGCTCCGGCTGCACGCGCATCGAACGCACCATCGCCGCGGCCGCGTGCGAGTCGAAGGCGCTCTCGTGACGGGCCACCGCGCGGATGGAGCGCAGCAGTTCGGTGGTGTCCACGTCCTTGACGACGTAGCCGCGCGCACCGTGCCGGATCGCCTCCACGACCAGCGAGTCGTCGAGGAAGGTGGTGAGCACGAGCACCGCCAGGTCCGGGTGGCGCTGCGTCAGCCGGGCGCACAGGTCCAGGCCCTCGGTGTCGGCCGCGGTGGACAGCTTCAGATCGAGCAGCACGATCGACGGACGCGTTCGTTCGACGACGGCGGCCGCCTCGGCGGCCGTGCTCGCCTCGCCGACCACCTCCAGGTCACTCTCTCGTTCCAGGATCGACCGCAGTCCGTGCCGGACGATGGCGTGATCGTCGACGAGTACGATCCGCAAAGCCCGCGTGGGTACGTGAGTGTGCTGCTCAGTGGTCATCCGTTGCCTCCCCGACGCGCGTCACCGGCAGCGGGACGTCGACCCGCAGCAGGACTCCTCCCATGGCCGACCGGCGGATCGACAGTCTGCCGCCCAGCTCCTCGGCCCGTGCCACCATGTTCGCCAGCCCCCGATGGCGTCCGGCGAGATCGGTCGCCCGCGTCACGCGCAGAGCGCGGCGCAGCTGAGCGGGGTCACCGCCGCCGTCGTCGGACACGGTCAGCACGAGCATCTCGGGCAGATACCGCAAGCGCACCAGTGCTCGACCGGCCTTTCCGTGCGTGGCGGAGTTGAACAGGGCCTCGCCGGTCATCCGGAGGATCGACTGCTCGGCCTCGGGTGGCAGCGGCGACGGACTGCCCGCCACCCGCACCCGGACGTCGAGCTTCGTGGGCAGGTGCACCGTGGACAGCCGCTGCAGCATCACCGGGAGCGGGCCCGCCGGCTCCTGCGAGGTGTGGTGGAGAGCGTAGATCGCGGCACGCAGCCGCTCCACGGCCTGCCGGTTGAGGTCCTTCGCGCCGGCCAGCCGTCCGGCGATCTCCGCGGGCCGTCCGCCCAGGCCCGCCAGTTCCGCGCGGCACACCTCGACGGTCATCCCGGCGCTGAGCACATACTGGGAGACGCTGTCGTGCAGTTCGCGTGCGATGCGGCGCCGCTCGTCGTCGAGTGCCTGCCGCTGCATCGCGTCCAGCAGCCGCGCCTGCGTCTCGGCCAGCTCGGCGCTGCGCGCGGCCAGGTCCCGGGCCTGCCGCTCCGCCGCCTCGGACAGTTCCTCGGCGCGTCCGCGCAGGGTGGTCGCCGCGTGGAACAGGAACGTGTGGTGCAGCGCCACGGCGGCCTGGTTGGCCAGGACCCGCAGGATGGCCAGATCCGTGTCGGCGACCTCGACACCGGCGCCGGGCTCAGCGGCGATGCCGCCGACCGGCTCGTCGTCCAGGGTCATCGGCGCGCGCACCCACCCCCGGCCCCGGTCGGGCCCCTGGGCCTCCCAGGGGCGGGTGCGCAGCAGCTGCAGGTGCTCACGCACGTCAACGGGTATCCGGGTCTCGTCGTCGATCAACACGTCGTCCGCGTACAGCAGGAACCGCGGACGGGCGGCCCGCAGCGCGCCGTCGGCGACGGCCAGCAGCAGCCAGCGGGCGCGCAGATGCTCGGCCGCGGTCCGTACGACGGTCTCGACCAGGGCGCGCGGACCCTCCGCCGTGCGCACGAGGGCGCGGGAGATGCCGTCGAGCGCCTCCACGGTCCTCTCCAGCCGCTCGGTGGAGCGGACGTACGCCGGGTAGAAGGACCGCTTGCCGGACCGCAGTCCGGTGAGGACACCCAGGTCGGCGGTCCGGTTCGTACGTTCGGGGGTGCTCACCGGGATCGCCTCACAGTGCCTCGCGGAACAGTGTCTCCACGTCCCGCACGTCTACGTCCCTGGGGTTGGTGGCCATGCACGCGTCTTTGAGCGTCGTGCGGGCCAGGACCGGCACGTCGCGCTCCGCGACCCCGAGGCTCGCCAGTCCCTTCGGCACGCCGACGTCGTCCGCCAGTGCGCGCACGAGATCCGCGAGCTGTTCGGCCACCTCCTGTGCCGGCACACCGGAGACCGGAAGGCCGGCCGCGGCGCCCAGCGCGACGAAGCGCTCCGGCCACGCCTCGGCATTGAACCGGATGACGTGCGGCAGGAGCACGCCGTTGACCACGCCGTGCGGGGCGTCCAGCAGACCGCCGACCTGATGGCTCATGGCGTGCGTCGCGCCGAGGATGGCGTTGGTGAAGGCCATGCCGGCCTCCAGCGCGGCCTGGGCCATGGCGAGCCGGGCTCCGAAGTCCATGGGGTCGACCTGGGTGCGCACCAGGTTCGCGGTGATCAACTCGACCGCGTGCAGGGCGTGGTTGTCCGTCAGCGGATTGTGCGCCCGGGAGACGAACGCCTCGATGGCGTGCGTCAGCGCGTCCAGGCCGGTGGCCGCGTTGAGCCAGTCCGGCATGGTGGTCAGCAGCCGCGGGTCGATCACCGAGATCTCAGGCACCAGCGTGCGGCTCACAATGGTGATCTTGACGTGCTCGGTGGTGTCGGTGATCACGGCGAACTGGGAGACGTCCGCCCCGGTGCCCGACGTGGAGGGCACCATCACGGTCGGGGGGATGGGCTGCACGACCTGGTCCACACCCTCGTAGTCGAGGATGTGCCCGCCGTTGCTCGACAGAATCGCCACGCCCTTGGCCGCGTCGATGACGGAGCCGCCGCCGATCCCCACGATCACGTCGCAGCCACTGGCGGCGTACCGCTGGAAGCCGGCCTGCACCTCTCGGTCCTTGGGGTTGGGCGTCACATCGCACCACACGACAGGGCGCAGACCGGCCCTGCGCAGATGGCCGACCGCCTCGTCCACCCAGCCTGCCTCCGTCAGCCCGGCGTCGGTGACCAGGAAAGGCCGGCGACCGCCGAGGCGCAGCGCGCAGTGCCCGAGCTCCGCGAGCGAACCGGGCCCGAACACGACCTCGGGCACATGGAACTTGGCCAGCCGGGCGGACTGCCGCACGGCCTGCGTGCTCGTGCGCTGCGGTCCCAGAAGCTCGCAGTGGCCCTCGTCGCGGCTCCAGTCCGCACTCGGATCGTCACCGCCGTCCACCATGACGTGAGATGTGAGCGACATGCGACCTCCAAAGGGCGGGAAGCCCGCAACGCACATGCAACCTTGATCTTACGGCCGAGTTGGTCGATAACACTGTCGTCCAACTGAAGACCACGCTAGGCGCGCGCGTCGGGGTACGGCACCTGTCCGATCGGACAGGGGGGCGCGGACCGCTCGGACAGGTGCGCCGGCGCGGCCCCTGCGGACAATAATCTGTCGTCCCCGTTCGAGGACAGGGCAAAGTACATGTCACAACGCAGTGACCTCAGGCGGCGCAGGGCCGCGCTGGAGAGCGAATGGTCCCGCCTGGTGCCGGAGATGAGGACCGCCGGATCGAGTCCGCGCGGTCTGGAAGCGGTGCGCGACGACGTGACCGAATCGTGGGTCCGCTCGCTGAGCAGCGTGGATCCGGGCCGGGACAGCGCCCCGGTCACCGACGGGGGCACTGTGCGGCACCGCTGGAGCGGATCGCCGCTGCGCCGGCCGGTCGACGGCCTCGCCGACGAGTTGCGCAGCATCGCGGAGGACGCCGGGTTCGTCACCGCGCTCACCGACGAGTCCGGCACGATTCTGTGGACGTGCGGCGGCGCGACCATGCGCCGGCGGGCCGAGCGTGTCAACTTCGCGCCGGGCGGCCGCTGGGACGAACAGGCCATGGGCACCAACGCGTTGTCGCTCGCGCTGCGCACCGGCCGCCCCAGCTCCGTCTTCTCGGCCGAGCACCTGGTGACGGCCCTGCACGACTGGGTCTGCTACTGCGCTCCCGTGCACGGCCCGGACGGACGCGTCCTCGGCGTTCTGGACATGTCCACCACCTGGGACCGCTCCAACCCTCTGGCGATGTCCACGGTGCGCTCGCTGGTCGCCACCGTCGAGGCCCGGCTCCGCACAGAGCCCCCCTCGCGCCCCCGCGGTGACGCCGACCCCGTGAACCTCACCTGCCTCGGTGCCGGACAAGCCGTACGCAAGGGCGTTCCCCTCGCATTGCGGCCCCGGCAGCTGGAGATCCTGGCACTGCTCGCGCTGGAACCGGACGGCTACTCCCCCGAACGCCTCCGCGAGGCCGTGTACGGCGACCGGCCGGTGACGGCGTCCACGTTCAAGGCGGAGATCTCCCATCTGCGGCGCGCCCTCGACGGCGGTGTCGCCACCCGTCGCTACGCGCTGACCGCGCCTGTGGCCTGCGACGCCGCCGACGTGCTGCGGGCGCTGGAGAAGGGGGACGCGGACACGGCCCTGCGGTTGTACCGGGGCCCGCTGCTGCCGTGGTCCGAGGCGCCGGGCATCGCGGAGTGGCGCACCCATCTCGAGGTGGCGGTGCGCGAGACGGTGCTCGCCAGCGCCCGTCCGGAGCACGCGCTGCGGTACGGCGAACGGGCTCCGTACGACGTGGAGGTGCACGAGCACGCGCTGAGCCTGCTCGGCCCGCGGGACACCCGTCGCGCCATCGCGGCCGCCCGTCTCGGCGCGGCCCTGCGCGACTGACGCCTCGTCCTCAGGGCACCAACCTCCCGCCAACCTGGGGCGCTCACAGTGCACCGCGTCACAACGACGTGGCCCGTCGTACCGCACCGACGTCCCCCGAGGAGAGCCGCCATGGTGTACGGACAGCCAGGGGCGGACGGCAGCATGTCAACGTCGCCCGCCGCTACGACGACTCCCGTCAATAGTCCGACAGAATCATCCGACGGTAGACCGCAGATCCAGTCCAGGCACGGGCCACACCGCAGTGGCGCGGCTCGTGTCATCCGGATTGTTCATCCGCACCGTTGATGTAAAAGGGCGGACCTTCCCGTGCTGTGCCGCCTGCCTGAAAGTGACGGCACCCCGATACGCAGGCCGACGGCACGAGGCCCTCGTGCTCGAACTGCTGCCCCGACACGGTCCGCTCAGCGGAGGCGGACTCCAGAACCTCAGCGGCCTGTCCGGAACGACCCTGTACGACGCGGTCGCCAGACTCGGACGAGACCATGAGCAGGTGCACCGGGATGTGCCGGTGCACCTGCTCCGCGCGTCCGGTCTCAGCTCACCGCCCGCACTCCGGCGGCAGCCAGTCGAGGTGCTGCGTGATGGTGACCTTGTCCACCCAGAACTCCTGGCTTCGCGTGGACACGAGGTAGCGGTTCGTGAGGCCACTCATCACGTTGTCCCCACAGACAAGCGTCACGCTGATCTTGTCGTGGATGTACCGCACGGGGTGGCGGTCGTACGGCCCGGCGTACACCGCGATGCCCAGCTGATCCCCAGGCGCCAGCGTCACCTCATCGGAGGGTCCGGCGTGGCGCCCACTGTCGACGATGGCGCAACCCGGCTTGTGCGGCGGGCAGTCCGGGGCCGGGGAAACCCTCGCCGTGATGCCACGGGCGGCGCCGAGGAGCAGCAGGAGAGCCAGTGCTGCACCGCCGGCGGCCTTGGCGTACTTCTCCGCCAAGTGCCCGCCGTGCTTTTTGCCGGTCATGGCTTCGACGATCGCCTCGAACATCCTCGGGCTCGGCCACCGGCGGCCGTTCATGACGAGGGACACCGCCGCAGGCGAGGCGTACGCCTCCCGCGCTATCGCGCGGTAGCTCAGCCCGCTCTGCGCGGCCTCGTCCCGGAGATCCGCGCAGACTTCCTGCTTCTCGGGCGGCAGTTCGAAGGCCGACGCGGTCACGACGGCGCCCCCTCGCCGGGATCGGCCTCCGCGCCCCTGCCCGGCGGCCGCCCATTTCCCCCGCCCCACAGGTCCTTGGTGATCAGCACGACCGTACCCGCGATCGTCAACGCCAGACTTGCGTCGACACCGGCGCCGATCAGCACCAGGACGAGAGCGCCCACGATGATGAACAGCAGTAACCGCTGGAAGAAGGTGCTCCAGCTCAACTCGATCAACTCCTACACCACTTAGCCCGGATGAGTCATGGTCTGTACGCGTTCGCCCGCGTATCAGGTGCCGCAATCATGGTGGTCCGGCGGTGGGCGGGAGCGCCAGAGCTGGAGGCGTCTTGTAAACACTCCCCCGCGGCCCTTGAGTTCTGCGGTCGAACGATGCCCAATAGAGGAGTGACCCGCGCCACGCGGGACGTGCCTGGCCCGCCCAGCCCGGATGAGTCGGCACACCCGGCCCCTCGTTTCGCCGCGGGGGGCCTCACGCGCTTCCGCCCCAAGTCCCCCGAGCACAACCGGCTGCACGCCGGGCGCAGAGCCGTGCGCGGACACGTTCTGAGGCGAACCGCTACCGCGGCCGCCCGGACACCGGCAAGATCAGCCCATGGACCCGAGTGAGCCGAACGCCTCCGAGGACGAGGCCAAGGAGACCACCTCCGTCGCCGGCAGAGCGAAGAGGTGGTACCGCAAGCACGAGAAAACCCTCAAGGGCGTGGGTATCGGCGTCATGACCGTCGCGGTGTCCGGCCTGGCTCTACTGCTCGCCAAGGACTACCTCACCGAGGACGAGACCGGGGAACGGGTCACCCTCGACACGGAGTCCTCCGCGCCCGAACCAGAGGACGAAGAAGACGAAGCCGCTCCCCCTGAGCGGCCCATGTCCCCTCAGCACGTCTCAGGGCACCTGATGAAGACCAACGGTCAGCCCAGTGAGGCGGCCAAAGCGGCCTACGCCGAAGCGTACGCAGCGGGCCTCGTCGAGGACCCCGAGATTCCACGCGGGTACACCTGGCGCCAGGACTACGAACGGTACGGCGAGGACGAGGACGACAGCGAGGAGTAGAGCCGCTACCAGCCCCCGGCCGCAGGGCGCCGTCATCCGCCCGATACACGTCGACTGTGCCGCCGTGGGTCACCGGTGCGCCGAGGGGCTTCGAGCGCGGGTGGTCCCGAGCTCACGTCAGACACCACGCGTCAACAGCGTCATGACCAGCAACGCAGTGATGCGGCGGCGGCGATCAGTGCGGTGACGTGGTCACGGTGATCGTCGTCCCGGCGGGCGATGACGATCCGGCTCGGTCCCGCGTCGGGGACAGGGATGCACACGATGCCCGGCGGTACGGGCGTGATGAGTGAGCGGGGCAGGACGGCGACGACGCGGCCGATCCGGACCAGTGCGGTGAGTTCCCTGGCATCGGCGATCTCGGGACCGCTTCCGCCGCCGGGGACGCCCGGCCACCGCGGGAAGGTCTCATCACTGAGGTCGCCCAGGGCGACAGCGTCGCGCCCTGCGAGCCGGTGTTCTTCGGGGAGGACGGCCACCCGGTCCTCGACGTGGAGGGTCTCGGTGGCCAGCCCGCCCAGATCATCGAACGGGGCGTAGAGCAGGCCCGCGTCGGCGCGCCCGTCGCGCAGATGATCGGTGCGGTCAGTGGCGCCGCTGAAGAGGATGTCGACGCGCCGGGCACCGGGCCGCTCCGCGTAGGCGGCGAGGATTCCGGAGAGCAGGTTCGCGTCCCCGCCGGGTTTGATCACGAGCCTGAGCGGTGCGTCGTCGGCGGCGCGTCGGGTGTTCTGCACGGCGATGGTCATCGCGTTCAGCGCATGCCGTCCGTGCTCCAGCAGGACGGCGCCCGCGGGTGTCAGCACGACACTGCGGCTGGTGCGGTCGAACAGCTTCGTGCCGAGTCGGCCCTCGATGCGCCGAATGGTCTTCGACAGGGCCGGCTGCGCGACGGCGAGCCTGTCGGCGGCGCGGCCGAAGTGCAGTTCCTCGGCGACGGTGACGAAGTACCGCAGCTCTCTGACCTCCAACAGATCCATTCCCCCAGGCTATCGAATACCTGCGGAAGAGGTCTTGGACGCGCCTGGGTATCCCATGGTCGTATGGGGAAATGATGCAGCACACCATGTTCGTCAAGTTCACCGAACCGATTCCCGAAGCCGACCTGAACCTGTACCTCGCGGACCTCGAAAAAGCCGCGAAGGGCACCGGCGTGCTCCAGACGTTCGCCGCTCAGCGCCACATCCCGGTCCCCGGCGAGGAGCAGATCCCGGCGTTCATCGCCACGGTCGTCGTCCAGCTCGGCGCCGCCGACGTGGAGGCGCTGGGGACTCTGTTCGCCGCGCCGGAGGTCGGCGAGGTCTTCGACACCTGGCGCACCCGCTACCCGTTCGAGGCGGCGTGGGCGAACCACGAGACACTGGCGTGAGGCGGTTCGGCGTCGTCACCGACGCCGAACACCTGCCCGTGGAGGGTGCCCGGGACCAGGCCCTCGCGATGGTCGCCGTCTTCGTGGCGCCGTCGGGGTGCACGTGGCGGCAGCTTCCCCGGTGTCCGGGCCGCGCCGGCAGACGGTTGTCGGAGGTTCGCCCAGTGGAGCCGGGAGCGCTGGGCCGCCACCGCTGGGTGGTCGAGCGAACCGTGTCCTGGTTGGCCGGCTGCCGGAGGCTGCACCGCCGCTGCGAACGCAAGTCCGAACACCTCCTCGCCTTTGTCGGCACAGCCGCAGCCCTCATCAGCTACCGCCGTCTTGCCGCGAGTTGACGCAGTTCAGCGCCGTCAGCCTGCGGCGATCACGGCCTCGATCAGGCCCGGGAAGCGGCGGTCCAAGTCCCCCTTGCGGAGGCGCATGTACAGCCCGTTCCCGGCGTCGCGTTGATACACCAAGCCCGCCTCGCGCAGTACTCGCCAGTGACGGGTGCGACTGGACTTGCCCACCGGCAGGTCGAAGGAAGCGCACAGCCGCTCTTCATCTGGCCGTTCGGCCAGTTCGGCCACGACCCGACGCCGGTTCGCGTCAGCCAGCGCCAAAAGGATGGGACCCACCTGCAACTCCTCAGTGCGAGGGTGGGCCAACTCGCCTGCCGTCATCACTTCACCTCTCGACAAGGTACGTCTGGTTGCATACCTTCCTAGAGGTACGCAACCAGACGTACCTTACCGCTGCTGGGGGGAGTCATGCCTGTACCCGCACCGCCGCGTCGCAGCATGCTGTCGCGTGTCCGCACGTCACTGCGCAAGCTCCTGCTCATCGAGCACTCGCCCTTCATGACCCTCTGACTCCGGTCAGGGCCTCTGACTTCCGCCTGCGGAAGTGGGCAGGCGGCACCGATCAAGAGCCCCTTCGATATGCCGAAGCAGGCCGGCAGTTGGCGCCAGGCACAGCCGCTGACCAGCACGTGGATGAGGGCCGCGAACAGCGTCTCATCAGGCGTGTCCTGCGTTCCACCGCCTTGTGGCCGCACCTTCGACGGCGGGATCAGCGGCCTCGCGATCTCCCACAGCCCCGCCGGAACCATCCCACTCCACGCACCCCGCCCCCATGCCAAGACCAACGACCGCTTCACCACGTAGGACGGGGTCTCAGGCCGTGTGTCGAAAGTGGAGGCAAGGGCTGTCCCGGGCTGTGGTGCAGGCTGTCACGTCACCACCCCCGGTGCAGGGGGCATCAGCTGTCGACCTCGGTGCTTGCCTTCGACGCTCGCCAGGGGAAGAGTCTCATCCGACGGACGTCCCTCAGGGCGGTGTCGTGCGAGCTGGAGCAGGAGCAGAGGATGTGCGTAGTGGACGCGGCGGCCAAGGAGGCTGCCGTCGCTCGGTTCCTCCGCGAGTACCCGCAGACAAAGCAGGCTGAATACGGCCATCCCGCCCTTGTGGGCTGCACCGATGTCGCTTGGTCGCAGATCCCCGGGTGCCCTGCCGAGCTCCCGGTGCTGCTCCGTGGTCTGCTCGACCAGGTAGCCGGCCCTGAGGCCCTGCGCGTGCTGGACAACGTCTTGATGAGCAGCGTCTTCCACGTGAGCCCGGCGATGTCGGCCGCCCTGCCCTTCCTGATCCGCCTCGCAGCTCTCCCCGACATCGCGGTGCGCTCCGGCTTGGTCGACCTCTTGGTCGTTGCTGCAGAGCTGTCTCAACCTGTCGACGCGGACAACGAACGCCAGGTCCTGCTGCTCGGCAACGAGTGCGATCACCCGGAACGCGAATGGTGCAGGGCCTCCTTCGCCACACACGCTTCTGCACTGCACGCGTTGTTGGAGGACAAGGCTCTTCCAGACGGACTGATCAGCGCGGCCGACCGCGAGTGCCTGCTCAAGGCTATGGAGCCGCAGAGGTACTCCTCCTCCTGACTACCGCAGGCCAGCACGGGTGCAGGGCGTGAAGACTTCTTGCTGTGTCTGGTGTGATCACAGCGTCGAACCCTTCCTGGACAGCCTCATCACTGGGCTGGAACCGCGTCAGTCCGGCTGGCTCGGCACCGCGCTGCGCCGCGAAGGAGCGGATGCGGTCCGGAGAGGACGACCGTGGAGTTCGCCGTTGGAGGACCGGGTCTCGCTGGTCGCCGCGCACTGGCGGACGAACCTGACCTTGCGGCAGCCCGCCCCGCTGTCCGGAATCCCGAAGTCGGCCGCCGATGAGCGAGCACGTCACCGATCAGACGAACGCGGCCGGACCGACCAGGACGCCGAGCCCCGCCGCGACTCCCGACGCCTCACCGCCCACCCTGCACGAGCTCGTTACGGTAACTCCGGGTCTCAGGCGGGCTGGACGAGGCCGGCCTTGCCGTAGATGCTCGCCCTGCGCTTTCCGTCGTCACCATCCGAGGCGAAACCCATGCCGAGCTCGAAGACGTCCGGCCGGGCGAGGTCCGGGATGTGCACGCCGAGGCCTTCGGGCTCGCGGAACGACAGGCTGTAGGCGGCCGTGGTGTGCAGGGGGTTCACGTCCTTGTCGAAAGGAACGGGCGGAGCGGGGTCGAAGGCACCGGTGGCCAGGTTCACCGAGGACAGGAATGTGTTGCCGACACCTGGCTGGGAGATCACCACTTCCTGACCGCTTCCGTCGATGTCCTGGCTGAAACCGTAGCTGTTGCCGTGCAGCATGTAGAGGTAGCGGCCCACGGCGGCGTAGCCCTGCAGGTACGGGTCCCCGTACATGGTGAGGGGCCAGCCGGGCAGAGCGGTCAGGGACGGTTCGCTGATCGTCGCCAGCGGCTCGCTGAAGATCCCCAGGCGGGCCAGGTCCATGTCGTGGATCTGGTACTTGTAGACCTTGTCCGTGTCCTTGTAACGGATGGCGAGACGGCCGTAGACCGGGTCGATGGTGGCGCTGTTGTGCGTGGAGCCGGGCACCGGCGTGTATTTGGCCAGGGTGGGTGAGGTGGTGTCGAGCACCTGGCCGTTGACGAACGGGAAGCGGGCCAGGCGGGTGCCGCGACTGGATATGTTGCCCTTTTTGTCCTTGACTTCGACGCCGTCGGCCTCCATCCACAGACAGGCGCTGCTGCCGACCGGTTCGACGCCGATGTTGGCGCCGTGCCCGAAGCCACGCAAGTACATATAGCCCAGGGTGTTGCCGTCCATGTCCCACTTGGTGATCGTCAGATCACCGCGCCGGTTGCGCTCGGCACTGCTCACCGGGGCGCTCTCGCCGACCAGTTGCCGGCCTGCCTGCGTCACCTGCGCCAAGTAGATGTGACGGTTGACGTTGTCGTAGCCGAGCGCCTGGATGATGGTGGCGTCCTGGGTGGCCTTCTCCCGTATCCATCTCTCGGAGGGGCTGTTGAGGTCGATCCGGGCCGACGGCACCAGGAGGGCGGAACCGGGCGCGGGGAACGTGGCAGCCGAGGCCGGGGCGGCGCCCAGGGACACGGTGGCGGCGGTCAACGCGGTGGTACCGGTCCACGCGAGCAGGGAGCGACGGCTGGGACGCGAAGGCGTTTCGTTGGTCATGGTCGCCCATCTAAGCCCATGCCCGGCGCGGTTGGCCCCGCAGCCGCCTGGCCACGCGAGTTCGGGTCGCGGCGGCGTCGCGGGGCGTCTCGGCCGGCGCGCTCGCTTCATGTCGGGGCAGGACGCTACGCGCCATGACCAACTCCGCTCTTGACCGCGACCACGCTGTTCGTCGCCTGCGGCGGGTGAGTCCCGGCTCCGAGAGAGAACCTCAGAACGTGCGGACCTTGGTCAGTTCACCGGCGATGTGCTGCTCATGTCCGGGGGGCTGCGTCGGCGACGTGGTCGCCCTCCGCAGGCCGGGAGAGACGGTGCGGCTGTCCGCGTTGCGGTTTCCGGCCGGGGGAAGGGCAGGGTTCAAGAGCCTGCCGGGCATGCACGTACTCGTCGTCGGGGGCGACCTGGGAACCGACGTGGGGACCGGTCGCGGCCCGGGTGCGCGTGAGGGCCACGGTGCGCAGCCCGGACGCCCGCTCGTGGGCCCAGAGGGTCGCCTCCCGCCTCCAGGTCATCAGTACGTATCCGCCGAGCAGGACCACGACGAAGACGATCAGCAGCACTTGCGGGAAGTGGTCGATCATCTGCCACTGGATCATGCGTTGGTCCGCCGCCGTTGCGTCCCGGACCCGGCGCACCTCCCCTGAGGGCCCGTTCAGCAGAATCACCGACGCGGTGACGAGGGTTGCCATCAGCGGGAGGGTCACCACACCGAGCAGCACCGCGCGGACTGCGATCCGCCACAGCGCGGGCCGCCCGTCGCCCTCGACAGGCGCCAGCTTCAACAGGAGGAGCCGCTTGCCCGGGGTCGCCCTGGTCAGCCAGGGCAGTACGACTGCCCTCGACGCGGACAACGGCACCGGCACGCGTGTCGATGCGTCCCCCGCCTGTCACCGCCACCTCCGGCAACCGCAGGTACCCACGGGCTCGGGCGATTCCGTGCCATCGCGACCCGGGCCGGAGGGCTTGGCCGCGACCGGAACGCATCCGGGGCCGGTGCGCACTCTGGTGCGCACCCGGATCGATTGTGCGCCCCGGGGGACATGGACGGACGGCGTCGCCGGCGTGGGGGTAACGGACGGCGGCCGGGACGGGAGCCCCGGCCGCGGTGCGCCTTCCGGGCCGGGTTAGCGCAGTTCCACCAGCGTGACGCAGTACCGATGGGAGGCGCGGTCCTGCCCGGGAAGACGGTCGCGCCAGGCGGCGAACGGCCTCGCCACCGATGCGGACTCCGTTCGCCTGCGAGGACCAGTGTGCTCTCACAGCGTGATCTTCTTCGACCACATCTGCAGATCATTTCGAAACCGTCAGTTAAGCACCCAAGCCGTTCTCAGTCCGTTGCACAGCCTTGACGGTGTTGGTCTGGGCCAATACCGTCTGCCTCGCACAGAACTCCACATGGCTCAACACCGCAGTACTGGCAATTGAGTTGGTGATGCATCCGCCGGTTGGAGACAACAGCCCGGCCGTCCGCTGGGGGTCTGCCTGCCGACGGCAGCCCAAGCACCGACCGTCGCCCCGTTCGTCGTCATCCGGACCCGCAAGGGCGCGTGCGCTGCTCCCCGTTGACGAAGATCACCAGGGTGGCACAGCGGACAGACGCGATCATGTGATTCTTCGGAGGCCAGACCTATGCAATCACCCCCTGGAAGGGCACCGCGCCGCAGGTGGAAGAGAGCGCTCTCTCTGCTACCCGTCGTCGTGATGACGGTGGCGGCCACCGTCACCACGACGATGAACGCCCAGGCCGCAGTGCCCCCGGCGCCGTCGGGCTTCACACTCACCTGGAGCGACGACTTCAACGGTGCGTCCGGCACCGGCATCGATCAGAACCTGTGGAAGTACGACACCGGGCCGGGCAGCAACTTCGGCACCGGTGAGATCGAGACGATGACCAACAGCACCTCGAACGTCTACTACGACGGTCAGGGCCATCTGGTGCTCCAGGCCCTGCACTCGGGGTCCGACCCGCGCAGCGGATGGACCTCCGGGCGCGTGGAGACCCAGTCGGCGAGCTTCGGAGCCCCGGCGGGCGGTGTCGTACGCATGGAGTCCGTCCTCCAGCAGCCCAACGTCACCACCGCCAACGGCGCGGGCTACTGGCCGGCGTTCTGGATGCTCGGCGCGCCACTGCGCGACGGTGTGACCTGGCCGAAGTCCGGCGAGATCGACGTCATGGAGGACATCAACGGCCGCAGCTCCGTCTTCAGCACCCTGCACTGCGGTGTGAACCCGGGTGGGCCGTGCAACGAGTCGACCGGCATCGGCTCCGGTGAACGCGCCTGTCCGGGCTGCCAGACCGGCTTCCACGACTACGCGGTGGAGATCGACCGCTCGATGTCGCCGGAGCAGATCAGGTTCTACCTCGACGGCAACAACTTCTACACGATCAACGCCAACCAGGTGGACGCCGCGACCTGGTCCAACGCGGTCGACCACCCCTTCTTCATCATCTACGACCTGGCGATCGGCGGCGGCTTCCCGGACGCCTTCGGTGGGGGCCCGAACGCGTCCACGGTGTCCGGCGGCAAGCTGGTCATCGACTCGGTGGCCGTCTACAACAAGGCGCCCGGCTCCGGGGGCGGGGGCGGCGGCGGTTCGGTGAGCGGTCAGACGATCACCGGCCCCGGCGGCAAGTGCGTGGACGTGGCGGGCGACGACACCGGCGGCGACGGCACGGCGGTCCAGCTCTGGGACTGCCAGTCGGCGGCCAGGGACCAGCACTGGACCTGGAGCGGCCAGACACTGCAGACCCTCGGCAAATGCCTGGACATCGCGGGCGGCAACAGCGCCGCCGGCACGAAGCTCCAACTCGCCAACTGCAACGGCGGCGGCTACCAGAACTGGGTGCGGCAACCGGACGGCTCGCTGCGGAACCCGACCAGCGGTCGGTGCATCGACTCGCCGTCGGGTGCCACCGCCAACGGCACCCGCCTGCAGATCTGGGACTGCAACGGCGCCGCAGCCCAGAAGTTCGCCATCGGCACCCCGATCTACGGACCGGGCGGCAAGTGTGTGGACGTGGCGGGCGACGACACCGGCGGCGACGGCACGGCGGTCCAGCTCTGGGACTGCCAGCAGGCCACGTCGCTCGACCAGAAGTGGACCTGGAACGGCCAGACCCTGCGCACGCTGGGCAAGTGCCTGGACATCGCGGGCGGGGTGAACGCGGCCGGCACAAAGCTCCAGCTGGCCAACTGCAACGGCGGCGGCTACCAGAACTGGGTCGCCAACGCCGACGGCTCGATATCCAACCCGACCACCGGCCGGTGCATCGACTCGCCGTCGGGCGCCACCGCCAACGGCACCCGCCTGCAGATCTGGGACTGCAACGGCGCCGCAGCCCAGAAGTTCTCGCTGGCATGACCTGGTGAGCCCTGTCTCAGAGGAGGTGGGGCACGTCGAAGGGCCGCACCCCAACCGGTGCGGCCCTTCGGTGCATTCGCCGCCGCGCTGGTGATCCGCAGGTCTCCTGGGGGCCGGTCGGGGCGTTGGCCGGCGCCGGTCCCCCGCCGGCCCGCACGGTCAGTGCGGGTGCGATGAGCACCGCGCCGTCCGTCCCGCGCCCGTCGAGTTCGCCCGTCAGGAGCCCGACAGTGTGCCGGCCCGTCTCCTGGGCGGGGACGGCGGCCGAGGTGAGCCGTACCGAGGCCTGGACGGCGGCCACCGACACGTCCTCGGGCACGGCCCGCCCCTGGCGGCGCAACACGGCGAGCAGGGGTTCCACCGCGGACTCGTTCTGCAAGACGAAGCCAGTGGTGCGCGGGCGCTCGTCGAAGATCCTGGACGGCGTCACGCGTTCTCGTGGTGAGTGCGCCCGCACCTGGTGTGCCGGCGCGCACACCCTGCTTGCACGAAGGGGACAGCGCTTCAGCCAGGGCCGCCTCCGGACCACTCATCATCTCTGCCACGACCAGACAGTCTCAAGCACATCGTCCGAAGCTGCCCCAACGCCGACCATGGGGCCACGATCACCCGTTCCAGCCGGCACGACGAGGTCGCCTTCTACCGGGACGTCCGATCCGACTCCCGGCGCGACAGCGGTGCCTGCCCGGCGACCGTCCGCTCGGGAGGCGGCAGAGACACCCGAGCCGTCAAGACCGTCCGCGGCCGCGGCGTCCACCTGGAGGTTCGGCGCTGGAAGGCACCGCCGCGCGCCGTCACGCAACGGACAGGCTCCATGCGCCGGCTGAGCGCACCTGGTAGTAGCCGCGGCCCGGCCACTGGAACGTATGGACTCCGGCGCGCCCCTCGGTCACCGTCACCCGGTAGGCGAGGCGGTCGTCCAGCGCCTCCAACTGGACCAAACTCGACCCCGCGTAGTGCAGAACACCTGGTCCCGGTTCCCCCCGGTAGTGCACGACATCCGAACCGGTCCCGTTGACGGCGTCGTGGAAGCGCGGGACTTCACGGAGCGGTGCCGCAGTCGCCGTCCACGCCTCCTGTTCGCCGACGCCGAACACGCGGAAGGCGGTCGCCTTGGTCCCTTCCGGCAGGGGGATCCGGGCGGTGAAGGGGGTTCCGTCGCCGGACAGCCGGTACAGACGCGAGGAACGCCCTTCTCTGCTGCCCTCGAAGCGCAGGTGGACCCGTGCCCGCCCGTTGGACGAGAAGACCATCACAGCCGGGCGGTACGAAGGCATCTTCAGCCGATGGAGCTGCTGGCCGCTGTCTTCCCCTCCGCCGACCTGCGGCTGGGGAACACTCGCCGGCGTCCTCGGACGAGGCTCGGCCCCGCGTGACTGTGTGCGCACCCTGCTGCCCGGGACCAGCTGTCCCACAGCGCTGGGACTCGAATCCTCCGTCAGGCGGACCGCGTCCGCTGCGCATACGGCGATGGTGCGGGCGACCCCGCCGGGG
Source organism: Streptomyces sp. NPDC093260 (assembly GCF_040683715.1). NCBI lineage: Bacteria > Bacillati > Actinomycetota > Actinomycetes > Kitasatosporales > Streptomycetaceae > Streptomyces > Streptomyces sp. NPDC093260. The sequence goes on from NZ_JBFBEK010000023.1 coordinate 108,215, forward strand.
GGCGCCCAACTGACCTGCCGGGCGGCCCGACCGTGCCGGGCGTCGAAAAAGCACAGCGGCATGCGCTCCGGCAGAGGCCGGCCGGCGATCAGGGCATCCAGACGGGCCAGCGCGTGCCTGCCCTCGTCCAGCGTGCGCAGGACATCGAGTCCGCCCTCCCGCAACCGGTCGCCGGCGACGTCCCGTTTCGCCTGATCGTATGCGTCGAGAGCACGTGCAAGCTCAGCCCGCATCTCATCGGTGGCGCCGGCCTGGCCAGGGCTGAAGGAATGGACGTCCAGCGCCTCACCGAAGGCGGTGATCTCCGCCTCGATCCCGAAGAGCGCCGACTCGTCACGCCTGCGCCATGGCCACCGTCGGCGGAACCCCCCGCCCACCCCGCTACGCATGGCCGCCATCATGCCGCACGGGGCCCGGCAGGCACCTCCCGAGGCCCGCGTCACGTCAGAACCGTGCTTCGCGACGGCCGGCGCACCGCACGACGCGCACCGCGATGGTTCGGGGAGAGCGGGTGGAGGAAGACGGCCCGCTGCTGTGGGAGGTCAGGCGGGTGGCACGTCCAGGATGGCGGCCGGGCAGACTTCGGCCGGTCGCTGAAGGGCCCGTCCCCCGACCGCGTCGACCGGCAGGGTCCACCGACACCCGCTCGTCCAGGTACTGACAGCGGGCCTCCTCTACGGGCGGCATCCGCTCGGCCACGTCCTGGTCGGCCTTGCTGCGGTTCGACCTGGCCGTCACGGCGACCAGCGAGCCTGGACAGCCGAAGTCGTCGGCGTAGAGGTCGCGGCGCTTGGCCGTCCAGCCGTAGGCGCCCGCCGTGCCGCTCGTCGACGTGGTTCGGCCCGTGCGAACCGGGCCGCCGAGCGCCCCGTCAGACCGTCGGAGACATCCTTCCAAGCGTAGGCTGCCCGTTGCGGCGGCATCGGCGTGACTCGGCACCGGAGCGGCGGCACCGCCGAGCCCACGCGGCAGGCCCCGCACTCGTCCCGCCCTGGTGGCAGCGTCGGCGTCCCGCACGAGGTGGCCGTCGACGGGCAGGGTCTTCGACCTCACCCTTACCCTGCCCCTGGACCGGGTTGCCGAGGGCTACTGGGCGATGGACGAGCGCCGCGCGGTCAAAGCCGTCCTGGAGCTCCGACCGCGCGGCCGCGGGAAGTTACTGAGCGTTTTCAGGGTGGCCACTGATCGGGTGACGAGGCCGACGTCCGCAACGCACGAGGCTCCTGTGCCGTTGAGGGAGGTGTTCGACGTCTCAACTCATCAGCGCAGGAGCCTCGTTGGTTCCCTATCCTGCCGCACTCGACCTGCCTCACGCCCTGGTCGAGTGGGTAACCATGCTCATCGTCACCCGTGAGGGTGACCGCCGCTGCAAGCTCCCGCCCCACCAGCGTGCTCTCGTCGGCTTGATCTACCTTCGCCGGCACGACCCACTCACGCAGATCGCCGCTGGCTTCGGCATATCCGTCGGCACCGCCCACGCGTACGCCAGGGCCGTCGTCGATCATCTATCCCACAGGGCGCCCGGCCTGCTGCGAGTCCTGCGGGAGGCCGATCCCGACTACGTGCTGCTCGACGGAACCCTCGCCGAGTGCGACCGGGTCGGCGACAGCCGGGCGGACTTCTCCCAGAAGCACCGCCGCCACGGCGTGAACGTGCAGGTGGTGGCCGATCCCACAGGCAAGCTGTTGTGGATCTCGCCCGCGCTGCCGGGACGCACCCACGATCTGACCGCGGCCCGCACCCACCGCATAATCCGGATCTGCGAACGCCAAGGCGTTCCCGTCCTCGCCGACCGCGCCTACATCGGCGCCGGCTCCTGGGTGACCACGCCGATCAGACGGCTCCCGCACCAGGACCTCAACCCGACCCAGTGGACGATCAACCGAGCCCTGTCAGCTGCGCGAGCGCCAGTCGAACGAACCGTGGCGCAAGTGAAGTCCTGGCGGATCTTCCGCCGGGCCCGTTGCAGCCCCAACCGCCTGTCGTCAATCTCCGCCGCCATCCTCACCCTGGAGCGGCAACGTTGAAAACGCTCACTGTCCGACCGGGTTGAGGTAGGTGCCCGGGCGGGTGGCGCCGTCCTGCTTCAGGATCTGGCCGCCGAACGGCCACTTCAGGGTGAAGTGGGTCGTCTCGTTCGGCGGGGTGACCAGGAACTTCGCGGGGACGAACTTCTCCTTCCGCGGCGTGGACTTGGCGACGGGGAGCAGGTTGATGCTGAAGTCCGCCGTGTCCCCGCGCCCCAGGGTGATCTTCGTGGGCTTCTTGGAGGAGCGCACCAGGGACCAGGTGCCGTCGGTCTTCTGCGCGCCGACCATGTCGACACCGGCGAAGCCGGACAGGGTGCAGGTGCGGTTGCTCTTGTTGGTGAACCAGATGAACGCCTGCGTCTGCTTCCCGGTCCGCCCCATCTCCGGCTTCGCGTCGTCCCCGGTGGCGAAACCGGCCTTCAGGTCGGTGGTGTGGCAACGCGTCGGCGCGGCCTTGGCGGTGGCGGCCGAGGCCGGGACGGCGGCGACGGCGGTGCCGGCGGCGACGATCGCCGCAAGGGCCACGGCGGTCATTTTGGTCTTCATGACGTGTCGGTTTCCCCTCGAGTACGACTCGGTGCGCGAGGTCAGTGCGCACCCACACACCTGGAGACGCTCGATGTCCGGCGGAGGTTCGGTGCGCCGGGCGACCTTTTCCACCGCGTACGGTGGGGCATGGCGCCGCCTCTGCCCGAGCCGCCGGCACACCTGGCCCCGCTGCTCACCGGCCTCGGCGTGAAGCCGCTGACCGCCCGCCGCGGCACCGAGCACGGCTTCGGGCTGGGCGCCGGGCGGTGGAGCGTGGGTTCGCCCACCCGCACGCCGGCTGCGTCGCTTGCGTGGCCATCACGGTTCTGAGCGCTGGCCGCCGGCCCTCGGGCGCCCACCCGGTGGGCGCTGCGCCGTACGGCGCCGTGCGGCGATCCACTCGCGCGGCACCGTACGGCTGCGCAGACCCTTGGACGGCTATCGGGTCCTGAAGCGGCGGAAGAGGTTGCGGGCCACGTACACGCCCGGGCCGCCGAAGCCGACGATGTCGACGCGTCCGTCACCGGTGATGTCGGCGAGGAAGCGGGGGTGGCGGTCGACGCGCCAGGCGCCTGCGTCGTCGTTGTATCCGAAGCCCCGGCAGACGAGTTGGGCTTGATCGAACCGGCCGTCACCGCGGTTGTGCGACACCCAGACTCCTTCGTCGCCGAAGCCGACGATGTCCGGGTTGCCGTCGCCGGTGACGTCGGCGAGGAACCGGAGGTGCTTTCTGCCTGTCCAGCCCTGGGCGTGCCCGAAGTCGTTCAGAACCAGTTGGGAAGGCTCGAACGTGCCGTCACCGTTTCCCCGTGAGACGACGACGCCCTGTGGGCCGAACCCGATGATGTCCATCTTCCCGTCACCGACGGTGCGGATGAGGAAGCGGGGGTTCTCCTCGACCGACTTCCAGCCCCGATCGGTCCCGAAGTCGTCCAGGACGTAGAGCGGTTCGGGAAAGGTGCCGTCCTCCTCCTGAAGCGAGACCCAGACGCCGTCGTCATGGCAGCCGACGATGTCGGCGCGTCCGTCGCCCGTGGTGTCGACCACAAACCGGGGATGCTTGTCGGCGAGCCAACCGCCCGCCTTTTCGTGGCAGCCGAACGCCCGGAGGACCGGTTCATCGGGCAGTGGTGCGAACTTCCCGTCCTCGTCCTGGAGCGAGATCCAGACGCCGTCGTCGTGGCAGCCGACGATGTCGAGTCTGCCGTCGCCGGTGGTGTCGACGAGGAACCGGGGGTGCTTGTCGGCGACCCATCCGCCGGCCTGCTGGTCGTGGCCGAACGCCTTGACAGCCGGGTCGCCGCCCGCCGGCGCGAACGTCCCGCCGTCGTCCCGAGGGGACACGCGGACACCGTCGGCGCGCAGTGTGACGGCATCGGGCTTGCCGTCGCCCGCCATGTCCGCGAGGGTCCACAGGTCGGCCGGGTTCGGGGAGGGCGGGGGCTGGTGCAGGACGCGTTCGTCGTCGTCGAACGTACCGTCGCCCCTGCTGGACACCGTCACAGCGCCCTTCGCGGGTTTGATGCCCACGATGTCCGCCCGGCCAGCCCCCGTGGTGTCGGCGAGGAAGCGCGTGCCGAGCCCGGCCCATCCGCCCGGTTGCCCGTTGGGCTGGCGGCCGCCCCCTGCGCTTCCCCAGCCGCCGGCGTTCTGGTCGCTGCCGAAGCGTTCGAGGACCAGCAGCAGATCGCTGAAGGAGGGTGCCGCGTTGGGTGCGGGGCGCATCGCGGCCGAACGGGCCAGGCGCCAGGACCGGCGGCCGTTCCAGTGGTTCAGGTGTGCCCAGCGCAGCACGGGGTCGCTGGTCCGCTCGGGTTCGACGGTCACGAACCGCCAGCGCTGGCTTGCCGCGTTCTCGTCGTACTCACGCAGGATCACCCGTGTGCCGTCCTCGCCGGGGTCGGCAAGGTCGAGGACGGTGTCGTCGGTCACGGTCTCGATGAAGTAGAGGTCCGCTTCACCCTCGGCAGGGACGACGCGCCACTGCTGTCCCTTCTTGCCCGCGGCGGCGTTCGCCCGGCGCACGCCGTGGTCCGCGGCGGCGGGGTTGTCGAGCACCTTGCCGCTGGTCGCGTTGCGCAACACATATGCGGGGTCGTCCCCGGGTTGCCCGCTCGGCGCGGGCGCTACGGGCGTGAGCCGCCATGGCTCCGGGAACGGGTCACCGTCGGGAGAATCGCGGACGACGAGCGCTCCGTCCGCGCCCGGCGCGGCCTCGGCGCCAAGGGTTCTCCCCGAGGCGGCGTTGACGATGTGGAACTTCAGTTCTTCCATGGGCAGGGGCATGCTGGTGCCTCTTCCAGGCGGGGCGGGCGTTGGCTCGGAACGGGTGAGGTGCGACGGTGCACCGGCATCACGTGAAGACGTGGTGGTAGGGGACGTCCCACTCGCTGGGCAGCCGCGGGTAGAAGGTGTTGATGACCGTCCCGGTGAAGTCCCCACCCCAGTTGTAGGTGACGCGTACCTCGCTGTCGGCCGCCACCGCGTGGTCCTTGAACCCGAGGATGGTGTCTGGGTGGGTGATCGGCACGAAGGTGATCCCGCCCCAGGGCGTCACCGTGACGATCCACAGCTGCGTGTCCTCGGGTGCGCTGTTCCTGCCGCGCCATTTGTCGCCGACCTTGTCGGGCAGGCCGACCTGGACGCTGTCGGCCGTGCTCTTGGGCGCCTCCTGGTGGACGGTGATGCGCCTGCGCTGAGGCTTGGGCACACCGTCGTCACCTCGGCCGGCGTCGGCTGCCCCCGGGGCTGCGGGTTTCTGTGACACCTGTCCCGCGGCGCTCTCGATGACGTAGAGCGGCCGCTGCCCGAAGAAGCCGGCCGGGCTGATGTACCAGAGGTGGCCCTTGGCCTCCTTGGTGGCCGGGTCGAGCGCGGTGGCCAGCTTGACCCCCTTGTCATGGCTCTCCTCCTTCAGCTCGACGGGCCGCAGGTAGCCGCCGTTGAAGGCGTGGACGAGCATGACCGGCCGGTTCTCGACCAGTGCCGCCACGATCGCGTTGTCGTAGCTGTTCACCGCCACCGGGCCGCCGACCACGAGGTTGGAAATCGTCGCGCGCTCTTGTGTGTACATCGCGGAAACCTCACCTGTTCTATGTGGAGAACGACGCCTCGCAAGCGTGATACGGCGGCCCTTCACGCCGTATGACCGCATACTGGATCGCCCTCAACCGAAGAGCGTCCGGCAAGTAGTTGAACGACCGAAGCGCAGATCTCTTGCAGACAACGGCCGGGTTCAACTTACTGGAGTACAGAGGCCACCGGAAAGTCATCGATCGGGTGACGAGAGGCGAATCCGGGATCGATTATCTTGCGATAAAGAGGAGAGTGCCGAATTCCGATCACTCGAATGAGTGTGATACACAGATGCACCTTCCGGACCATTATTCCGCATGCTAATTTCGACCGCCGAAGACGTGGACATGTTTCCGTCCGCTTTTCACTTACCTTTTCAACCAGCGCGGTCCGGTCCACATCAGTCGAGGACGGGTAGATGCCTTCCACCGCATACAGCCTGGTAGACGCGAAGCGTCAGCCGCTGACAAAAAAGAACCTGCGGGAACTCAACATCGAACAGACCTGGCAGTCCCTCCTGAGCCACCCCAACCTGGTCTACGTCGACCCCTCCGGCGTGAAGCACAAACCCGTCGGGTTCTCCGTCAACAAGTCGAGCTTCGGCAGCTTTACCGGGACTGCGTTCGAGCTCGGCTGGCTCGCCTATATGAACCTCGGGGAACCTCTGATCGAGGTCCGGGGCGACATCAGCCAGCCTCCACCCGACACCTTCTCCTCGCGCACCTATGTCAACCGCAGCCAGTCGGAGATGAACTTCACCGACTCGGTCGACTTCACCGTCTCGAACGGGGTGACGTGGTCGCTCCACGGGGATGCCAAGCTCACTTTCGGCGGCAGCGTCGGCGCCTCGCTCCAGCTGCAGCTGCAGAACCAGCTCCGTTTGGATCTCCAGTCGCAACTCCAGGCGTCGTGCCAGAACGGGACGGCGAACAGGAATTCGAACACGGTGACCAACAAGAACAGCAAGGACAGCGTCGGGGTCGACAACGCCAACACGAGCGAGACGTCCGCGAGCAGCTCGGCGACGAACTCCTCGTCGAACGGGATGACCAACTCGGTGGGGTTCACCACCTCGGGCAGCGCCACCGGCAACGCCTCGCTCAACGCCCAGCTGGCCCTGGGCATCGCGGCCACCGTCGGGGGTTCCCTGACCACCAGCTGGGCCTCGAAGTCGCAGATCTCCGGCAAGGTGCCGGCGAACTCCCGCGTGCAGACCATCGTCACGCAGCGGCGTACCCGCAAGCAGTACACCTACGAGATCCCGGTGACCTTCTCCGGTCTGATCGCGGTGCAGTACGCCGTGCCGGTGGCGGTGCTGTCTCCCCCGCAGCCCGGCACCTATCCCGGCCTCAACGGGATGGTCGCCCGCGACATCAACGACATCGACCTGACGCCCGGTGGTTTCCGCATGAAGGGACTGGCCGAGGTCGTCTCCGCCCTGGACGTCCACCACACCATGCTCGACGTCGAGAGCCTGACCGTCAGCCAGCAGACGCTCCACAAGCAGCCCTGACCGCGCGGCACGGCCGCCACGACGACGACCAGAGGTGACGATCATGGTGTTCGACAACATCTTCAACTCCGCGGGCAAGGGCGCGGGACTCTTCTCCGTGACCACCGACAGCACGAAGCCCCAGCCGGGTGAGGGTGTCGACTTCGAGGACTCCGACGACGACACGTATGACGACACGAGTACGAGCCTGTTCAACAACGCCATCCACGGCGCCTCCTCGCGCTCGAAGATCGTGCAGGAGACGTCACCCGAAGCGCGAGCCGTCCTGGGCTTCCTCGGCTCCCTCGTCCAGACCACCCAGGCATCCGCCGGCGCACAGGCCCAGTACGCCCAGGATCCCGGTTCGGTCACCAAGGCGGCCTCCACCGGCATGGAGGAGGCGAGTGCGACGGTGAAGGAGCACGGCGACCTCCAGAAGGACGAGGACCTGGAAAGCAAGCCGAAGAAAAACGACTTCACCAAGCCCCCCAGAACCCCGGACGCCCCGAAGGCCCCGGACGCCCCGAAGGCGCCCAAGGCTTCCGCGGAGAAGCCGTCCCGTTCCGAGTAGGGGCGGGTCGGACAAGAGGGGCAGCGGCGGGAGAGCGCCTCTGCCCCTCTTGTGCGCTACACGGGGAGCAACTGCCACTGACGGCCCTGGTGGTCACCGTCCGATCCGTGCTGTCTGATGGCCGTGCGGGCGTTCGTGTCGACCCGCAGCAGCAGACCACTGTGCCGGTTGGCGATCTCGTACACCCTCGGGGTGCCGTTCACCGGACCCACGGGGATCAGCCTCCAGTGCTGGTGGTGCGCGTCACCGCCCTCGTAGACCCGCTGGGCGACCGCCGCCCCTGCCCTCTCCTGCGCGTCGGCGACCTCCATCACCTTGCCGCTGCGCACGTTCTCGATCCGGTACAGGACCTCACCATCGTCCTGGCCCGAGGCGATGAGCCGCCACCGCTGGTGGTCCCTGGGCGAGGCCAGCAACTGGTGGATCTCGGCCCCGTCCTTGGCCGACTCCTGATGGACCCCCATGCGCAGCCTGCTGCGGACGTTGGCCCAGGAGACCACTGTGCCCGACTCTGGCAGCCCGGCCATCTTCGCGGACGTGACCTTCCGGATCCGGTTGTTGAGATGGTCGGTGACGTAGAGGGTGTCGACGCAGTCCACCGCCACCTTGCGCGGGCCGTTCAGTTGGGCCGATGCGGCTGGGCCGCCCTCACCGCCGTAGCCTGCGGTGCCTGTGCCGGCGACCGTGCTGATCACGCCGTCCGCCGCGACCTTCCGGACCCGGTGATTGCCGTAGTCGCAGATATAAAGGGTGCCGGAGCTGTCCACCGCCACCCCTACCGGGGAGTTCAACTTGGCGGAGACGGCAGGGCCGTCATCGCCGCTGAAGCCCGCGACACCCGTGCCGGCGACGGTACTGATCTTCCCGTCAGCCGTGACCTTCCGGACCCGGTGGTTACCCTGGTCGGCGATGTAGAGATCGCCCGCACCGTCGACCACCACTCCGTGCAAGCCGTTCAGCTGGGCCGAGACCGCCGGACCGCCGTCACCTCTGAAACCGGCGGCCCCCGTCCCCGCGACCGTACTGATCACCCCGTCCGTCGCAACCTTCCGGACCCGGTGGTTGTAGTAGTCGGAGATGTAGAGGACGCCGGTGCTGTCCACCGCGACCCCCAAGGGGAGGTTCAGCTGGGCCGCGGTGGCGGAACCACCATCCCCCCTGAAGCCCGCGGCTCCCGTGCCGGCGACCGTACTGATGGTCCCGTCGACCGTGATCTTGCGGATCCGGTGGTTGTTGGTATCAGCGATGTAGACGGCGCCCGCCTTGTCCACCGCCACCTCACGCGGGTAGTTCAGCTGGGCCGCTGCAGCAGGACCACCGTCCCCCCTGAAGCCCGCCGTCCCGGTACCCGCGACCGTGCTGACCCTCCCGTCCGTTGTGACCTTCCGGACCCGGTGGTTGCCGTGGTCGGCGAAGTAGAGGGTGCCGGTGCTGTCCACCGCGATCCCGTACGGGCGGTTCAACTGAGCCGAGACCGCGCTCTCGTTGTCCCCCGCGAACCCCGCCGCCCCCGTTCCCGCAACCAACTTGATCGGAGAGGCTGAACCATCACGACCCGCGTCCGCCTCTTGGGGAGTGCTCATCCGTCATCCCTTCACCTCAGCCCGCTCACTACAAGCGGTCATCACTCGACTCCAGCAAGTCACAGGTGTGCCAGGATCGGCAAGATCACTTCCGGGTGATTGCCGCGAGGACGGCGGTGAGACCACGTACCGGGAGGGCGGTCGATCCCGGCCGACGCGTCCCCACCTGGGTATTTCCGCGTTCCGAGGGGGCGGCGACCGGCGCGTGTCGCGTCCTGGCGCACTCCAGGACAGCGGCAACGAAGGTGATCTCCGGACGACACGGCCGCGCTCCGGATGACGGTAGGGCCTGTTCCTCCCCGGCAGTTGCCCTGGCAGCCGCCGGGGATCACGGGCCACGATCGGCGCGGGAAGGCTGGTGGGGACGGTCGCCCGGGGCCCTCATCGCTCAGTTCGCTCGGAAGGATGGTTCACCACCGAGGTCGATCCCCGACACCTCCGACCAAGGTGTCCTGGACGCGCGGCAGTTGCCGCCGTACGACGGGACGGAGGACGACATGCGCGGGCTGGTGACATCCCTGGCTTCCTCGCTGTGTGGTGGTGGCGTCGCCGGGGCTTACCGAGCAGTTCGCAAGGGTGCTGCGCGGAACGTCTGTGTGCTGCCGGGGCTGATGGTGACATGACTGGTCAGGGATGGGTGGGCGAGGTCCCGGTCGCCGGGACCGCCGTCCCGTTGCGCCCGGATGCGTGCCCGGCTCGGCGATGGGTCGCGGTGTGCAGTCCTGACGACCGACCGGTGAGCACAGTCATCCCGTTCGCCCAGCGCGCCAAGGGCAGGGACGCCGCCAAGGGGACGCAAGCCACATCAGCGCCCCAGAACGGCGCTTCCGCGCTACGACCGGATGACGTCGTACCCCGTAGCAGACCTACGGAAGCGTGTGCTGCTGTCCAAACGTGGCGCGCGCGGCTGTCACCGCTCACTGCCCTTTGCTTCGCGAGTCGAGGACCCGCGGTCGAGCGAGCAGGGAGACGAGCCGACAGGGGGCTCGCGGCAGCGCCCACTGTAGGTGAGGACGGCCGCGACCGGGACCGGCGTCAACTGCAGCGGTCAGGGGAGGACTCTGTCCGGACCGCCGCCGCGCGGAGGGAGGGCCAGGTTTCCCCACCCGGAAGCACCGCCTATATCGTCGGCCGGTTCTTCGGAGCCATGCTCCGGCTCGGCGTCGCGGCTGGATGCGTGCTCACACGCTGAGCTTGTTCTCCTACCTCGCTCTCACTTACGGATCCACCGCCAGACCCGTCACGGGACCCGTCAGACACTCCCAACGACCTTGCTCATCGCCGGCCTGGTCGGCCGTGGACCAGCCGTGCGCTCAGAGTGAACGGTCGAACGCGTCCTGATCGAGCTGAATCTGTGGCATGTGCATCTCCGCCCACTCTCGCAACTGTGACAGGGGTTGTGCCAACGACTTTCCACGCGCGGTGAGCCCGTAGAAGACCCGTGGCGGAACGGAAGGCTCGACCCGGCGGGTGACGAGGCCATCCCGCTCGAGCGACCTCAGGGTCTGCGTCAGCATCTTCTGGGAGATCCCGTTCAGGGCTCGCTTGAGTTCGGTGAAACGGAGTTCGCCATCGCTCTGGTCGAGGGTCAGGACGAGCATGGTCGTCCATTTCGTGCCGACCCGGTCGAGCAGCTGCCTGGTGGGGCAGGCTGCATCGAAGAGGTCGCCGCGGTGAGGGGTTACCCCGAGGTGACCAGGGTTCCGGGAAGTGCCTCCTTGAACGTCCACGCTCGGTCTCCTATGTTCGCCTGGTATCCGATAGTAACCGACTGGATGAGATGAACGATGTTGACTGCCTACCTGGCGGACGCCCAAGCGCGGTACATCTCGGTGAACGACGTCCGCCTCGCGGTCGAGGTGGCGGGTGAGGGCCCCGCGGTCCTGCTGCTGCACGGTTTTCCGCACACGCGGGCGATCTGGTCCGAAGTCGCGCCACTGCTGACGGCGGCCGGGCTCCGTGTCGTCGCGCCGGATCTACGCGGTCTGGGCGACAGTGACCGAGCGGCCGGCGGTTACCTGGCGACCGAGCTCGCCGGGGACCTGGTCGGGCTCCTCGACGCGCTGGACATCGACCGGGCGCACGTCGTCGGCATCGACCTCGGCACCGCACCGGCGTTCGCGCTGGCGGCGACCCATGCGCACCGCGTGTCCAGCCTGACGCTGAGTGAGGCGATGATCGGCACACTGCCCGGAGCCGAAGCCTTCACGGCGAGCGGCGCCCCCTGGTGGTTCGGGCTCCACTCGGCTCCGGGCGGGTTCGCCGAGGACCTGCTGGAGGGACGGGAAGACCACTACATCCGGTTCTTCCTCGACGGCGGAAGCCGCCGCGGGCTCTCGGAGGCGCTGACCTCCCGGATCGTCGAGGCGTACCGCGGGCGGGAGTCCTTGCGGGCCGCTTTCGAGCATTACCGCGCGATGCCCGCGAACGCGGACTGGATCTCCTCGTGGGTGGCGCACAACGTGTTCACACTTCCGGTGCTCACGATCGGCGGAGGCGCAGTCGGCGAGAGCACCGCGCGTCAACTCGCACCTTTCAGTGCGAAGTTGACGGCTAGCCTGCTGCCCAACGCCGGCCACATCGTTCCGATCGACGAGCCCGAGGAGTTTTCGGCACTGGTAGCGCAGCACGTCAAGTCGGCGGAGGCGCGATCATGACGAACAAACGCACCGTCGTCCTCAGTCCGGTCGAACGTCCACACCGCACCGGCCTCGAAACCAGGCAGGTGACAGCGTGACTCGTGTGCAACGCGAGCAGGTCCGCGAACTCCGGCGGAACTCGCCGCTCGACCTGGGTGGCGATCTCGACGTCCAACGGCCGCTGTTCGAACAGATTCTCAGCTCGCAGCCGGTGCCCACCGACGCCATCGTCGAGAAGCTCGACCTGGCGGGTGTCGCCGCGCTGTCGGTCACGATCAGCGGTGCGCCGCAACCGGTCGGCACCGCGCTCTACTTCCACGGCGGCGCGTTCGCACTGGGTTCGGCGAACAGCTCCTTGGGCTTGGTGACCCAGATCGCCCGGCGATCGGGACTGCGGGTCGTCACCGTGGATTACCGGCTCGCGCCGGAGCACCCGGCACCGGCCGCGGCGACCGATGCCGCGACGTGTTATGAAGCGCTGCTGGAGTCGGGTATCGGCGCCGACGAACTGATCGTGATCGGGGAGTCCGCCGGAGGCGGGGTGGCACTGAGACTGCTCACGTCACTGGTGGCGGGAAACCGGCCCGTACCGGCGGGCGCGGTGTTGCTGTCGCCCTGGATCGACCTGACATTGGCCGGCGACTCGATGACAACGCGGGCGTCCGTAGACGTCGCGGTGAATCGGGAAGCGCTCGCCCGGCGCGTGCTCGACTACGCCGGCGAAGGTGCTACCGCGGCACGGGAGCACAGCCCGCTGTTCGACGACCTGCACGGGTTGCCGCCCACTCTCGTGCAGGTCGGAACGCACGAAACACTGCTCGACGACTCCATCCGGCTCGCCTCCCGCCTGGCAGCCGCCGACGTCTCGGTCATCCTCGACATCACCGCGGAAGTGCCACACGTCTTCCAGGGCTTCGCGCCGATCCTGGACGAGGGCGCATCGGCGCTCGACCGCGCGGGCCAGTTCGTCCGAACCGCGCTGAAGCAACCGGCACGCGATCTTCCGACCGGCTGATCCCCGTCATGAGAACTTCCGCCGGCCACATGTCTCACGGCGACGAGCCAACCAGGAGGAGAGCATGACCGGAACGACGCGAGCCGTTGCGCTCGACGCACGCGGGCGGCTAGCCTCGCGCTTTCGCGAGGTGGGGTGTCCGAGGCTTGATCAAATAAGCGGAGAGTGCTCCTGACCTGCAACGATGGGACTTGTCTAGGGTC
>NZ_JBFBEK010000024.1:0-117668 GCF_040683715.1 Streptomyces sp. NPDC093260
CGGTTACATTCCGAACCCGGAAGCTAAGCCTTTCAGCGCCGATGGTACTGCAGGGGGGACCCTGTGGGAGAGTAGGACACCGCCGAACAATTCTTAGAGCTCCGGCTCTTGGGCAGACAGCCCAAGAGCCGGAGCTTTTTTGCGTTGGGGTAGGGTCAGGAGGCATCGTAGGCACTTTTTCCCAGGAGGCCCCCGGGTGGAGGTCCAGGAGACCCGAGTCCAGACGGACCGAGTCCTCACCATCCCGAACATCCTCAGCATGGCGCGGCTGGTCGGCGTGCCCCTCTTCCTGTGGCTGATCCTCAGGCCGGAGTTCGGCGGCCCCGAGAGCGACGGCTGGGCCCTCCTGGTACTCGCGCTGAGCGGCGTCAGTGATTACCTGGACGGCAAACTCGCCCGGCGCTGGAACCAGATCAGCAGCCTCGGCCGGCTGCTCGACCCCGCGGCCGACCGCCTCTACGTGCTTTCCACGCTCGTGGGGCTCACCTGGCGCGAGATTCTGCCGGTCTGGCTCACCGCGGCCCTGCTGGCACGGGAATTGATGCTCCTGGTGGCCGTGGGCGTCCTGCGCCGGCACGGCTACCCGCCGCCGCAGGTGAACTTCCTGGGCAAAGCTGCCACGTTCAACCTGATGTACGCGTTCCCGCTGCTTCTGCTCAGTGACGGAAGCGGCTGGATCTCGTCACTCGCTGCCATTTTCGGATGGGCGTTCGCTTGGTGGGGTACAACCCTCTATTGGTGGGCAGGAGTGCTGTACGTGGTACAAGTCCGCCGCCTGGTCCGTGCGGACGCCATGGCCGACTGATCCCGCCGACTCCGGCACCCGAGTGGCTCCGATGGCCCGCTCCACAAAAGTGCGGGACAATCATCACGGGTGAAGTCGGCTAGATCGTCATCTCTTGGAGGAGGACGCTTCCGACATGAAGGCCGTCGTGATGGCCGGAGGCGAAGGCACACGTCTTCGCCCTATGACCTCGAGCATGCCCAAGCCGCTCCTGCCGGTGGCCAACCGGCCGATCATGGAGCACGTTCTGCGGCTGCTCAAAAGGCATGGGCTGCATGAGACCGTCGTCACAGTCCAGTTCCTGGCTTCGCTGGTCAAGAACTACTTCGGTGACGGCGAAGAGCTCGGCATGGAACTCAGCTATGCCAACGAGGAGAAGCCACTCGGTACCGCCGGAAGCGTCAAGAACGCCGAAGAGGCGTTGAAGGACGACGCCTTCCTCGTCATTTCCGGCGATGCCCTGACCGACTTCGACCTCACCGACCTGATCCGGTTCCACAAGGAAAAGGGCGCGATGGTCACCGTGTGTCTCACACGCGTCCCCAACCCCCTGGAATTCGGAATCACCATCGTCGACGAAGAGGGCAAGGTCGAGCGCTTCCTCGAGAAGCCGACCTGGGGCCAGGTCTTCTCCGACACGGTCAACACCGGCATCTACGTGATGGAGCCCGAGGTCTTCGACTATGTCGAGGCCGATGTCCCCGTCGACTGGTCCGGTGACGTCTTCCCCCAGCTGATGAAGGAAGGCAAGCCGATCTACGGCTATGTCGCCGAGGGCTACTGGGAGGACGTCGGCACCCACGAGAGCTATGTGAAGGCGCAGGCGGACGTCCTCGAAGGCAAGGTGGACGTCGAGATCGACGGCTTCGAGATCTCCCCGGGGGTCTGGGTCGCCGAGGGCGCGGAGGTCCACCCGGACGCCGTTCTGCGCGGGCCGCTCTACATCGGCGACTACGCCAAGGTGGAGGCCGGCGCGGAGATCCGCGAGCACACCGTCGTCGGCTCGAACGTCGTGGTCAAGAGCGGCGCCTTCCTGCACAAGGCCGTCGTCCACGACAACGTGTACATCGGGCAGCAGAGCAACCTGCGCGGCTGTGTCGTCGGCAAGAACACCGACATCATGCGCGCGGCGCGGATCGAGGACGGCGCCGTCATCGGCGACGAGTGCCTCATCGGTGAGGAATCGATCGTCCAGGGCAACGTCCGTGTCTACCCGTTCAAGACCATCGAGGCCGGCGCCTTCGTCAACACCTCGGTGATCTGGGAGTCCAGAAGCCAGGCGCATCTCTTCGGCGCCCGCGGCGTCTCCGGCGTGCTGAACGTGGAGATCACCCCGGAACTCGCCGTCCGGCTCGCCGGCGCGTACGCGACGACGCTGAAGAAGGGCGCCACCGTCACCACCGCCCGTGACCACTCCCGTGGTGCGCGCGCGCTCAAGCGGGCGGTCATCTCCGCGCTCCAGGCCAGCGCCATCGACGTACGGGACCTGGAGAACGTGCCGCTGCCCGTGGCGCGGCAGCAGACCGCCCGCGGCAGCGCCGGCGGCATCATGATCCGCACCACCCCGGGCGTGCCGGACTCCGTCGACATCATGTTCTTCGACGGGCAGGGCGCCGACCTCTCGCAGGGCAGCCAGCGCAAGCTCGACCGTGTCTTCGCCCGCCAGGAGTACCGGCGTGCGTTCCCGGGTGAGATCGGCGACCTGTACTTCCCGTCCAGCGTCTTCGACTCGTACACCGGTTCACTGCTGCGTGACGTCGACACGACCGGGATCGCCGAGTCGGGCCTGAAGGTCGTCGTGGACGCCTCCAACGGGAGCGCCGGTCTGGTCCTGCCGAGCCTGCTGGGCAAGCTCGGCGTCGACTCGCTGACGATCAACCCGGGTCTGGACGAGTCGCGGCCCACCGAGACCGCGGAGATGCGCCGGGCCGGCCTGACGCGCCTCGGCGAGATAGTGGCGTCCTCCGGGGCGGCGTTCGGCGTGCGGTTCGACCCGGTGGGCGAGAGGCTGTCGCTCGTCGACGAGAAGGGCCGCATCATCGAGGACGACCGGGCCCTGCTGGTGATGCTGGACCTGGTGGCCGCGGAGCGACGCAGCGGACGCGTGGCGCTTCCCGTGACCACCACCCGTATCGCCGAGCAGGTGGCCGCCTACCACGGCACCCAGGTCGAGTGGACGACCACCTCCCCCGACGACCTCACCCGGGTCGGCGGGGAGGAGGGGACGATCTTCGGCGGCGACGGCAAGGGCGGCTTCATCGTCCCCGAGTTCAGCAGCGTCTACGACGGCACGGCGGCGTTCGTGCGGCTCATCGGGCTGGTGGCGCGGACGCAGCTCACGCTCAGCCAGATCGACGCCCGCATCCCGCGGGCCCACGTGCTGCGGCGTGACCTGGCCACTCCGTGGGCCGTCAAGGGCCTGGTGATGCGCCGGGTCGTGGAGGAGGCCGGGGACCGCTTCGTCGACACGACGGACGGTGTCCGGGTCGTGGAGGCCGACGGGCGCTGGGTGATGGTCCTGCCCGACCCGGCCGAGGCGGTCACCCATCTGTGGGCCGAGGGCCCCGACGACGCCTCCGCGCAGGCCCTGCTGGACGAGTGGTCGGCGGTCGTGGACAGCGCCGGCCGGTAGGAACGCAGCGCCCGGGCGCGTGCCGGACAGCCGCCCCTAGGGGGCCTGTCCGGCACGCGCGTAGGGCCGTTTAGAGGTCTCGGGCGTGACGTGCGACGATGTGCGGCATGCCGCAGCAACCCCCCGTTCGGAGCAATCCCGCGCGGCCCTTCCGTCCGGACGCCTCCATGTCGTTGATCACCAACGTCATGGACCACAGCCTCGACGACGGCTACGCCGAGGCCGCCGCCCGGAAGAGGGCGGCCGGTCAGAGCGCCCTGCCGAAGACCCTGCGGGCCCGGCTGGGACTGGCCGCCGGTCTGGTGCTGGCGGCCCTCGTCGTCACCGTGGGGGCGGCGCAGGCGCGGGTGGCGGCCCCCGTCGTCGCCAAGGAGCGCCAGGAGCTGATCGACCGCATCGACCGCGAGACCGCGGCGGCGGACAAGCTGGAGAGCGACGTCGACGCGCTGCGCGCCGACGTGAACGCCCGGCAGCGCCAGGCGCTGAGGCAGAGCGGGGGCAACCCGCAGGCTGACCTGGTGAGCGCCCTGGCAGGCGCCACGCAGGTGCACGGCCCGGGCGTCAAGCTCGTCGTGGACGACGCCAAGGAGGCCAGCACCGGGGGCGGCAACGGCAACCCGCGCGAGACTTCGGGTTTCTCCGACACCGGCCGCGTGCGCGACCGGGACATGCAGCGCGTGATCAACGGGCTGTGGCAGTCCGGGGCCGAAGCGATCTCCGTCAACGGGCAGCGGCTGACGGCCCTGTCGGCGATCCGCGCCGCGGGTGACGCCATACTGGTCGACAACAAACCGCTGGTGCCGCCGTACACGGTGCTCGCGGTGGGGGACGGGCAGCGGCTCAGCGCCCGGTTCCAGAACAGTTCCGACGGGCTGTATCTGCACGCCCTGCAGGACAACTACGGCATCCGGACCGCCATCTCCGTGGCGGACGACCTCCGGCTGCCGGCCGCACCGAGTGTGACCGTACGTACCGCACAGCCGAGCACTGAGAAGGGCACATCGTGATCGCCGTACTGGGCCTCGTCGTGGGAGTCGTGGCCGGCCTGTTGGTCCGGCCTGAGGTTCCGGCGGTCGTCGAGCCTTATCTGCCGATCGCCGTCGTGGCGGCGCTGGACGCCGTGTTCGGCGGTCTGCGGGCCATGCTCGACGGCATCTTCGACGACAAGGTGTTCGTGGTGTCGTTCCTGTCGAACGTGGTCGTCGCCGCGCTGATCGTGTTCCTGGGGGACAAGTTGGGCGTGGGCGCGCAGCTGTCCACCGGTGTCGTGGTCGTCCTCGGCATCCGCATCTTCTCCAACGCCGCCGCGATCCGGCGGCATGTGTTCCGGGCGTGACAGGGATGACCCACCAGGACGAACTGCCGGAGAACAGGCTGCGCAAGGAGCTGCCGGCCGAGGTGCCCGCGCAGGCCGCCGCGCCCGAGCGGAGCGTCGGGGAGCGGTCCGGGCCCACGCTGACCGGCCGTCAGCGGCTCGTGGCCGGGCTGTGGCCGCCGCGCTTCACACGGGCCCAACTCGTCGTGGCGCTGCTGCTGTTCGGTCTCGGCTTCGGGCTCGCGATCCAGGTCGCGTCCAACAGCGACAGCGACAGCGCGCTGCGCGGCGCCCGCCAGGAAGATCTTGTGCGCATCCTCGATGAACTGGACAACCGTACTCAGCGTCTTGAAGACGAGAAGCAGGGGCTCGACAAGCAGCGCCAGGAGCTGGAGAACAGCTCCGACCAGGCCGAGGAGGCCCGCAGGCAGACCGCCGAGAAGGAGAGGCAACTCGGCATCCTGGCGGGCACGGTGGCGGCGCAGGGCCCCGGCATCACGGTGACGGTCGAGGACACGAAAGGGACGGTGCAGGCGGACATGCTGCTCGACGCGATACAGGAGCTGCGCGCGGCAGGCGCCGAGGCGATGCAGGTCAACGGCGTACGGGTGGTCGCGGGTACCTATCTGACGGACTCCGGCAAGAGCGTCGAGGTCGACGGGAACAAGATCAACGCCCCGTATCGTTTCCAGGTCATCGGCAAGCCGCAGGACCTGGAGCCGGCGCTCAACATCCCCGGAGGCGTGGTGCAGACCTTCGAGAAGGAGCAGGCCACCGTTACCGTGGAGCGATCGGACAAGATCGTCGTGGACGCCTTGCGGGCGGCGAAGCAGCCTGACTACGCTCGGTCGTCGTCCCAGTGAACCGGGGGTGCATGGCGTCCGTCGGGCAGGGGCATGAGGTTGCGGGGGGTCGGCGCACCGATTGGGTGGTGCGTGGTGGAAACTGTCTGGTGGATACGGACGTTGTGAGGATGTCCGGGTCGACCGGTGTATGCAGTCAGGGTTCGTCCTGCCCCACGGGCGGGTCTGTTTCGGTCAAGGGGAATCGCCCGTGAAGTTGTTTGCGAAGTTGTTCGGCAAGAGCGCGCGAGAGGGCAACGAGAACGCCACCGCCCGTCATCGCGCACAGCCCGACGCGGAGGGCCGGCGCCCGCTGTTCCGGGACCAGGTGGCCGGTCAGGGGGGTGACGTTTCCGGCGGTCACGGCGCGCCGTCCGTTGACCCTGCCCAGGCGGGCGGCATAGGTTTCGGCCAACCGTCGACCCCGGGTACGGCCGGCGGGTTCAGCCCCGACCCGTACGCGTCCCATGCCCCGGCGGGGCAGCCGCGGCAGGAGGATCCGTCCATGTCGGCCCTGGTGTGTGCGCGGTGCGGCAACCGCAACGGCGAGAACAGCCGTTTCTGTTCCAACTGCGGCGCTCCGCTGCGGCCCGGCGCGGTGCCGGAGCGGGCCTCGGAGACGACGTCCACGATCTCCATCTCAGGTCTCGAGGCGTACGACGCGGAGGCCACGGGCCAGACGCCCATGCTCTCCCCGGAGGCGCAGGCGGCGGTCGACGCGCTGCCGCTCGGCTCCGCCCTGCTGGTGGTGCGCCGCGGCCCGAACTCGGGCAGCCGCTTCCTGCTGGACGGCGAGCTGACCACGGCCGGGCGTCATCCGCAGAGCGACATCTTCCTGGACGACGTGACGGTCTCGCGCCGGCACGTGGAGTTCCGCCGCAGCCCGGACGGCTCGTTCACGGTGGCCGACGTCGGCAGCCTGAACGGCACCTACGTCAACCGTGAGCGGATCGACCAGGTCGCGCTGGCCAACGGCGACGAGGTGCAGATCGGCAAGTACCGGCTGGTCTTCTACGCGAGCCGGCAGGGCTACTGACCGTCCTCCGGGCGCTGTCCGGAGGAACCCCCAGGGAAGGTCCATGCTTCGAACACCGAGCGGCGGCACCGGCCACGGGGCCGCCGCAACGGACAGTGGGCTGATGAGCATCGGCACGGTGCTGAACGCGCTGCGCGACGAGTTCCCCGAGGTCACCGTCTCCAAGATCCGTTTCCTGGAGGCGGAGGGACTCGTCGAGCCGCGGCGCACCCCCTCGGGGTACCGGAAGTTCAGCGCGGACGACCTGGAGCGCCTGGCCAGGGTGCTGAGGATGCAGCGGGACCACTATCTGCCGCTGAAGGTCATCCGCGAGTACCTGGAGGCGGTGGAGCGCGGGGAGGCCGTCCAGCTGCCGGTGCTCGGCCGGCAGCGCGACGGCGAGCCGGCGCCCGCGTCCGTCGAGGAGCCGGAGCCCACGGCGGCCCGGATCGGGCGTGCCGAACTGCTCGCCGCGGCGGAGATCGAGGAGGCGGACCTCACGGAGTGGGAGTCCTACGGGCTGCTCACTCCACTGGAGGACGGGGTCTACGACGCCGAGGCGGTGACCGTGGCCGCCCTGGTCCGGGCGCTCGGCGAGTTCGGGATCGGGCCCCGGCACCTGCGGGTGATGAAGGCGGCGGCCGACCGGGAGGCCGGGCTGGTCGACCAGGTGGTGGCCCCGCTCAGGCGGCACCGCAACCCGCAGACCAGGGCGCACGCGGAGGCCCGCACCAGGGAGCTGGCGGCGCTCACGGTGAAGCTGCACTCGGCGCTGGTGCAGACCGCCCTCGGAGTACGGCTGTCCTGAGCGGCCCCGCCTGCGCGGCTGCCCCTACCGACGTCCTCGGCGCGGCCCCCGCGGCGGCCGGATCGCGGCGCCGCGAGGCCGGATCGGCCCGCTGTTTCGCCGCCCGAGTCCGGCCCGACTACCCAAACGTCCCGGGCACAGCCTAGGGTTGCTGTGTGAACGAGCTCGATGTCGTAGGTGTCCGGGTCGAAATGCCCTCCAACCAGCCGATCGTGCTCCTGCGCGAAGTGGGAGGCGACCGTTACCTCCCCATCTGGATCGGACCGGGGGAGGCGACGGCGATCGCCTTCGCCCAGCAGGGCATGGCTCCCGCGCGGCCACTCACGCACGACCTGTTCAAGGACGTGCTGGAGGCCGTCGGCCAGGAGCTGACCGAAGTGCGTATCACGGACCTGCGGGAGGGCGTCTTCTACGCGGAGCTGGTCTTCGCCAGCGGAGTCGAGGTGAGCGCCCGTCCGTCCGACGCCATAGCGCTGGCGCTACGCACCGGAACGCCGATCTACGGCAGTGACACGGTGCTGGACGACGCGGGGATCGCGATCCCGGACGAGCAGGAGGACGAGGTGGAGAAGTTCCGCGAGTTCCTCGACCAGATCTCGCCGGAGGACTTCGGCAGTAGCCAGTGACACGCCGGCACACGCCGTCGGCCGAGGGCCGCCCTGCGGCCTCCCGCGAGGGCATTCGGCTAGCCTTTCCCCGCGGTGGGGCACGGGAAACCACTCTTAGGGTGATTATCACTCGGCGTGCCGAGTGTGGCGATCGTTGACGCACCCCTGGTGACTGCCTACCGTCGAGGAGGCAGGTCAAGGACGGAGGTCGGCGTGAGAAGCAGCGGCGACGGTACGGCTGGGGAAGTCCCCGGGCGCGATGTCGGCGGAGGCGTTCCGTACCCTTCCCCAAGCTCTCGGCTCCGCTCCAGCAGCGGATACCCCCACCACGCCGGCACGGCCGACCACGCCCCGCAGTGGCCGGCGGCCGTGCCCAGCAGCAAAGGGGCGGCGTCCATGGTGTCCGAGGAGATCGGCTACCGGGGGCCGACGGCCTGCGCAGCCGCCGGCATCACCTATCGGCAACTGGACTACTGGGCGCGCACCGGCCTGGTGGAGCCGAGTGTCCGGCCCGCGCACGGTTCCGGCACGCAGCGGCTGTACAGCTTCCGCGACGTCGTGGTGCTGAAGATCGTCAAGCGGTTCCTGGACACCGGTGTGTCCCTGCAGAACATCCGTACCGCGGTGCAGCACCTGCGCGAGCGCGGCTTTCGCGACCTGGAGTGCATGACGCTGATGAGCGACGGCGCCACGGTGTACGAGTGCACCTCGCCGGACGAGGTGCACGAGCTGCTGCAGGGTGGTCAGGGCGTCTTCGGCATCGCCGTGGGCGTGGTGTGGCGGGACGTGGAGAGCGCCCTGTCCCAACTGCACGGGGAGCGCGTCGACACCGGCGAGACCCTGGTCGGCCACAACCCCGCCGACGAACTGGCCCGGCGGCGCAACCGGGCCGTCTGACCGCGCCCTCCGTCGCTCGTCCCGACCGGCCGGAGCGCGACGGCCCGCCTCCGTGTGAACGGCGCCTCGCCTCCGCGCGGCGGCGGGCGCGCATCCGCCAGCTGCCCCGCCCCCGTGCCGACGCCCGGCGCGGGGGGCGTTGTCAGTGGTGTGGTGCAGCATCGTAGATGTGAGAAACGCGCCCACGATCCTGCACCTCGACATGGACGCCTTCTTCGCCTCCGCGGAGCAGGCGTCCAAGCCGAGCCTGCGCGGGAAGGCCGTGATCGTGGGCGGTCTCGGACCGCGCGGGGTGGTCGCCACCGCGTCGTACGAGGCGCGGGTCTTCGGCGTCCACTCGGCGATGCCGATGGCGCAGGCCCGCCGGCTGGCGCCCAACGCGGCGTACCTGGTGCCGCGCTTCGCCTTCTACCGGTCCATCAGCGACCAGGTGATGGGGTTGCTGCGGTCCCTGTCGCCCCTGATGGAGCCGCTCAGCCTGGACGAGGCGTTCGTGGACCTGGAGGCCGCGGGAGCCGCCCGGGACGCGGACTCGGCCCGGCTGGTGGGAGCCAGGCTGCGCGCCGACATCCTGGCCGTGACCGGTCTGACCGGCTCGGTGGGGCTGGCCGCCTCCAAGATGCTCGCGAAGATCGCCTCCGAGCAGGCCAAGCCGGACGGGCTGGTGCTCATCGAACCCGGCACCGAGCGGGGCCTGCTCGAACCCATGCCGGTCAGGACGCTGCCGGGCGTGGGACCGGCGACGGGCGACCATCTGCGGCGGGCCGGTATCCACACCGTCGGCGAGCTGGCCGAGGCGGGCGAGGACGAGCTGGTCCGGCTGCTGGGCAAGGCGCACGGGCACGCGCTGTACGCGATGGCGCTGGCCCACGACGAGCGGCCCGTCGTCGCCGAACGCGAGACCAAGTCGGTGTCGGTCGAGGACACCTACGACGTGGACATCCACGACCGGCTGCGAGTCGGTCTCGAGGTGCAGCGGCTCGCCGACCGGTGCGTGCGGCGGCTGCGCGGTTCGGGGCTGTCCGGGCGGACCATCGTGCTGAAGGTGCGGCGCTACGACTTCTCCACGCTGACCCGCTCCGAGACGCTGCGCGGTCCCACCGACGACCCGGCGGTGGTGCGCGAGGCCGCGGCCCGGCTGCTGGACTCCGTGGACACCACGGGCGGGGTCCGGTTGCTGGGCGTGGGCGTGACCGGGCTGGCCGACTACACCCAGGAGGACCTGTTCGCGCAGGCGGCGGGCGCCCGTCCGGAGGGTCCCCTGGAGGTGCCGGCGGACGAACCCGCCGAGGAGCGGCCGGCCCCGGCCGAACGGCGCTGGCCCTCGGGCCACGACGTTCGGCACGCCGAGTACGGGCACGGCTGGGTGCAGGGCAGCGGCCTGGGCCGGGTCACGGTGCGTTTCGAGACGCCCCTGTCGGGGCCGGGCCGGGTGCGGACGTTCCGCGTCGACGACCCGGACCTCGAACCGGCCGATCCGCTGCCGCTGGTGCGGCGAAGACCGGACGGGGCCGAGGGCGGGGCGTGCGTGGCGAACGGCGCTGAGCCGGCGGTGTGACGGCCAGGCCCGGATGTGGCTGCCGTGGCGCGGCGGTGACCTCCTTGTCGGCTCGGTGCGGACGGGATGCGGGCCGCCGGGACCGCCTGCCTCGGTGGTGACGGGTGAGTCGGCGATGCCGAGGCTGCGGCCGGTGGCGGCCGGTCGTGGACGGGAGCGGGAGCGGGCTGCGCCGGGCGGGGGAGGGTGAGTCGGCGGTGCCGGGCGTCGCCCGGACCGATGCCGTCCGGTACGGGTGGGGGGACTGGGCTCCCGTAGGCTTCTCCGGCCCCGGAGTCCAACGGATGCGGGGGCTGTCAGGCGTCCTCCGTGCCCGAGCCCGCGAGTCTGCCGAAGTCGTGGTCGGGGAGCGCGGGTGCGGGGGCCACGTCCAGGCCGTAGTGGTGGTAGAGCTGCAGTTCCTGCTCGGGGGAAAGATGGCGGCCGACGCCGAAATCGGGGGCGTCCTTGATCAGCGCCCGGTCGAAGGGGACGCGCAGGGCGCCGTCCACCAGCTCGCTGGGCTCCAGGGGGACGAAGGCGTCCCGGGAGAACAGGCCGGTGCGTATGGCCGCCCACTCGGGCACACCGGTGGCGTCGTCGAGGTACACCTCGTCCACCGTGCCGATCTTCTCGCCGTTGCGGTCGAACGCCTTGCGGCCGATCAGGTTGCGCGGATCGATCTCGGTCTGCACGGTCCCTCCACGTGGTCGCAACTCATCCGTAAGCACTACAAAAGAGCACATTCGCCGGTGCGGCCACTCGAAGGCCTGTGCGGCCGGTCCGCTGGTAGGCTGGCAGGCGGCTGCTGACCCCGTGCGGGAGAGTCCTCCAGCGACATCGGAGGCGCCGAAGGAGCAAATCCTCCCCGGAATCTCTCAGGCCCACGTACCGCACGGACGAGGTCACTCTGGAAAGCAGAGCGGGTGTCGACGGCGCCCGCTCTCACCGACGGTGAAAACCGGGCGCGAGCGAGCGGCCCCGGTGAAGCTCTCAGGTTGAGATGACAGAGGGGGAGGCCGTCGGGGCACCCGCGCCGTGGTGTCCCTCGAAGGTCGCGTCAGACCAGGAGGCCTCCGCAATGACCGCCCAGCGCATCCCGCTCTCCGAACTCGAACAGGGCATCCCCTTCGAGCAGCGTCACATCGGCCCCGACCACGAGGCCCAGGCCAAGATGCTCGCGCAGGTCGGATACGGCTCGCTCGACGAGCTGACTGCCGCCGCCGTACCCGATGTGATCAAGAACGCCGACGCGCTCGACCTGCCGGGCGCCCGCACCGAGGCCGAGGTGCTGGCCGAGCTGCGCTCGCTCGCCGACCGCAACCAGGTCCTCGGCTCCATGATCGGGCTCGGCTACTACGGGACGTTCACCCCGCCGGTCATCCTGCGCAACGTCATGGAGAACCCGGCCTGGTACACGGCGTACACGCCCTACCAGCCGGAGATCTCGCAGGGCCGCCTGGAAGCGCTGCTGAACTTCCAGACCGTCGTCGCCGACCTCACCGGGCTGCCCACCTCCGGTGCCTCCCTGCTCGACGAGGGCACCGCCGCCGCCGAGGCGATGGCCCTGTCGCGGCGCATGGGCAAGAACAAGAAGGGCCTCTTCCTGGTCGACGCGGACGCGCTGCCGCAGACCATCGCCGTCATCCAGACCCGCGCCGAGCCGACCGGCGTCGAGGTCGTCGTCGCCGACCTGAGCGAGGGCATCCCCGCCGAGATCGCCGAGCGCGAGATCAACGGCGTGCTCCTCCAGTACCCGGGCGCCTCCGGTGCCGTGCGCGACCTCCAGCCGGTGATCGACCAGGCGCACGGACTCGGCGCCCTCGTCACCGTCGCCGCCGACCTGCTCGCCCTCACACTGTTGAAGTCGCCCGGCGAGCTGGGCGCGGACATCGCCGTCGGCACCACCCAGCGCTTCGGCGTCCCGATGGGCTTCGGCGGACCGCACGCCGGTTACATGGCGGTGCACGAGAAGTTCGCCCGCAGCCTGCCCGGCCGCCTGGTCGGCGTCTCCGTCGACGCCGACGGCAACAAGGCCTACCGCCTCGCCCTCCAGACCCGCGAGCAGCACATCCGCCGGGAGAAGGCCACCAGCAACATCTGCACCGCGCAGGTGCTGCTCGCCGTCATGGCCGGCATGTACGCCGTCTACCACGGCCCGGACGGCCTCAAGGCCATCGCCGAGCGCACCCACCGCTACGCCTCCGTCCTCGCCGAGGGACTGCGGGCCGGCGGCGCGGAGGTCGTCCACGGCGCGTTCTTCGACACGCTGACCGTCAAGGTCGCCGGCCGGGCCGCCGAGGTCGTCGCCGCCGCCCGCGAGGCCGGCGTCAACCTGCGCCTCGTCGACGCCGACCACGTCTCCATCGCCTGCGACGAGACCACCACCCGCGCCCATCTGCGCACCGTGTGGTCCGCCTTCGGCGTCTCCGGCGACATCGACGCCCTGGACGCCACCGCCGCTCAGGCGCTGCCGGAGGGTCTGCTGCGCACCGACGGCTACCTCGCCCACCCGGTCTTCCACCAGCACCGCTCCGAGACCGCCATGTTGCGCTACCTGCGCAGGCTGGCCGACCGCGACTACGCGCTCGACCGCGGCATGATCCCGCTCGGCTCGTGCACCATGAAGCTCAACGCCACCACGGAGATGGAGCCGGTCACCTGGCCCGAGTTCGGCCAGCTGCACCCCTTCGCGCCCGCCGAGCAGGCGCAGGGCTTCCTCACCCTGATCCACGAGCTGGAGGACCGGCTCGCCGAGGTCACCGGCTACGACAAGGTCTCCCTGCAGCCCAACGCCGGCTCCCAGGGCGAGCTGGCCGGTCTGCTCGCCGTGCGCGGCTACCACCGCGCCAACGGCGACGAGCAGCGCACCGTCTGTCTCATCCCGTCCTCCGCGCACGGCACCAACGCCGCCAGCGCCGTGATGGCCGGCATGAAGGTCGTCGTCGTCAAGACCGCCGAGGACGGCGAGATCGACGTCGAGGACCTGCGGGCCAAGATCGAGCAGCACCGCGACCAGCTCGCCGTGCTGATGATCACCTACCCGTCCACGCACGGCGTGTTCGAGGAGCACGTCGCCGACATCTGCGCGCAGGTCCACGACGCCGGCGGCCAGGTCTACGTCGACGGCGCCAACCTCAACGCCCTGGTCGGCCTCGCCAAGCCCGGCCACTTCGGCGGCGACGTCTCCCACCTGAACCTGCACAAGACCTTCTGCATCCCGCACGGCGGCGGCGGCCCCGGCGTCGGCCCGGTCGCCGTCCGCTCGCACCTCGCGCCGTACCTGCCCAACCATCCGCTCCAGCCGGAGGCCGGTCCCGAGACCGGCGTCGGACCGATCTCCGCCGCGCCCTGGGGCTCGGCCGGCATCCTGCCGATCTCCTGGGCCTATGTCCGGCTGATGGGCGGCGAGGGTCTCAAGCGCGCCACGCAGGTGGCCGTGCTGAACGCCAACTACATCGCCAAGCGCCTGGAGCCGCACTACCCCGTGCTCTACACCGGCCCCGGCGGCCTGGTCGCGCACGAGTGCATCATCGACCTGCGCCCGCTGACCAAGGCGACCGGCGTCAGCGTCGACGACGTGGCCAAGCGGCTCATCGACTACGGCTTCCACGCGCCGACGATGTCCTTCCCGGTGGCCGGCACGCTGATGATCGAGCCGACCGAGTCCGAGGACCTGGCCGAGCTGGACCGCTTCTGCGACACGATGATCGCGATTCGCGCCGAGATCGAGAAGGTCGGCTCGGGCGAGTGGGACGCGGACGACAACCCGCTGCGCGGCGCTCCGCACACCGCCGCCGCGCTCGGCGGCGAGTGGGACCACGCCTACAGCCGCGAGGAGGCGGTCTTCCCGGCCGGTGTCTCGGCGGCCGACAAGTACTGGCCGCCGGTGCGCCGTATCGACCAGGCGTTCGGCGACCGGAACCTGGTCTGCTCCTGCCCGCCGCTGGACGCGTACGAGGACTGAGTGCGGTGACGCACGAGGCCCCGCCCGGCGCTGTCCGCCGGGCGGCGCCTTCGCGCGTGCGGGCGCGGGCCGGCCGGGCATGGGCCGGTGCGGGGCAGGGAGCGGGTGTCCCTGGGCGGCGGGGGTGCGGCGCGTGTCGGTCGGGTGCCCGTGTGCGGGTGCGTCGGCCGGGTGTTCGCGGGTGAGGCCGGCGTCCGGGCGTGCGGGCGCTGGGCGCCGCTCGGCCGTCCGTGCGCGGAGCGCGCCGGACGGAGGTCCGCAGGCCGGACGCACACGCCGGACGGGGGCCCGCGGGGCGGGCACACCGGCCGCGCACCCCCGACCGTGGGCGGCGTGGGACTCGGGCCGTGGGCCCGTGGCCGGGCTCAGGCCGGGTAGGCGTGGGTCTGGGTCGCCTTGACCGCCGCCCATACCTCCGCGCCCGGGTGCAGGTCGAGTTCGGCGGCGGCGACCGTGGTCAGGTCGGCGGCCAGCGGCAGCTCGCCGCTGAGGTCCGCGCGGATCCGGTCGCCGTGAGTCTCCAGACCGGCCACCTCGCAGCGCCACAGGTTGCGCGCGCTGGAACCTGCCGGGCGGTCCCGGTGGAGGGTGACCGCGGCCGGCGGGAACGCCACGAAGGCCGGCCCGGACAGCTCCTCGGTGGTGACCACGGCGGGGCCCGCCGCCAGCCGCACCCGGTGCCCCTCGGCCTGCCCCCGGTACAGGTTCAGGCCGACCAGCTGGGCGATGTAGTCCGTGCGGGGCCGGCGGGCGATGTCGGCCGGGGCGCCCTCCTGCACGACGCGTCCGTGCTCGACGACCACCAGCCGGTCGGCCAGCACCATCGCGTCCAGCGGATCATGGGTGACCAGGACGGCGACGGCCTCGAACTCGGCCAGATGGCGGCGCAGTCGCGCGCGCACCTCCAGCCGGGTGCGGGCGTCCAGGGCGGCCAGCGGCTCGTCCAGGAGCAGCAGCCGGGGCCGGGTGGCCAGGGCGCGGGCCAGGGCGACGCGCTGGGCCTGGCCGCCGGAGAGCCGGCGGGGCTTGGCGCCGGCGTGGTCGGCCAGGCCCATGCGGGTCAGCCACTCGGCGGCCTGCGCGCGGGCCTCGGCCTTCGTGGCGCCCTGGCAGCGCGGCCCGAACGCGACGTTGTCCAGGGCGGACAGGTGCGGGAAGAGCAGATAGTCCTGGAAGACGACGCCGACCGGGCGCGCCTCCGGCGGGGTGCGGTCCAGCTCGACGCCGTCCAGGCGCAGATGGCCGCCGGTGAGCGGGGAGAGACCGGCGAGCGCCCGCAGGGCCGTGGTCTTGCCGGCGCCGTTGGGGCCCAGCAGCGCGACGACCTCGCCGGGGCGGACGGTCAGCGCCACGTCGAGCCGGAAGGCGCCGCGGGCGACGACGAGCCGGGCGTCCAGCCCTTCGCCGGGCGCGTCCTCGGCGCGGACACCGGTCGGGGTCTCGTCGATGTGGGTCATGAGGTGATCATCCAGGGGGTCGTCCGGGGTGCCCGGCGGCCGCCGGTCACGAGGAGGCCGTCATCCAACGGTCCCGCAGACCGGCCAGGACCGCGATCGACACCGCCAGCAGCACCAGGCTGAGGGCGATCGCCGCGGCCGGATCGTCCTGGAGCGCCAGGTAGACCGCGAGCGGCATGGTCTGGGTACGGCCGGGAAAGTTGCCGGCGAAGGTGATCGTCGCGCCGAACTCGCCGAGCGCCCGCGCCCACGCCAGCACGGCGCCCGCCGCGATCCCGGGCGCGATCAGCGGCAGGGTGACCCGGCGGAACGCGGTGAAGCGGGACGCGCCCAAGGTGGTGGCCGCCTCCTCGTAGCGCGGGTCGGCGGCGCGCAGCGTGCCCTCTACGCTGATGACGAGGAACGGCATGGCCACGAACGCCTCCGCGACCACCACACCGGCCGTGGTGAACGGCAGGGTGACGCCGAACCAGGAGTCCAGCCACTGTCCGACCACACCGTTGCGCCCGAGCGCCAGCAGCAGCGCCACACCGCCGACCACCGGCGGCAGCACCAGCGGCAGCGTCACCAGGGCCCGGACGAAACCGCGGCCGGGGAAGTCGGTGCGGGCCAGCAGCCAGGCCAGCGGGACGCCCAGCACCAGGCTCACGGCGGTGGCCGCGGTGGCGCTGACCAGGGACAGCTGGAGCGCCTGCCACACCGCGGTGCTGCTCAGCTGGTCGGGCAGGTCGCGCCAGGGGGCGCGGATCAGCAGGGCGAGCAGCGGCAGCAGCAGGAACGCCAGACCCACCAGGGCGGGCAGCAGCAGGGGCAGCGGCACCCCCGGCACGCCACGGCGGCGCCGTGACCCGCGCTGCGGGGTGACGGCGCCGGTCTCGTCGGCCCGGACCACGGATTTCACGGCTTGAGGAACCCGGCCTCGTTCAGGACCTTCTGGCCCTCGGCGGACCGCACCAGCTGAATGAACGCCTTGGCCGCCTCGGTGTTGTGGGAGCCCTTGAGCAGGGCGATCGGATAGTCGTTGACGGCCTTGGCCGACTCGGGAAACTCCACGCCCTCCACCTTGTCACCTGCCGCGTGCACGTCGGTCTTGTAGACGACGGCCGCGTCGGCCTCCTTCAGCTCCACCTTGGTCAGGGCGCTCTTGACGTCCTGCTCGTAGGAGACGGGGGTGAGCTCGAGGCCGCTCGCGTCCAGGGCCTTCCGGGCGGCGGCGCCGCAGGGCACCGTCCTGTCGCACAGGACGACCTTCAGACCGGACTTGGTGAGGTCCTTGAGCGAGGCGATCTCGTCGGGATTGCCGGGCAGTGTGGCGATCTCCAGCTGGTTGCGGACGAAGGTGGCGGGCGTGCCGACCGCGTCGCCCTGATCCGTGACGGTCTTCATCGTCTTGGCGCTGGCGGCGGCGAACACGTCGGCGGGCGCGCCGCTGGTGATGCTGGCGGCGAGGGTGTCGCTGCCGCCGAAGTTGAAGGCCACCTCGGTGCCCGGGTGCCGCTGCTCGAACTCCTTGCCCAGCGTCGTGAAGCTCTCCTTCAGGGAGGCCGCCGCGAAGACGGTCACCGTGCCGGACGGCTTCGACGCCCCCGAGGCGCCGGCGGACGGCGAGGAGGAGCTGTCGGAGGAGTCGTCCGAGGCGGAGCAGGCGCCGAGGGCCAGCAGCGCCGCCGCTCCCGCACCGGCCGCCCGCAGGGTCCGGGTCCAGCGCACTGAACGGGTCATCAGGGATCTGCTCCTCTGGTCGTGCACGAAGAAGGCGGTCGTGCCTGGGGGCACGACCGTGCGGGGCCGTGCGGCGATGATACTGCCGCAAATGCGAGGGCTAAGTCACCTGTCGCTTCGCATGAGCTGCTGTTCTGTGACTTCGGGGCCGCATGTGCGTTCATACGGCCCTGTCTGCGGGGACGGCCTCCCCCGGAGGTGGTGGCCGTGCCGCTCGCGGAGTTCGTGCTGACCGGTGACCTCGCCCGGCCCGCGCGCCCGACCGTGCCCTGTCTGCCGGACCGGCCGCAGCGCCGGGCACGGATGAGCTTCGAGTGCGCCCCCAGCGGGGTGCGCCGCCACCGCTTCGCCGGCCCGCGGCTGTACGACGTGCCGGCCGATGCCCGGCCCGTCCTCGACGCGGCGCAAGGACCGGCTGCGCTTCCTGATCGCGGTCGCGGGCGCCGACGGGCACCGCACGCTGCTCTCCTGGGCGGAGATCGCCCCGGACTTCGCCACCGGCCCGGTCCTCCTGGCCGTGGCCATGAAGGGCGCCCCGCTCGACGGGCCCGGTCCGCAGCCGGTCCTCCGGCAGGACCGCTGCGGGGCGCGCTGCGTCAGCGGCATCAGGGTGATCTGTGTGGACGGGTTCGGGGTGGCCGCGTCGGCCTGGGACGCGTACGGGCGCGACGGCCCAAGGCCGTGACGGGTCCCCGGCGACGGGCTACGCGGCCGCCGGACGGGCTACGCCCGGTCGATGTGCACGTTCGTCGACTTCACCCGGGCCGTGGCCTCCATGCCGACCTCCAGCCCGAGCTCCTCGACGGCCTCGCGCGTCAGCAGGGAGACCAGCCGGTGCGGGCCGGACTGGATCTCCACCTGCGCGGCCACGTCGCCGAGCTTGACGGCGGTCACGATCCCGGGGAAGGCGTTGCGGACCGACGTGAAGGAGGGGTCCTCCTCGCTGCCGGAAGCGGCCAGCTCCACAGAGAAGGCGGCGAGGTCCCGGCCGTCGACGAGCCGCCGTCCGCTCTCGTCACGGTGGGTGGCCACCCGGCCCGCGTCCGCCCACCGGCGTGCGGTGTCGGGGCTGACGCCGAGCAGGCGGGCGGCCTGGCCGATCGTGTAGGACTGCATGCCGGTCACGATAGGGCCATCGCCGTACGGGCTGGACGCAGGGTCCGCGCGGGCGCGCCGCGACGGCTCAGCCGGTGTGCACCCGGGGCCGTTTGGCGCGGTCCGGCTCCGCCTCGCGCAGCACCTCCCGGGTGACCGGGGCGACCTCACCCTGGCCGAAGAGGAAGAAGCGCAGGAAGTTGCGGTACGGGTTGCCCTCGGTCCACTCGAAGTAGATGTGCGGGATGCGGTCCGTGGTCCTGCGGACCTCCAGCAGCAGCGCGGCCAGCGCGTTCGGCACCGACGACGACTCCAGGGAGAGCACGCGGTAGCGGTCGTGCAGCACCTCGCCGCGCACCTTCAGATCGGCCTCGAACTCCGAGGGGTCGGTGACCGTCACCTCGACGAAGACGAAGTCCTCCGTGCCGGGGATCTCGTTGTCGGCGCGGATCTGCTCGATCTTGTCGTGGTACTCGGCCTTGTCGCGGCGGCCGGGCTTGTTGGCGATGAAGCGGATCCGGCGGCTGGCGATGTCGCGGACGAAGCGCTCGGCCATCGGGTCCATCGTCACGCTGGTCACCCGCAGTTCGAAGGCGCGGGCGAGGCGGGACAGCAGCGACACGACGATGATGCCGACGATGAAGCAGGCGCCGATCTTCACGCCGTCGGGGCGCTCGATGACGTTGGCGACGGTCGTGTAGAGGAACACCGCCGAGATCACCGCGAACGCGATGGTCCAGTGCCGCTGCCCGGCCTTGCGGGCGGCGATGGTCACCGCGATCGCCGCGGAGCTGATCAGCACCAGCACGCCCGTGGCGTACGCGCCGCCCTGCTTGTCGACGTCGGCGTCGAAGATCCAGGTGACCAGGAACCCGATCAGGGTGAAGACGAGCACCATCGGCCGTACCGCACCGGCCCAGTGCGGGGCCATGCCGTAGCGGGGAAGGTAGCGCGGCATCAGGTTGAGCAGTCCGGCCATCGCGGAGGCGCCCGCGAACCACAGGATGGCGATGGTGGAGACGTCGTACACGGTGCCGAAGGCGTTCCCGAGGTAGTCGTGCGCCAGATACGCCAGCGCGCGTCCGTTGGCCTTGCCACCGGGCTGGAACTCGTGTTCCGGGATCAGCAGGGTGGTGATGAGGCTGGTGGCGATCAGGAAGCAGCTCATGATCAGCGCGGCCGTGGTGAGCAGCTTCTTGGTGTCCCGGATCCGGCCGGCCGGCCGTTCCTCGGTGTCGCCCGGGTCGCCCTGCACATGCGGCATGACGGCGACGCCGGTCTCGAAGCCGGACAGGCCCAGGGCGAGCTTGGGGAAGACCAGCAGGGCCACGCCGACCATGGCGAAGACATTGCCGTGCTGGGTGGTCAGGGCGCCGGTCCAGTCGGTCACCAGGTGCCCCGCGGTGGCGACGTGCCACAGGCCGGTGATCACCACGACCACGTTCAGCGCGAGGTAGACGCCGACGAGCACGACCGCGACGCCGATCGCCTCCAGGAACCCCTTGAGGAACACCGCGCCGAGCAGCGCCAGCAGGATCAGGGTGATCAGCAACTGGTGGTCGTGCAGCGCGCTCGTCAGATGGGGGTTCTGCACCAGGTGGGTGGAGGCGTCGGCGGCCGACAGGGTGATGGTGATCAGGAAGTCGGTGGCGGCGAAGCCGAGCAGGGTCAGGACGAACAGCTTGCCCTGCCAGAACGACAGCAGGCGTTCCAGCATCGCGATGGAACCCTGGCCGTGCGGGCTCTCCTCGGCGACCCTGCGGTAGACGGGCAGCGCGCCGGCGAGGGTGACGAGGACCAGGACGAGGGTGGCGACGGGCGACAGCAGGCCGGCCGCGAGGGCGGCGATGCCCGGCTGGTAGCCGAGGGTGGAGAAGTAGTCGACGCCGGTCAGGCACATCACCCGCCACCACCGCTGGCCCTGGTGCGGGGGCTCGGGCGCCGCGTGCGGCGCCTGCTGCACGCCCTTGCCCATGTCGGACAGGCCCTCCAGCATCCACGCGCGCAGGCGACTGGGAGGGTGATCGGTGGTGGCCATGGGCCCTGCTCCTGAAGTACGGCTCGGTGGGATCGGGCCTTCGTGCGAACGGGGCACCAGCGTAAGCAGAGAGTGACGCCCGGACCCACGGTTACCGGGCCGAGCGGACGTCAATCTTCCGTTAAGAGTCGCCGCGGCCCTCCGTCCAGCATGGCCGTGTCCCTGCCGCCCCGCACCCCCGCACCCGCGCGGCCGTCCTTCCGCGCGGTCCGTCCGTCGGCCGCCTGCGGCTCGGTCATCGGGTGAGTGCGGGGAGTGGGAGGCCGCGGACATGCGTCGGGGCCGGTTCGCACGGTGTGTGCGGGCCGGCCCCTCGTGGTTCCGGGACGGTGCGCCGGGGCGGACCGTCCGTCCTGCTCAGGCCGCGGTCACCACGCGGTCGGCGTCCAGCGGCCGGTGCGGGGCGATGACGCGGCCGTCCGGCAGGAGCTCACCGGTGTCCTCGAAGAGCAGGACGCCGTTGCACAGCAGGCTCCAGCCCTGCTCCGGGTGGTGCGCCACGAGACGGGCGGATTCCCGGTCGGCGGAGTCGGCTGACGGGCACGGTGGCTGGTGCTGGCACATGGGTGGGATCTCTCGCTCTGCTGTGTGGTCCGGGATGGTCGTCGTGTCCGTCCCGCGGCTGCTGGCATTCTGCATGGCCGCCCCCCGTTTGATAAGTCGGACTGGAACCAGTGTTGTCCCGCGGACGTGATTCCGCAGGGATTTCGCGGCACCGCTTCTCAAAGGTTCAAGACGCGTCACCCGTGCGAGCGGTTCACCTCAACTGCACTGTCACTTCGGGTGGTTCGAGGTGACCGAAGGTGACTAGTCCGGTCGGTGCGGCGGGTGGTCGGGGCGGGTTCGCCCGCATATTCGGCCCCGGTGCGGCTCAGGGGAGTGAACTGCGGCTCGCATGAGCGAATTACCACGGTCGCGATACCGGTCGCCCATGACGATCACTGTTGCCGAGCGTCTATGACGATCACCGCTGCCGCTCGTCATCGGCGCCCGGCAGCGGTGATCGGCCGCGACGACGTGCCCCGCCGCCGGCAATTCCGGCGACGGGGCACGCGGTGTCTGCCGAGGCGTCGAGGTCAGGCCGGCGACCCCAGGAGCCGCACCGGGGACACCCGGTGGGTGAGGACCGGCAGCAGATCCGCGACCCGGTGCGGCACGTGCGCCGGTATGCCGGGCGGGGCCGGCGCCAGCGGGACCAGGAGATCGGTGGCGGCCGGGTGCCCGCCGGTGCCGTCGCCGCCTATGTCGCCGTGCAGCCAGAGCGTCAGCATGTACAGGCTGGGCACCGACAGCAGGCGCGGCTGGTAGGGCTGGCTCATGGTCTCCGCCTGGCGCAGCGCACGCTCGGTGGAGGTGACGTAGGGCCCCTCGAAGAAGTGCGAGAAGGTCCATCCGTCCGGAGTCAGCATGGTCTCGGCCGCGGCCACCGCGTGCTCGCCGCTGCGGATCAGGAAGCGCCAACCGGCCAGCCGGGTCTCGGACGCCCCGTCGTCGCCGATGTGGTCGAGGACGTGTACGGGCAGCGGCAGTTCGGGTGTCGCGGGGCCCTGGGCGGCGCGCAGGGCGGGGGTCGGGGCCTCACGGAGCGCGGTGGGGGAATCGAGCGCCGTGAGGACGGAGCGCAGTGCGGCGGCGGGAGCCGGGGGGATGTGCAACGGCATGGTGGGTCGCCTCTCATTCGACAGGCACGGTGGCGCGAGGGCGGGGTGTGGGGCGGACGGCGCTGTCAGCTCTCGGGCAGGAGGGGGCGGAGCCGGTCCCGGTGGACGAGTGGGGGATGCGGAGCGTGGCATGCCGCATTCGGCCCTGGCTGCAGGGTCCGGGGCGGCGGGAGCCTACCTTCTGCCGTGGTGCAGAGTTTATACGACAAATGTTCAGGTGGTGTTTCGGCTAGCTGTTTCCCAGGTGAACAGCAAGTCTCTATTCGGCCGGAGATTCGTGGGAATCATCCCGATTTCCCGACGGCCGCACCGCGGTGACCTCGGGCCGCGTCCGCACGGTGGACGGCCGGATGCCGTCGGCGTTTTTCACGAGGCCTCCCGGGTACCCGAAACTGCTGGACGCCCCATGCCCCGTGAATGTGCCTCTGGTCATACAGCTTCAGAGTAGTCGGTGCCCGGCGGCTGCGGGACGTTATCGATCGCGATGGCGGGGCATCATCCCACCTGACCATGACCCGGCGGCCCGATCTCCGGCCCGCCCGAGCAAGGAGGGACGCTGCATGGGCGAGAAGGTCGTGGCAGGCCAGTTCGACCTGTCCGATCGCAACCGCTACCGCGACAAGCTCCGGCGGTGTCTGACGGGACTGGAGCGGCTGCTGCAGGAGAAGCGGTTCGACCGGCCGAAGAATCTGATGGGGCTGGAGATCGAATTGAATCTCGTGGGCCCCGACGGGCTCCCCCGAATGCTCAACGCACAAGTGCTGGAACGCATCGCCAGCCGTGACTTCCAGACCGAACTCGCGATGTTCAACCTGGAAGTCAACATCGCCCCCCATCGGCTCGGCGGCCGGGTATTCGACCGGCTGGCCGAGGAACTGAGGACGTCACTGGCATATGCCGACCGAAAAGCCGGAGAGGTGGACGCGGGAATTGCGATGATCGGCATCCTGCCGACCCTGGGCCGGGACGACCTCGTCTCGTCCAACCTCTCCGACGTCGACCGCTACACCCTGCTCAACGACCAGATCGTCGCGGCCCGCGGCGAGGACTTCGCGCTCGACATCGACGGGGTGGAGCACCTCGTGTGCACCTCGAAGTCGATCGTTCCCGAGGCCGCCTGCACCTCCGTGCAACTGCACCTCCAGGTCACCCCCGACCGGTTCGCGGACGTGTGGAACGCGGCGCAGGCGGCCAGTGCCGCGCAGATAGCCGTCGGCGCCAACTCGCCCTTCCTGTTCGGGCGCGAGCTGTGGCGCGAGTCGCGGCCGCCGCTCTTCCAGCAGTCCACCGACACCCGCCCGCCGGAGCTCCAGGCGCAGGGCGTCAGGCCGCGCACCTGGTTCGGCGAGCGCTGGGTGTCCTCGGCGTACGACCTCTTCGAGGAGAACCTGCGCTACTTCCCGGCGCTGCTGCCGATCTGCGACGAGGAGGACCCGCTCGACGTGCTCGCCGAGGGAGGCGTCCCGAAACTCGCCGAGCTGGTCCTGCACAACGGCACGATCTACCGCTGGAACCGCCCGGTCTACGACATCGCCGACGGCGTCCCGCATCTGCGGGTGGAGAACCGGGTGCTGCCCGCCGGACCGACCGTCACCGACGTGGTCGCCAACGCCGTCTTCTACTACGGCCTCGTCCGCTCCCTCGCCGACGAACCGCGGCCCGTGTGGACCCGGCTGCCCTTCGAGGCGGCGGCGGCCAACTTCGAGGCCGCCTGCCGGCACGGCATCGACGCCCGCTTCACCTGGCCCAGGCGCGGCCGCCACTCCGGTACGGCCGAGGTCGACGCCGTCACCCTCGTCCGCGACGAACTGCTGCCGCTGGCCGAGGCCGGACTCACCGCCTGGGGAGTGGAGCGGGCCGACCGCGACCTGTACCTCGGCGTGATCGAGGAGCGGTGCCGCCGCCGCACCAACGGCGCGCAGTGGCAGGCCGCGACCTTCCACCGCGCCCTGGAGAAGGGCATGGACCGGGAGGCCGCCCTGGCCGCGACGACCCGCCGCTACTGCGAGCTGATGCAGCTCGGCGAGCCGGTGCACACCTGGCCGGCGGGGTTGCCGGCGCCGGTGCCGCTCGGCTGAGGACGGCTCCCGCGCTCAGGGGCGCTTTCGCTCCTGCTCGGGGGGCGCTTGTGCCTGTGAGCAGTATGCCCCGCGGGGGTGGCTCCCGCTTCAGGGTGCGACCGGTTCGCGGAACCGCTCCCGGCTCCTGCCTCGGTCCGCTGTTTCCGCGGCCGGGGACCGGGAGCGGTGTGCCGCCGGACGGCCCCAGGCGTCGTCCGTGTGCCGTATCAGTCCGGCCGCCGTCCGTCCGAACCCGCTGCCCGTGGTCCCGTTGTGCGTGCGGGCGGCCCGGGGATGCGCGGCGCGGGCGCATGCCGGGGTCGGCCGTGCTCGCGCCGGGCTGATCGGGCAAGCTGTGACCTCCGACGACGGTGGTACGGGAGGCCGGTGTGCAGGCTGAGACGGAGGCGGGGCCCGGGGGCGGCGCCCTGCCGCGCGAGGAGCTGTCGCGGAGGATCCTGCGCGACGAGACACTGCTCGTCCTGGCGCTCTCGCTCGGGGCGAGCGGAGTGTCCGCCCTGATCAGCTTCATCGGATCGGTCACCAAACCCGGCGGCCTCAAGGATCAGGCGGCCACCCTCAACGCGTCCGCCGCGCCCGGCCGCCCCTGGCTCGACCTCGCCTGGCAGCTCTTCGGGATCGCCACCGCCCTCGTGCCCGTCGCCCTGGTCGCGCACCTCCTGCTGCGCGAGGGGCAGAGCCTGCGCGTGCTCGGCTTCGACCGCACCCGCCCCTGGCCCGACCTCGGCCGCGGGGCCGCGATCGCGGCGGTGATCGGCAGCACCGGGATCGCCTTCTACCTCGCCGCCCGCGGCCTCGGCTTCAACCTCACGGTGGTGCCGGAGGCGCTGCCGCCGGTGTGGTGGAAGTACCCGGTGCTGATCCTTTCCGCCGTGCAGAACGCGGTCCTGGAGGAAGTGATCGTCGTCGGCTACCTGCTGCGCCGGCTGGACCGGCTCGGCTGGTCCGCGGGGACGGCGCTGGTGGCCAGTTCCGTCCTGCGCGGCTCGTACCACCTCTACCAGGGCGTCGGCGGATTCCTCGGGAACATGGCGATGGGCGTGGTCTTCGTCTGGCTGTACCGGCGGTGGGGCCGGGTCGGCCCCCTGGTGGTCGCCCACTCGCTGCTCGACATCGGGGCGTTCGTGGGCTACGCCGTGCTGGCCGGCAAGGTGGGCTGGCTGCCGACAGCGTGACGAGTGGACCGTCAGGCGCGCAGCTCGCCGTCGATGACGGTGACCGCGCAGCCGGTGAGCAGGGTGCGATCGCCGCGCAGGCCCGTGCGGACCCGTCCGGAGCGCGGGGAGGCCTGGAGGCCGGTGAGGTCGGGGCGGCCCAGGCGCTCGGACCAGTACGGGGCGAGCGCGGTGTGGGCACTGCCGGTGACCGGGTCTTCGTCGATGCCCACGTTCGGGAAGAAGCAGCGCGAGACGAAGTCGTAGCCGCGGGCCGGGTCCTCGGCACGGGCGGTGGCGATCAGGCCCCGCGTCGAGTAGGCGGCCAGCGCCTTGTGGTCGGGGGTCAGACCGCGCACCGTCTTCTCGTCGGCCAGCTCCACCACCAGGTCGCCGACGCTCGGACCGGTGTCGAAGGCGGTGAACGGCTCCGCGCCCAGGGCCTCGGCGACCCCGTCGGGCACCTCGACGGCGGTGAGCGGGGCGGTGGGGAAGTCCAGGGTGATCGAGCCGTCGTCGGCGGGCGTGGCGATGAGCACGCCGCTGCGGGTGGCGAAGCGCACCGGGCCGGTGTGCGTGCCGGTGGTGTGCAGGACGTGGGCGGTGGCGAGGGTGGCGTGCCCGCACATCGCCACCTCGGTGGCGGGCGTGAACCAGCGCAGCGCCCAGTCGGCCTCCGCGCCCTCGGGCAGCCGGTGGGCGAAGGCCGTCTCGGCGTGGTTCACCTCCAGCGCCACGTTCTGGAGCCAGTCGTCGTCGGGGAAGGCGTCGAGGAGCAGCACCCCCGCGGGGTTGCCGGCGAAGGGACGGTCGGTGAAGGCGTCGACGATTCGAATGCGCATGCCCAGACGGTAGGGGGCGTCCGGAGTGCGGTGCCAAGGCCAATCGCACGTCGGCGGCCTGCAAGGCGCGGTGGTTCCGGCTACGGGGAAAACCAGCTGTCGGCGGGGAGCGCGCCCGCTACGGTGAGCCGATGCCGTCGATCAAGAAGTTCCAGGTCACCTTCGACTGCGCGGACCCCGAACGCGTCGCCCGGTTCTGGTGCGAGGTGCTGGGGTACGTCGCTCCGCCGCCGCCCGAGGGGTTCGCCTCGTGGGACGAGTACCAGCACTCGCTGCCGGCCGAGCGGCGGGGCGAGTGGGCCACCTGCACGGACCCTTCCGGGGTGGGCCCGCGGATGTACTTCCAGCGCGTTCCCGAGGGCAGGGTCGTCAAGAACCGGGTCCACCTCGACGTACGGGTCGCCACCGGCCTGGTGGGGGAGGAGCGGGTCGCCGCGCTGGAGGCGGAGTGCGCGCGACTCGTCGCGCTCGGCGCGGTGCGGGTGCGCCTGCTGCCGGCCGACGAGGAGAACGAGTCGTGCCTGGCGATGCAGGATGTCGAGGGCAACGAGTTCTGCCTCGACTGAGGGCGCGGTTCGTCAGGGTCCAGCGGGCCGCCGATCGTGAGGTCGGCGGCCCGCTGCTTGTGTCTCCCGGTCCGTTCGTCATCCCGGCCAGGTGACGGAGCAGGTCGGGAGGGGTTGTCGTAAGTAGTGTCCCGATATATCGTTGAAGCATCGCGACAGGTC
Organism: Streptomyces sp. NPDC093260; assembly: GCF_040683715.1. Classification (NCBI taxonomy): domain Bacteria; kingdom Bacillati; phylum Actinomycetota; class Actinomycetes; order Kitasatosporales; family Streptomycetaceae; genus Streptomyces; species Streptomyces sp. NPDC093260. The sequence goes on from NZ_JBFBEK010000024.1 coordinate 27,184, forward strand.
ACCGATGGAATGGAGTGGTTGTGATGCGTTCCCACGGACCCGAACACGGACAGCGGCACGGCGGTCACCGGGGCGGCTTCGGAGGGCTCGGCGGCTTCGACGGACGGCGCGCGGCTTTCGGGCCCTTCGGGCCGGGGGGGCCGGGCGGCCGGGGCGGCGGACCGGGCTTCGGCCCCGGCGGCCCCGGATTCGGCCCGGGCTTCCCGGGACCCTGGGGCGGGCGGGGGCGCGGCGGACCGCGCGGCCGGGCGCGGCGCGGCGACGTACGGGCGTCGATCCTGGCGCTCCTCAAGGACCGCCCCATGCACGGCTACGAGATGATCCAGGAGATCGCCGAGCGCAGCGGCGGTGCGTGGAAGCCCAGCCCCGGCTCGGTCTACCCCACCCTGCAACTGCTGGAGGACGAGGGCCTGATCGCCAGTGAGAGCGAGGGCGGCAAGAAGCTGTTCGCGCTCACCGAGGCGGGCCGCGCCGCCGCCGACGAAGGCCCGGACGCCCCCTGGGAGGAGGCCTCGCGGGGAGTCGACTGGGAGGCCCTCGGCGAGATCCGCCAGGCCGGCTTCGGTCTGATGGAGGCCTTCGGCCAGGTCTGGAAGACCGGCACCAAGGAGCAGCGCGACAAGGCCCTCGCCGTCATCAACGAGGCCCGCAAGAAGCTGTACCTGATCCTCGCCGACGAGGACTGATCCGCTGGGCCGACGCGGACGCCGGTCGCCGGGCGGATCGGGATCTCCTCCGTGAGGAGGAGATCCCGCCCGGCCGGGTCCACTCCTCGTGGGAGGCGCGAATGGTTCCCGCCGGGGACGACCGGAGCCCGGGAGACTGATGGGGTGGGAGACGTGCACGACCGTATCCCCGGGCAGTCGGCCCACGACCAGGACGACCGCCTTCCGGACGACACCGCGGGACTCAGCGACGAACTGGCGGCGGTGCTCGCCGCCGCGCGCCGGCGGGCGGTCCGGGACGGGGACCGGCAGACCGACACCGCCCATCTGCTGCACACGCTCCTGGAGTCCGACCCCGAGGTGCGCGCCGCCGTGGGCGGCGGCCCGCGGATCGCGCGGCTGCTCGGCTACCTCGTCCAGCGCAGCATCGGCTACGGCCTGCGCTGGCAGTCCACCGTGGAGGACTCCGGCGCCCTGCCGGTGGTGACGGACACGGCGACGGACACGGACGCGACCGACTCGGCGCGCGCGGGGGCGGCCGGTGCGGGGGCGGCCGGCCCGGACCGCCGCTCCCCCCTGGCCTCGGCAGCGCTCGTGCACGCCCGCGAGCGGGCCGCCCGGCGGGGCGGCGGACCGGCCGGGGGAGTCGACCTGCTCGCCGGGCTCCTCCTCGACCCGGAGGCCCGTGCCGTCGAGGTCCTCGCCCGTGCCGGGATCGACGCCCGCGAGGCGGCCGCCCGGCTCTCGGGCGATGCCGGGGACCTCCCGGAGGAGCGGGCCGGGGACGCCCGGGCCGCCTGCTGAGGAACCGTCCCGGGTCCAGCCGGTGAGACAGCAGCTATGGGGGATGACGGTCATGTCATCGCCTGTCATCATGTGCCGATGCGTACGTCTGCGATCAGTCACGGCCACTCCGGCAAGGGCGTCGGACTCGGTCTCGCGCTCGTGTCCGCGCTCGCCTTCGGCGGTTCCGGCGTCGCGGCCAAGCCGCTGATCGAGGCGGGCCTCGACCCGCTGCACGTGGTGTGGCTGCGGGTCACCGGTGCCGCCCTCGTCATGCTGCCGCTCGCCGTGCGCCACCGCGCGCTGCCGCGTACCCGTCCCGCCCTGCTCGCCGGGTTCGGCCTGCTCGCCGTGGCGGGCGTCCAGGCCTGCTACTTCGCCGCGCTCTCCCGTATCCCCGTCGGCGTCGCCCTCCTCGTGGAGTACCTGGCGCCGGCCCTGGTCCTCGGCTGGGTCCGGTTCGTGCAGCGGCGGCCGGTCACCCGTGCCGCCGCGCTCGGCGTGGTCCTCGCGGCCGGCGGACTCGCGTGCGTGGTGGAGGTCTGGTCCGGGCTGAGCTTCGACGCCCTCGGACTGCTGCTCGCCCTCGGCGCCGCCTGCTGCCAGGTCGGCTACTTCGTCCTGTCGGACCAGGGCGGCGACGCGGGCGACCGGGCCCCGGACCCGCTGGGCGTCATCGCCTACGGCCTGCTCGTCGGCGCCGCCGTCCTGACCGCGGTGGCCCGCCCCTGGGGCATGCGCTGGTCCGTGCTCGCCCATACCGCGCAGATGAACGGCACCCCGGTCCCGGCCGTCGTGCTGCTGCTGTGGATCGTGCTCGTCGCCACCGTCCTCGCCTACGTCACCGGAGTGCTCTCGGTCCGCCGCCTTTCGCCGCAGGTCGCCGGCGTCGTGGCGTGCCTGGAAGCGGTGATCGCGACGGTCCTGGCCTGGGTGCTGCTCGGCGAGCACCTGTCCGCCCCGCAGATCGCCGGCGGCGCCGTCGTCCTGCTGGGCGCGTTCATCGCGCAGTCCTCGGCTCCCGCCGAACGGTCCGCTCAGCCCGTGGCACGTGGCGGCGACCGGGCGGAGCAGGAGTTGTCGGCACGCGGAACGGCGGCATAAAGTGGCGATCATGCACGCACGCGCACTCGTTCTCCCGCCTCCGGCCGCCTGAGGCGGGCCCTCCGGTGACCTGCCCGGCGTCTCGCCGGGCCGAGCCGTGCTGCCCGCAGAAGAAGTCCGCCGCCCCGCCCGACCGGGGCCGGCCGTTTCCGAACTTCTGCACCTCTGCGGAGAGAACTCGTGTCGCACACTTCCTCCGGCCTGCCCATCGGGCGTGGCCTCCTCTACCTGACCGTCGCCGGCGCCGCCTGGGGCACCGCGGGCGCCGCCGCCTCCCTGGTCTACCGGGCCAGTGACATGGGTCCGTCAGCCCTGTCCTTCTGGCGCTGCGCGATCGGCGTCGTCCTCCTCCTCGCCGCCCGCCTGCTGCGGCCGCGCGCCCGCACCGCCGCGGCCGTACCGGCCCGTCGGCGGCTGCTGCGCGCCGGCGCCACCGGGGTCGGCCTCGCCGTCTTCCAGACCGCCTACTTCGCCGCGGTCCAGGCCACCGGGCTCGCCGTCGCGACCGTGGTCACCCTCGGCGCCGGACCCGTGCTGATCGCCCTCGGCGCGCGCATCGCCCTGGGCGAGCGGCTGGGCCGGTCCGGGCTGACCGCTGTCGTCGGCGCGCTCGCCGGGCTGGCCGTGCTGGTGCTCGGCAGCGGCGGCGCGACCGTGCGCCCGTGGGGCGTGTTGCTGGCCCTGGCGTCGGCGGCCGGCTACAGCGTGATGACGCTGCTGACCCGCTGGTGGGGGCGGGACGGCGGGACGGACAACTCCGCCACGACCGTGGGCGCGTTCGCGGTGGCCAGTGTCTGCCTGCTGCCGTTCGCGCTGGTGGAGGGGCTGGTCCCGCACGCCGCCGACCCCGTCCGGCTACTGTGGCTGCTGGGCTACATCGGCACGATCCCGACGGCTCTCGCCTACGCCCTCTACTTCGCGGGCGCGGCCGTGGTCCGCTCGGCCACCGTGTCCGTGATCATGCTGCTGGAGCCGGTGAGCGCCGCCGCGCTGGCGGTGACCCTGCTCGGCGAGCGGCTGACGCCGGCGACGCTGGCCGGCACCGCGCTGATGCTGGGGTCGGTCGCGGGCCTCGCCGTGGCGGAGGCCCGCGGGGCGCGTGCGGTACCGGCGGAGCCGGCCCTCGTCTGAGGCGGACCCCACCGTCCCGCCGTCGCGGGGTCCGGCCCGTACCGGAGGGCCCTGCCGTCCGCCGGTCCGGGCCGCGCCGGTGCGGTCCGGGTCGCGGGGGAGACCGGCTCCGCGTCAGACGTCCTGCCTGCGGAGCAGGTGGTCCCGGGCCGCCGCGTCCCGGGGGCCGTCCCGTTCGGCCAGGTGGTCCGCCATCCCGGCGCGCACCTCGGTGGAGCGCTTGCCGCCGTACTTGAACTTGGCGCGCACGCCGGTCACCGCCAGGCGCAGACCGCGGATGCCGGACAGCTGCCGGCCGTACGGGGCCTCCCCCACCGCCGCGCGGGCCGAGCCGCCGTCCGGCTGGAAGTGGCCGAGCTGCCGGTTCAGCAGTTCGGCCTTCTCGGCCGGGTCGTCCACGACATGGGCGGTGCAGCGCAGCTGGACGGCGGCGTAGAAGCTGGTCGGCACCCCGTGCTCCGGCGGGGTGTGCGGCTCCGCCTGCCAGGGGCCCGGTACGAACACGTAGTCGTCGACCACGCTCAGCAGGACCTCCGGACGCGCCGCGACGGCGGGCCACAGGGGGTTCGGGCGGGCGAGGTGGGTGACGGCCTCGCCCCGGCCGGCGTCGTAGGCGAAGTGCAGCGGCTGGACCCACGGCGGTTCGCCCGGCGGGCCGTTCACGGCGAGCTGGCCGAAGTCGTGCTCGGCCAGCCAGCGCTGCCACTCCGCGCCCTCGCGGGGCGCGTCCCAGGGGTGGACGAGCATCACAGCGCCCTGAGGTAGTCCGGCAGCTCCGTGCCGGGGGCCAGGTCCGGGTCGGCCAGCGGAGCGCCGTACCTCCGGTCGACCGGGACGACGCCCGCCCAGTGGGGGAGGGAGAGGTCCTCGGGCTCGTCGTTGACGCCGCCGGTGCGCAGCTTGGCGGAGACCTCGGCCAGGTCGATGCGGAGCACGGCGGTCGCCGCCAGTTCCTTGGCGTTGGCGGGGCGCGAGTCGGCGGCCCGGCCCGGCACCACATGGTCCACCAGCGCGTCCAGCGCGGTCCGCTTCTCCTGCGGGTCGGTGACCTGGTGGGCGATGCCGTGCACCACCACGGAGCGGTAGTTGATCGAGTGGTGGAAAGCCGAGCGGGCCAGCACCAGGCCGTCGACGTGCGTGACCGTCAGGCACACCGGCAGCCCCGGATCGGCCTGGCCGGCCATGCGCAGGGGGCGCGAGCCCGTCGAGCCGTGCACGTAGAGCCGCTCGCCCACCCGGCCGTACAGCGTCGGGAGGACCACGGGCGCGCCGTCGCGGACGAAGCCGACATGGCAGACGTAGCCCTCGTCGAGTATCGCGTGCACCAGCTCCTTGTCGTAGGACGCGCGCTTGGGGGAGCGGGTGGGCACGGTGCGGTCGGTCGGGGTGTAGGCGCCGGACGGCGGTGTCGGCTGCTGGGTGCCCTGCATTGCGGTCTCCATTGCACTAGTGCATAATCTGCTTTGTGCTAGGAGGATATCGGATCGAGGGGCGGCGCGCGGCGGATATCGCCGCGAGCGTCGAACGCGCGGTGGGCAGCGGAGACCTGGAACCGGGGCAACTGCTCCCACCCATGCGGGAGTTGGCGACCCGGCTCGGGGTCAATCCGAACACCGTCGCCGCCGCGTACCGGGTGCTGCGCGAGCGCGGGGTCATCGAGACCGCCGGGCGCCGGGGCAGCCGGGTGCGGCCCGCGCCCGCCACCACCGGACGGGACCACATCCGCGTGGACGTGCCGGAAGGCGTGCGGGACGTGTCGGCGGGCAATCCGGACCCGGCGCTGCTGCCGCCGCTGGGACCGGCGTTCGCCGAGGCGGCGGCCCGCGCCGACCGCGAGCCCGTCCTGTACGGGGACACGCCCGTCGACCCGGAGCTGCAGCGCGCCGCCCGGGCCGAACTCGACGCCGACGGAGTGCCGCAGGGGCCGCTGGCCGTGCTGTCCGGCTCACTGGACGCGATCGAGCGGGTCCTCACGGCCCATCTCAAGCAGGGCGACACGGTCGCCGTGGAGGACCCCGGCTGGGGGCGCACGCTCGATCTGGCGCCGGCCCTGGGGCTGCGCACGGTGCCCGTCGCGGTGGACGACGAGGGGCCCCTGCCCGACGAGGTGCGCCGCGCCCTCGCGGGCGGCGCACGCGCGCTGATCGTCACGGACCGGGCGCAGAACCCGACCGGCGCCGCGGTGAGCGCCACGCGCGCGCGTGCCCTGCGGGCCGTGCTGCGCGAGCATCCTCAGACGCTGCTCATCGAGGACGACCACGGCCACGGCATCGTCGACGTCCCCCTGTGCCCGCTCGCGGGGGTCACCCGGCACTGGGCCTTCGTCCGGTCGGTCGCCAAGGCCTACGGCCCCGACCTGCGCCTCGCCGTCCTCACCGGGGACGCGGTCACCGTCGACCGGGTCCGCGGCAGACAGCGGCTGGCCGCGGGCTGGGTGAGTCTGCTGCTCCAGCGGGCCGTCGCGCGCCTGTGGGCGGACGACGTGCCGGCCGCGCGTGGGGCGCCGGCGGAGTACGACAGACGGCGCGAGGCGCTGATCGGCGCGCTGGCCGAGCGCGGGGTCGCCGCCCACGGCCGCAGCGGGATGAACGTGTGGGTGCCCGTGCCGGACGAGACCGGGGCCGTCGCCCGGCTGCTGCACGCCGGCTGGGCCGTCGCCCCCGGCGCCCGCTTCCGGCTGGGCGCGCCCCCCGGAATCCGGATCACCGTCTCGACGCTGCGGGGCGAGGAGACCGAGCGGCTGGCGGACGCGGTGGCCGCGGCGCTGGGACCCGCGCCCGCGCGGGGGTACGTGTAGCGGACGCGGCCACCGGGTGCGCCCATCGGTTGCGTCTTGCGGTCGCGCCTCGCCGACGCGGGGACGACGGCCGGCGGCCGCGACGGCGAGGGTCCCCGGCCCACCGCCGTGGCGGGCGGCCTGCACCGGGGCTCCGGCGGACCTCCTGGGAGCAGCGACCTGTGCGGTGGTCCCCCTACGCGGCGCGGCCCGGCGCCGAGGGCGCCGACCGGGGAGCGGCCTCCGCCACGGGCGAGGCCGACGCCGGTGCGGTCCCGTCGGACTCCTCCCGCAGGGCGCCGGCGGCGGCCTTCCCCAGGGGCGTGCGGCCCGGGCGGCCGCCCCTGCCGAGCCGGACCTGGGTCAGCGCCGCGCCCGCCAGGACGACGACCGCGCCGACCGGGGTGGACCAGCCCAGGTGTTCGCCGAGCACCGCGACGCCCGCCGCGGCGGCGATGACCGGGACGAAATAGGTGACCATCTGCGCCGTGGTCGGCCCGACCTCGGCGACCAGGCCGTACTGGACGAGCATCGCGACGCCGGTGCCCAGCGCACCCAGCGCGGCGATCGCGAGGAGCGGACCCGACTCCAGACGGCTCGGCAGGCTGGTGAACAGCGGTGTGACCACGGCCAGCTGGACCGTGGCCAGCAGCAACTGCCCGCCCGTGAGGGACAGATGGGACTCGGTGGAACCGGCCAGGGTGCGGCGGACGTAGATCCAGCCGACCGGGTAGCTCAGCGAGGCCAGCAGGGCCATCGCCGTGCCGCCCGCGTCCAGGCCGTGGAAGCCCTGCCACGCGCCCAGCACCGTCAGTACCCCGAGGAAGCCGAGGCCCAGCCCCGCCACCCGCACCCGGGTCGGGCGGTCCTCCGAGAGCGCGACGAGCGAGAGCGCCATGCCCCACAGCGGCGAGGTCGCGTTGCAGATGCCGGCGAGCGTGGACGGGATCGTCAGCTCCGAGTACGCGAACAGGGAGAACGGCAGCGCGTTGAGCAGGAACCCCGCGACCGCCAGATGACCCCAGGTGCGGGCACCGCGCGGCAGCCGCTCCCGCTTCACGGCCATCGCCACCGCCAGCACCGCGGTCCCGAACACCAGCCGCCCCAGCGTCACCTGGAAGGGAGCGAAGCCGCGTGTGCCCACCTTCATGAACAGGAAGCTGAAGCCCCACACCAGCGCGAGGAAGGCGAACCGGACCCGCCAGTGCAGGCGGGGCCCGACTGGTCCGACCGGTTCGGCGGATTCGGCTGGGGCGGACGGTGAGGAGGCGGTCGTGGTGCTCATGGTCGTACGATGCACGGCACCGACCTCGTAGCACAATCGAGAATTCGCGCGCGATATCTCGTAGCATCGCTTACATGTTGAACCTGGAGCGCCTGCGCACCCTCGACGCCCTCGCCCGGCACGGCTCGGTCAGCGGCGCCGCCGACGGGCTGCACGTGACGACCTCGGCCGTCTCCCAGCAGATGGCCAAGCTGGAGCGCGAGGTCGGCCAGCAGCTCCTGGCCAGGAACGGCCGGGGCGTCCGCCTCACCGACGCGGGTCGCCTGCTCGCCGAGCACGCGGCACGCATCCTGTCCCAGGTCCAGCTCGCCCAGTCCGATCTGGAGGCCCGGCGCGGACAGGTCGTCGGCGAACTGCGCCTCGGCGCGTTCCCCACCGCGGCGCGCGGCCTGTTCCCGCTGGCGCTGCGCGAGCTGCGCACCCGGCACCCCGGCCTCGCCGTCACCACCACCGAGATGGAGCCCGCGCCCGCCCTGCGCGCCGTGCAGCGCGGCGACGTCGACCTGGCCCTCGTCCTCGACTGGTACAACAAGCCGTTGCCGGTGCCCGAGGGTCTCTCCCGCGCGCCGATCCTCGACGACCCCGCCGACGTGGCCCTGCCCGCCACGCACCCCTGCGCCGACCGCGCCGAGGCTGGCCTGGAGGACTTCGCCGACGACGACTGGATCACCTGGGCCGAGGCCGAGTTCTGCCACGAGTGGCTGCTGGACACCCTGCGCTCCAAGGGCGTCGAACCGCGCATCGCCCACCGCGCGCAGGAGCACGCCACCCAGCTCGCCCTGGTCGCGGCGGGCCTGGGGGTGTGCGTCGCGCCGCGGCTCGGGCGGGGGCCGCTGCCCGCCGGGGTGCGGACAGTCGCCGTGCGGCAGACGGTACGTCGGCACGTCTACGCCGTGTGGCGCGCCGACGCCGACCGCCGCCCCTCGATCCGCGCGGCGGTGGACGCCCTGCGGGCGGCGGGGGAGCGGATCGCCTGAGGGCGCGGCCGCTCACCCCTTGAGGGGTGCCCCTTCGGACGTCCCCCGGAGTTCGTCCCTTGGGGCCGCTTCCCCCCGGGGGGCGCCCGGCGGACGGTCGCCGATTGGCCGCCGCCCGCCCGGCCCGGTCGGAACACGCCCTAGACAGACCCCAGTTTGCTGAAGTCCCAGGAGACGGTCTTCTCCGGGGTCAGCCGCAGCCACGCGTGCCGGCCGTCGTGCGGCATCTCCTCCAGGCCGAAGTACTTGCGGGCGAACAGCGTCTCGGGCAGGTCGAGTTCGGCGCGCAGCTGGCCGGTGCGCGGCGCCTCGCCCACGAACTCCACCGCACCGGACAGCTCCACGCCGCGCAGGCGGTCGTACTCCTCGCCCGTGTCGACGACGATCGCCACCCGCGGATCGCGGCGCAGGTCGGCCCAGCGCCTGCTGCGCACCACCGAGTACAGCCACAGCGAGGCGCCGTCCCACACGAACCACAGGGCGCTGACGTGCGGTGCGCCGCCGGCCGAGACGGTCGCGACCCGGCAGGTGCGCTCGGTGGCGAGGAACTCGTCCAGCTCGCCCGGCGTCATCATGATCTTCCGGCCCCGGCGCTGCCCGACGGTCATACGGCCCCCTCTTGTCCTCTCGTCTCCCTCGTCCCCGGCGAAGGCGCCGGGCCGGGGGTCCCCGGCGGGAGACGTCCTCCGAGGATGAGGCCCCCCGCCTGCGCGCGCAACGACCCTTCAGCGCACCGCACCCGGCGGCCGGACCGGCCGTCAGGCCAGCCTGATCTCGTCCCCGGCGACGGAGATCTTCTTGGCGGGCAGCGGCCGGGTCGCGGGTCCCTTCTTCACGCTGCCGTCCGCCGCCGAGAACTCGCTGCGGTGGCAGGGGCAGCTGATCACGCCGTCCGCCACCCGGTTCACCGCGCAGCCCTGGTGGGTGCAGGTCGAGGAGAACGCCTCGAACCGGCCCTTGGCCGGCTGGGTCACCACCACGCCCTGCGCGGCGAACACCTTGCCGCCGCCCTCGGGGATGTCGGCGGTCCGCGCGAGCACGCCGCCGGAACCGGCCGCGGCGCCGCCCGAGCCGCCGTGGTCCGCCGCGCCCGCGCCGGAGGACGGCGGCTCGTCCGAGCCGCACGCGCCGAGCCCGAGGGCGAGTCCGGTCGCGCCCACCGCCGCGACGACCGTGCGGCGGGCGGGCGCCCCCTGGGGCAAAAGCGATTCGCTGGTCATGCCGACGTTCCCTTCGTGCGGACTGCGCGGACGGATCTCGTGATCCGCACAGGGGTACGGCCGTGGGGCGCCCGGCGTTCACCCCCGCCGCGGGGCCGGTGTCCGGACGGCGTCGTCGCGGGAAGGATCCCAAGTAACCTGGGGCGATGCTCAAGGAAGTCAACGCGACGCGGTTCATCACGCCCCTGCGTGAGGGCGGTTCGCTGCCCGGGCTGGTGGAGGCCGACGACTTCGGGACGTACGTCCTGAAGTTCGCCGCCGCCGGACAGGGCCGCAAGACGCTCGTCGCCGAGGTGGTCTGCGGTGAACTCGCCCGCCGGCTGGGACTCAGGGTGCCCCGGCTGGTGACGATCGCACTGGACCCGGTGCTGGGTCTCGGCGAACCCGAGGAGCAGGTGCAGGAGCTGCTGAGGTCCAGCGGCGGCGCCAACCTCGGCATGGACTTCCTCTCCGGCGCGCTCGGCTTCGACCCGCTCGCCTTCCCGGTGGACGCGCGCGAGGCCGGACGGATCGTCTGGTTCGACGCGCTGGTCAACAACGTGGACCGGTCCTGGCGCAACCCCAACCTGCTGCGCCGGCACGGCGAGCTGTGGCTCATCGACCACGGCGCGACCATGATCTGGCACCACAACTGGCCCGGCGCAGAGGCCTCCGCCGCCCGCCCCTACGACGCCTCCGACCACGCCCTCGCCGCCTTCCGGCCCGATGTCGAGGCCGCGGCGGCCGAACTGGCGCCCCTGGTCACCGAGGACCTGCTCGCCGAGGTGACCGCCGAGATCCCGGACGTCTGGCTGGCCGGCGAGCCCGGCTTCGACACCCCCGACGACCTGCGTCGGGCCTACGCGCGGCCGCTGCTGGCCCGCGCCTTTGTCATCCACGAACGCGTCGACGGCCTCCAGGGGGCGAAGTGAGCGACCACCACATCCTCGGCGGCCGTCAGGCGGGCGGCCGGCACATCACCAGGGCGGGCCAGGGCGGCGACCGCGACGTGTTCGAGTACGCGCTGCTGCGGGTCGTGCCGCGCATCGAGCGCGGCGAGTGCGTCAACGCCGGCGTGCTCGTCTACTGCCGCGCCCGGGGCTACGTCGGCGCCCGCACCCATCTGGACGAGGCCCGGCTGCTCGCCCTCGACCCGGCCGCGGACGTGGCCGGGGTGCGCGCCGCGCTCGGCGCCGTGGAGCGCGTGTGCGCCGGCGGTCCGGCCGCCGGGCAGGCGGCGGGCGACGACGCCGGCCGGCGGTTCCGCTGGCTGGTCGCGCCCCGCTCCACGATCGTCCAGCCCGGCCCCGTCCACACCGGTCTCACCGCCGATCCGGTGGCCGAGACGGAGCGCCTGCTGGACCTCCTGGTGAGGTAATGGATCACACCCGCCCGGTGTCCCGTTGACACCGGGTGCCAAGGCTTCTAGCGTCACGTCTACCGAAGGTACTAAGCGGTCGCTCACCGCAGGTCGGGTTCTCTCCAGGGCGACCGGGTTCTCTCAAGGGCGAGGAGAAGCAGAACATGTCCACCACTGACCAGCGGGTAGCCGTCGTCACCGGTGCCGCGCGCGGCATCGGCGCCGCCACCGCCGTACGACTGGCCGCCGAGGGCCGTGCCGTCGCCGTGATCGACCTCGACGAGGCCGCCTGCAAGGACACCGTGGAGAAGATCACCGCGGCCGGCGGCCGGGCCGTCGCGGTCGGCGCCGACGTGTCCGACGAGGCGCAGGTGGAGGCCGCGGTCGCGCGGATCGTCGAGGAGCTGGGCGCGCCGACCATCCTCGTCAACAACGCGGGCGTGCTCCGCGACAACCTGCTGTTCAAGATGAGCGTCTCCGACTGGGACACCGTCATGAACGTGCACCTGCGCGGCTCGTTCCTGATGACCAAGGCCGTCCAGAAGCACATGGTGGACGCGGGCTTCGGCCGGATCGTCAACCTGTCGTCGTCCTCGGCGCTCGGCAACCGCGGCCAGGTCAACTACTCCGCTGCCAAGGCCGGTCTGCAGGGCTTCACGAAGACCCTCGCCAAGGAGCTCGGCAAGTTCGGCATCACCGCCAACTCCGTCGCCCCCGGCTTCATCGCCACCGAGATGACCAAGGCCACCGCCGACCGCGTCGGCATGGGCTTCGAGGACTTCAAGGCCGCCGCCGCCACCCAGATCCCGGTGCAGCGCGTCGGCGAGCCCGAGGACATCGCCAACGCCATCGCCTTCTTCACCGGCGACGCGGCGGGCTTCGTCTCCGGCCAGGTGCTGTACGTGGCCGGCGGGCCGCTCGACTAAGGGACCGGACACATGACTTCCGTGGAACTCTCCGGCAAGGTCGCCCTCGTCACCGGCGCCAGCCGCGGCATCGGCTACGGCGTCGCCGAGGCCCTGGTCGCCCGCGGCGACCGGGTGTGCATCACCGGCCGCAACGAGGACGCCCTCAAGGAGGCCGTCGACAGGCTCGGCGCCGACCGGGTCATCGGCGTCGCGGGCAAGGCGCACGACGTGGCGCACCAGGCCGAGGCCGTCGAGCGCGTCATGGAGGCGTTCGGCCGCGTCGACCACCTGGTCAACAACGCGGGCACCAACCCGGTGTTCGGCCCGATCGCCGACCTCGACCTGAACGTCGCGCGCAAGGTCTTCGAGACCAACGTGATCTCCGCGCTCGGCTTCGCGCAGCGCACCTGGCACGCCTGGCAGAAGGAGAACGGCGGGGCGATCGTCAACATCGCCTCGGTCGCGGGTCTCGCGCCCTCGCCGTTCATCGGCGCCTACGGCGTCAGCAAGGCCGCGATGATCAACCTCACCCAGCAGCTCGCCCACGAGTTCGCGCCCCGGGTGCGGGTCAACGCGATCGCCCCGGCCGTGGTGAAGACCAAGTTCGCGCAGGCGCTGTACGAGGGCCGCGAGGAGGAGGCGGCGGCGTCCTACCCGCTCGGCCGGCTCGGCGTCCCCTCCGACATCGGCGGCGCGGCGGCCTTCCTCACCTCCGAGCAGTCCGACTGGATCACCGGTCAGACGCTCGTGGTCGACGGCGGCATCTTCCTCAACGCCGGTGTCGGCTGACGGGTCGTGACACAGGCGCGCCGACCGGCCGCCGGGGCCGTTTCCGTTCGGTGAGGATTTCCCCGCCGCCCTTGACGGAAACGGCCCCGGCGTCGTCGTACGGGCCGCCGCCGACCGTCCTACGAGGGGTTGACAACGTAGTCAGTCACACGCTGATCAAGACCGTGCGCAAGCGGGTTCACCGGGCGACGACCCGCGGTATGGTCTGCCGTCCCTTGTGGTACGGCGGATCGAGGAGCGTGCGCGTGTTCAACCGGAACCGATGCCTGCAACCGGCGGCGGCGATCGCGTCCATAAGCCTGGTGGCCGGGTGCGGCGTCTTTTCCGACGGCGGCCCGGACACCGGCAAGGCGATCGTGGTGGGCACCACCAGCGCCCCCACCACGCTGGACCCGGCGGCTTCCTGGGACGGCTCCTGGGAGCTGTTCCGCAACATCTACCAGACCCTGCTGGCCTACCCGAACGGCGCCACGACGCCCCAGCCCGACGCCGCGGAGAGCTGCGGGTTCACCGACACCGGCAACCGCGTCTACCGCTGCCGGCTGCGCGCGGGCATGAAGTTCGCCGACGGGGACGTGCTGGACGCCCAGGCCGTCAAGTTCTCCATCGACCGCGTCAGGAACATCAACGTGCCCGGCGGCCCGGCCGGGCTGCTCGGCAGTCTGGACCAGGTGCAGGCGGTGGACGGCCGGGACGTCGTCTTCCGGCTCAACAAGCCGGACGCCACCTTCCCGTTCGTGCTCGCCGCTCCCGCGATGTCGATCGTCGACCCCGACGACTACTCCGCCCACTCGCTGCGCAAGGACGGCCAGGTGTTCGGCTCCGGCCCGTACGCCCTGAAGTCCTACGAGGAGGGCAAGCGGGCCGAGCTGGTCAGGAACAGCCACTACACGGGGTACGCCCAGCGGAGAAACGATGCTGTCACGATCCGTTACTTCCAGGACTCGGCGACGATGGTCAAGGAGCTGCGCAACGGCGGGATCGACGTGACCTACCGCGGCCTCGCCGCCGACGACGTGGTCACGCTCCAGCGCAACGGCGACCAGAACCTCCAGCTCGTCGAGGGCTCCGGCGCCGACATCAGCTACCTGGTGTTCAACCCCAAGGACCCGTGGGCCGCGAAACCGGCCGTGCGCAGGGCCGTCGCCCAGATCGTGGACCGGGCGGCCATCGCGCACAAGGTCTACAAGGACACCGTCGACCCGCTGTACTCCATGGTCCCCAAGGGCCTGACCGGCCACACCACCGGCTTCTTCGACGACTTCGGCGACCCCAGCGTCGGCAAGGCCCGCCGGATCCTCGCCTCCGCGGGCATCAAGGAGAAGGTGCCGCTCACCCTCTGGTACACCACCGACCGCTACGGCTCCGAGACCGCGAAGGAGTTCGGGGAACTCAAGCGGCAGCTCGACGCCTCCGGCCTGTTCACGATCACCCTGCGCAGCCGGCCCTGGAAGACGTACGTCGTGGGCTACCAGAAGGGCGAGTACCCGGTGTTCGGGCGCGGCTGGTCCCCCGACTTCCCCGACCCGGACAACTTCATCGCCCCGTTCGTCGGCCGGCAGAACGCGCTCGGCACGCCCTATCCGGCGCCCGAGATCACCAGGGTGCTGCTGCCCGAGTCGCGGCGCGAGAGCGACCGGGCGGCCGTGGTGAAGGAGTTCGAGCAGGCGCAGCAGATCCTGGTGGACGACGCGCGGCTGCTGCCGCTGTGGCAGGGCCGGCAGTACGTGGCCGCCAGCGAGGACATCTCCGGCGGCGAGCGGGCGCTGGACCCCTCGTCGATCATGACCATGTGGGAGCTGTACCGCAAGACCAGCTGGTAGGCGGGCAGTTCCCGGGCCGCGATGGCGTTGTCAGTGGTCGCCTGTAGGTTCGGTGACCTGGAAGTGACCGCACATCGTGAGGACGTTGACGTGACCGACATCGCCATGCTGCCCGAGTCCTGGCGCGGGGTTCTGGGCGACGAGCTGCAGCAGCCCTACTTCAAGGAGCTGACCGAGTTCGTCGAGGAGGAGCGGGCGAAGGGGCCGGTGTACCCACCGCGCGAGGAGGTCTTCGCCGCGCTGGACGCCACGCCGTACGACAAGGTGAAGGTGCTCGTCCTCGGGCAGGACCCGTACCACGGGGAGGGCCAGGGGCACGGACTGTGCTTCTCGGTGCGGCCGGGGGTGCGGATCCCGCCGTCGCTGCGCAACATCTACAAGGAGATGCACGAGGAACTGGGCACGCCCGTCCCGGACAACGGCTACCTCATGCCGTGGGCCGAGCAGGGCGTGCTGCTGCTGAACGCGGTACTGACCGTCCGCGCCGGTGAGGCCAACTCCCACAAGGGCCGGGGCTGGGAGAAGTTCACCGACGCGGTGATCCGCGCGGTGGCGAGCCGGCCCGACCCGGCGGTCTTCGTGCTGTGGGGCAACTACGCGCAGAAGAAGCTTCCCCTGATCGACGAGAGCCGGCACGTGGTGGTGAAGGGGGCGCACCCCTCGCCGCTGTCGGCGAAGAAGTTCTTCGGCTCGCGCCCGTTCACGCAGATCAACGAGGCGGTGGCCCGCCAGGGTCACGAGCCGATCGACTGGCGGATTCCGAACCTGGGCTGAGGCGGTACCGCTCCGTGGGGCTGGGGGCCCGGGGGGGCGAACCGGGCCGGGGGCACGGGTGCGGGGGTGACCCTCGGGGGGAGGGGGCGGAATCCCGCCCGGGGCCGAGCGCCGTCTCCGGGGGAGGCGCCTTCGGGGAGCCCGGCCTCCGGTGAGTGAAACCCGGGTTCCGGCGGGAGCCCGAGTGTGCGGCGGAGCCACGGGGCGGCAGAGTCCGCTCTCCGGAGGAGAGAGATCCGGGCGCGGAGCCGGTCCCTGGGCAAGGCGCGGTCCGGTCGAGGTGCGGGCCCCGGTCTGAGCGGCGGTTCGCCCAGGGGACGCGCTCCGGCCGGCCGGCGGTTCGTGACGGGGGAGCGGTCCGGTCCGGTGCGCGGGGGCTCAGCGCCGGTTCGGTCGTGGGGGCCGGTCCCGGTGCGGGGGCCGCCGACCAGGGGTGCACCGCCCGGCGGCTCCGATGCCGTAGGTCCTTCGGACCGCGGAGCCGGTGCACCCCGGGGCGCCGGGGACGGCGTGCCCGGCGCGCCGTGGCCCGGGAGCGTCGGCCTGCGGCGGCCTGGGTGCTGAGGTCCGCCGTGGCCGGGGGTTCGCGGTGCGTCGACGGGGGTCCGTCGGTCCGGTTCGGCGGAGCGAGGACGTGGCGGCCCAGCCGTGGGGGCGGGGCGGGATCGGCCCGTCGGGCCCGGTCGGGCGGGCGGCGGAGTGGCCTTCGTACGCGTCTGCGCCGGGATTTGGCGGCCAGGCTCTAGCGTCGGTGGGGACGGGTCGGGGACAGGGCTGGAGGACGCGGTGGCCGAACAGCAGGGACGGACGGCGTCGGACGTCGTGATGACACGGATCGGGCAGGGCGTGCTGCTGCATCACGCGGGAGACCGGGAAGAGGCCCGGACGCGCTTCCTCGACCTGTGGCACGAGATCGGCGAGGACGGCGACCCGCTCCAGCGCTGCACCCTGGCCCACTACATGGCCGACACCCAGGACGACCCCGTGGACGAACTGGCCTGGGACCTGCGGGCGCTCTCGGCCGCCCGGGAACTGACCGACGACGGGCCCACCGGTCCCGAGACCGGGGCCGCGGCGGCGGTCCGCGCCCTCTACCCGTCCCTCCAGCTGAACCTGGCCGCCGACTACGCCCGGCTCGGCCGCTCGGAGGCCGCCCGCGCCCACCTCCACCAGGCCCGCGGCGCGGCCGTCGCCCTGGCCGAAGACAGCTACGGCGACGGCGTGCGCGCGGCGATCCACCGGTTGGCGCTGCGGCTGGGGGAGTCCGGTCCCGGCGCCCCGGGCGAGCCGGGACCGCCCCGCCGGCCGGACTAGCGCCGCCGCCGGTCATGCCGGCCGGATCAGCGTCCCCGGTGGCCCCGCCGTGCTTCCCGCTCCCCGGCGGTCAGCGGTAGGCCTGGCCGCAGATCCTCGACTGGGGGCTGTCCGCCGACCAGTGGCCGTACTCCCTGCCGAGGTCGCAGACGCCGGCGTTTCCCGGCACCGCGTGGCCGATGTCGGGGATCTCGGCGCGCGGCGCGCTCGGCACGTACGGCTTGTGCTCGTACCGGGGCACCTCCAGGCGCAGATGGTGGCTCGGGGAGGACGGTGGCGGGGTCCGGCGCGACTGCGCGGACGAATCCGCCGGGGCCGAGGACCGGGCCGGGGACCGCGTGGGGGACGGTCCGACGCGTCCCAGGGCCTCACGGGCGGGAGCCTGTACGGCTCCTCGCCCGGTGCCGCCCCCCGGATGCGGGGCCGGACGCCCGGCGGGGGCCCCGGCGGTGCCGGTGGCGGGGGATCGCTGGACCGTGACGCAGCCGGTGAGGGCCGAGACCGCCACGGTCACCAGAAGCGTTGCGGTGGTCGTTCGATGCACCCGCGCCACTCTGCTGGGTCCGCGCCGCCCGTGGGCGCCCGACGGGCGGATGATGCCCCGCACGGGTGACCTCCCGCACCGTACCGAGTGCGTGCGACGGCGCCGAGGTGACGCCGTACACCTCATAGCACCGCCGGTCCCGGCGGCCTCCACCGGGGCCCGGGATCCGTACGCCGGTCCGGGTGCCTCAGTCGCCCGTCGCCCCGTCGATCCGCTCGCGCAGGAGGTCCGCGTGGCCGTTGTGGCGGGCGTACTCCTCGATCATGTGGGTGTAGATCCAGCGCAGGTTGAACGGCTCGCCGGTGCTCCTGCCCCGGCCCTTGGACAGGTCGTCCAGGCCGAAGCCGGCGGCGTTGCGGCGGGCGGTCTCGATCTCGGCCTGCCAGACGGCGTGGGCGTCGGCCCACGTGTCGGCCTCGGTGAGGTGGAACTCGCCGTCGGGGTCCTCGTCGCTGAAGTAGAGGGGCTCCGCGTCCTCGCCCGTCAGCACCTCGCGGAACCAGCCCCGCTCCACCTCCGCCATGTGCCGCACCAGCCCCAGCAGGGACAGCTCGGACGGCGGGAGCGGAGCCGTGCGCAACTGCTCGTCGGTCAGGCCCTCGCACTTCCAGGCAAGGGTCTGCCGGTGGTAGTCCAGCCAGCCTTCCAGCATGGTGCGTTCGTCGGCGTTCTGGGCGGGCTCACTGCGCTCGGTCGTCATGCCCCGATCATTTCCTGACCGCGCCCGTCACACCACACCTTTTGCCCGCCGGGCATCCCCGCCTGCAGTTCCCGCGGACCGGCGCGCACCTCGTCCGGTTCCGGGACCTCGGCGGGGAAGGCGCGCCACGCAGGAGACACCGCTTCCCGCCGGGCTCGCCCCGCGGGACACCCTGATCGCCACGGCCTCCCGGGCGCGGCCCTGGCTGCTGCGCGGCTTCGACGGCATCGCCGACGGGCGGCCCCCGCAGCCGCCGTATGCTGCCGTGCGGACGGACACGGACAGGTGACGCAAGTGGTGAGGGAGAGCACGTGAAGGTCGGCTGCATCGGACTCGGCGACATCGCGCAGAAGGCCTACCTGCCGGTCCTCGGCACGCGGCCCGAGGTGGAACTGCACGCGCAGACCCGCACGCCCGCCACGCTGCACCGGGTCGCCGACAGTCTCCACCTGCCCGCCGCGCAGCGCCACGCGGACCTGGACTCCCTGCTCGGCGCCGGCCTCGACGCCGCCTTCGTGCACGCGCCCACCGCCGTCCACCCCGAGATCGTCACCCGGCTCCTCAAGGCGGGCGTGCCGACCTATGTCGACAAGCCGCTCGCCTACGAACTCGCCGACTCCGCGCGTCTGGTGGCGCTCGCGGAGGAGCGGGGCGTCTCCCTCGCCGTCGGCTTCAACCGGCGCCACGCGCCCGGCTACGCGCAGTGCGCCGAGCACCCGCGCGAGCTGATCCTCATGCAGAAGAACCGCGTCGGACTGCCCGAGGAACCCCGGCAGATGATCCTCGACGACTTCATCCACGTCGTGGACACCCTGCGGTTCCTGGCCCCCGGCCCCGTCGACGACGTCACCGTGCGCGGCCGGCTGCGCGACGGGCTGCTGCACCACGTCGTGCTCCAGCTCGGCGGGGACGGGTTCACCGCGCTCGGCGTGATGAACCGGCTCAGCGGCTCCACCGAGGAGATCCTCGAGGTCTCCGGGCAGGACACCAAGCGCCAGGTCGTCAACCTCGCCGAGACCATAGACCACAAGGGGCAGCCGACCGTGCGGCGGCGCGGGGACTGGGTGCCGGTCGCCCGGCAGCGCGGCATCGAGCAGGCCGTGCTGTCCTTCCTGGACGCCGTGCGCACCGGGAAGGTGCTCAGCGCCCGGGACGCGCTGGAGACTCACGAACTGTGCGAGCGGGTGGTGCGGACGGTGCTGGAGCGTTCCGGCGCGGCCTGAACACCCGTACGCCCTCCGTCACGCACACCGCGGCCAGCACCAGCAGGGCCGCGTGCACCGGCCAGTCGCCGAAGCGGACGTAGGGGGTGACCCCGTGCGCGGTCGGCATGTCGTACACCCGGGCGGTGCTCGCGTCCGTGCCGAGCCAGGGGCCCACGCGCCGCCCGTCCGGGCCGTAGACGGCGGACACCCCGGTCAGGGTGGCGTGCACCATGGGGCGGCCGGTCTCGGCGGCGCGCAGCGCGGCGAGCGATGCGTGCTGCTCGGGGGCCCAGCTGTGCTGGAAGGTCGAGGTGGAGGACTGCGCGAGGAGCACGTCCGCGCCGTCCGCCGCCAGATGCCGGCTCATGTCCGGGAACGCCGACTCGAAGCAGATCAGCGGGCCGACGCGCAGACCGTGGCCGGCGTCCATCACCGTCTGCGCGGTGCCCCGCATCCGGTCCTCGCCGGCGGCCTTGCCGACGGAGGTCGCCCAGCCGAGCAGGGAACGGGCCGGGACGTACTCGCCGAACGGGACGAGCCGCATCTTGTCGTAGCGGGCGCCGGTCGGACCGGACGGGCCGACCAGCACGGAACTCTTGTAGATGCCGGGCCGGTCCGAGCGCCGGGCGTCCACGTTGACCAGCACATCGGCGCCGACCGTGCGGGACAGGGCCGCCGTCCGCGCCGCGATGTCCGGATGGTCGGCCAGGTCGAAGCCGACGCTGCTCTCGCCCCAGACGACGAGATCCACCCGCTGTCCGGCCAGGGCCCGGGTCAGCCGCTCCTCCAGGCCGAACCGCCGCTGCCCGCTGTCGGCTCCGTCGACGATCCCCGGCTGGACGACGGCTATCCGGATCCGGCCGTCCACGTCCGGGCGCGGCGCCCACCCCCAGACCGCCGAGGTCGCCGCCGCCGTGGCGAGCAGTCCGGCCACGGCGGGCAGCCGCGCCGCCCGCACGGCGGCGAGCAGGGCGACGGCGACGTTCACCGCCACCAGCAGCAGGCTCAGCAGCCACACTCCGCCCACCGACGCCAGCCGCAGCGCCGGCGCCACCTGCCACTGGGTGGCGCCGAGCATCCCCCAGGGACCGCCCAGCCCCTGCCAGGACCGGACCAGCTCGACGGCCAGCCAGCCCGACGGCAGCACGAGGAGCGCGGCGGCCGCGCGCCCCGCCGAGGGCCTCCCGCCGAGGAACCGCCGCACCAGCCGGCCCCACGGCGCCCACAGCGCGCCGAGCAGCGCCGCGAGCACCACGGTGAACACGTGCAGGCTCGGCAGCAGCCAGTGGTGCACGGCCAGCATGAAGCCGAGCCCGCCGCACCAGCCGTCGTACGCGGCCCGCCGCCCGGTCGGGGCCGTACGGACGAGCAGGAGCCACGGCACCAGGGCGACGTACGCGAACCACCACAGCGACGGCGCGGGAAACGCGAACACGGGCAGCGCCCCCGCGAGAACGGCGAGCACCGAGCGGCGCCACGGAGAGACGAGCCAGCGGCCATAGATGTCCATATGCGCGCCCTCCTACCCGTGCTCGACCCGGCCTACCCCGCGGACGGCTCCAGTGTGCGCGCCCAGCGGGCGACGTGGACATTCGGTGGCGCCGGACGGGCGCCGGGAACGAGCGTGGGCGGGTGAACGATCACCACGCCGAAGCAGAGCCCCGGTTCCGCATCCGCGCCCGCCACACCGACACCACGGTCACCGTCTAGCAGGCCTCCCACCCGCGGATCGGCGGACCCGCCGCCCGCACCGGCCGCCCGCACCGGCCGCTTCCCGGCCGACTGGAAGCGCGACCGGATGACGGGGGTCACCAGGCCGCGTTCACAGCCTCTTCCGTGCTGCGGGCAGCCACCTGCTCCGGCGCTCCGCTCCACGTCGACGCCTTCTCGTGGCAGACGTACGCAGGGCCGTGTGGCTGGGCCGACGGCCGCCGTCCGGATCGCTCAAGGCGGCCCTTCAGGTGATCGCCGGACGCCTTGTGAGCCAGGCAGCTGTCCCAGGGGGTACGACGTCTCAGCAGAGGACGGACCCAGAACCCCGTGAGGAGCTCGGTGATGTACGCAGCAGTCCGACGGTACGAAGGGGTGACCGATTCGGCCGAGGCCGCACGTCTCGTGAATGAGGGGTTTGTGCCGCTCATGCGCCAGGTCCGCGGCTTCGTGGCCTACTACTGGATCGATACCGGGGACGGAGTGATGGTCTCGACCAGCGTCTTCCAGGACCAGGCCGGTACCGACGAATGCATCGCGAGGGCTGCGGACTTCGTGCGGGACAACCTTGCGTCGCTGCTTCCCCACCCTCCCCAGGTCATGGCCGGCGAGGTGGTGGCTTCCGCATGACAGCGTTCGGACCGGACACACCGGACACATGACATGGCCTCCAGGGCCGTAGCGGCCCGCAATGCCCAACTGACCGTCCTTCACGACCTCGACCCCGCCCGGTGCTCGGCCGTAAAAAGGACTGTCAATACGGCTTGACGGGATCATCAAGCCGCGTCCACGGACCGCGGGAGCAGGTGCCTGAGCGCTGGGCCGCATCAGCTCCGTCCGGTGAGCTCGCCGAAGCATGGATCATGGATCCGTGATGAAGTGGACGAAGAAGGCGGAGCCGGCCGAGCAGCCGGAGGCCGAGCTCTCGGCGTACCAGCGAGCCATGCGGAACCGGCTTCTCGCGGCCCCCGTGGTGCCCGCTCCTGAACCCTGGCGGCCCGTCTTCGAGCACACATACGGCGTTGCCGTCGGCGGTCTGCTCGGGATCGGCTTCGCGACGCATCCCGACAGCGGCCATGATCTGGTGATGGTCGTCTCCTCGGCCGGCCACGGTCTCTTCGACGCCGTCACCGGGGACAGGATCGCCCGGGATCGCGATCCCGACCCCGAGGGCAGCACCCCCGACGCGGTCGCCGATCTGTCCTGCCCGGGGCTGGGGCTGATTGCCGGGAGCCGTGTGCCCATCGCGGGGCTCTTCGGTGGCGGGCTGCACACCACCACCGGGGACGGCTGGATCCTGGAGGTCGTCACCCCGGCCTGGCCGAACGAGCGCGTCCTGCTGTCCCGCGACGGCGGGCTCCCCCACGCCGGTCCGCACGCAGAGCAGTGGTGGCACATCTTCCACTCGGACTACTCCACATTCCGGACAGCGGGCTTCTCGCCCTCCGGACAGACCATCGCCGTGGCGACGAGCAGCGACCTCTCCTTGTGGACACGCAGGCCGGACGACACCCTCGTCGGTGCCACCGGAGCCTGAGGAGCCGGCCTGCGCATCAAGTCGTGGGAACCCTCCGGCAACATGCTGTGCAACCTGCCGGCATCCGCGTCTCGCGGGCGGCGAGAGGACGAAGCGGGACGCCACCTCTTCGAATAACGGTCGGAGGGCTCTTTCCGCTGCGTGAACGGTCGGCTGCTCGCGGCTCGGTGAGGTTTGTCGGCGCGGCTTGACACGGATCAAGCCGTCGCTCCTGTGGATGATGTACCGCTGCGGCTGGAGCCAAGGAGGGGCAGGAGACGGTGCTCGCCGTCGAGATCCGCCGGGACGGGTTCGAACGGGCGCTCCGCAACGCCTGCCTGTCCCACCATGTGCCGGCCCTGCACGGGGACCGGGCGTCCTGGCGGCGGCGGTTGCGGGAGGCCCCCGCGCGGGTGCAGTGGGACCCTGAGCGGGACCCGCACCACAACCCGCTGCCGTACCGCTCCCTCCGGCTCGGCCGCGCCGGCTCGGCCTCGCCGGCCCGGCCGCGGCCCGGTACGCGGACGAGTGGATCACCGTCATCGAGGACGTGACCCCGCTCGCTACCGAGATCCACGCGCTGGTCCGAACGGGTGAGCTGGAACGGGCCGCCGCCCTGCTGCCGAAGGAGCGCCCCCACCCCGTCGCCGACGAGGTGCTCGCGCACCTGCGGGCCTAGGCTGATCACAGCGGGGGTCTCGCCCGGCGCTGCGGACGGGTGGCGCCGAGAGTGCAGCGGAGGTCCGCATGAAACGTCTTGTCACCGTCGTCACCGGCGGCGGCCGGGGCATCGGCGCCGCGATCTGCCGGCGGCTGGCGGCCGACGGGCACGACATCGTGATCGGATACGTCAACGACACCCGGGCCGCCGAGGCCGTCGCCGACGAGGTGCTGGAGGCCGGGGCGCGCGGTGTCGCCGTCCGGATGGACACCTCGGCGGAGGCCGACGTCGAACGGCTCTTCGCCACCGCCGAGGAACGCCTGGGACCGGTGACGGGCCTTGTGAACAACGCAGGCGTCACCGGACCGCTGGGCCGCCTCACCGACACGGACACCGCCGATCTGCGCCGGGTCGTCGAGGTCAACCTGCTCGGCACGCTGCTGTGCGCGCGCCGCGCCGCGCAGCTCATGGTGCCCCGGGGCAGCGGCGTCATCGTGAACATCTCGTCCGCGGCCGCCACCCTCGGCAGCCCCGGCGACTTCGTCCACTACGCGGCGACGAAGGCGGCCGTCGACACCCTGACCCTGGGGCTCGCCAAGGAACTCGGGCCCGACGGCATCCGTGTCAACGCGGTCGCGCCCGGCATGATCGACACCGAGATGCACGAGGAGATGGGCGATCCGGAGCGCGCCCGGCGCGCCGCCGGGACGATCCCGCTGCGCCGCCCCGGCCGCGCCGAGGAGATCGCCGCGGCCGTGGCCTGGCTGATGTCCCCGGACGCCTCCTACGCCTCGGGCGCGGTACTGCGGGTGTCCGGCGGACGCTGATACGGGGCGCCTTCGGACGCCCGGGGGCCGGCGGTGCGGTGGTGGACGGGGGCCGACGCGCTGGACGTCCGGTGGTGGGTGGCCGGCGCGGGGGCGTCGGCCCTCACGCCGCCTCGATCACCCCGCTGCGGATGGCGGCGGCCCACTTGACCACCAGCGACTCGTACTCCTCGCGCTCCTGGGCCGTCAGGGACCCGCCCGAGCGCAGCCAGAGCGCGCGGATCTGCTCGTTCAGTTCGGCGGCAGACCGCACGGAACCAAGGGCCATGGAATCGGGGGACATGGCCACAGCCTAGGGGCAAGCCCTGACGCTGCGCTACCGGACGGCTACGCAGACCGCATGGACTCGGTCACCCGTGCGACCGGGTCCGGCCGCCGCGGCTGCCGGTCCGGCGGCCGAGTGGCGCGGTGGCCGACCCGCGTGCGGGCGGGTCGCGGACCGCGGCGCCGGCCCCGTGGCTACCCGGCCGTCGGCCGTGACCAGCGCCGATGACGAGATCTCGAACGCCGTGAGCCGCCGGACCGGAGGCAAAGCGGTGCGCGACGGTGCGCGGGCGGGGAGAGCCGGGGACCGGCCGTGTCCGGATCCGCACGCGATCACGTGGCGAAAAGCATCGCCCCGCGCCGTTCTCAACGGGCGCGCAGGTGGTGGCGTTTGCGCCAGGCCACCGTCGCGCCCGCCACCGCCGGCACGGCGATGCAGGCCATCGCGATCAGGAACACCGGCGAGGTCGGCGCGGCGGCGCGGGCTCCGGCGACGACGTAGGCGGCGGTGTTCGGCACCGAGCCGAGCGCCGTCGCCAGCAGGAACGCCGGCCAGCCCATGCGGGAGACGGCGGCGCAGTAGTTCGCCGCCCAGAACGGCACGCCCGGGAACAGCCGGGCCGCGAGCATCGACCGGAAGCCGTGCCGGCTGAGCTGCCCGTCCGCCGCCTTCAGCAGCCGGCCGCGCAGCAGCGGACGCAGCGCGTCCTGGCCCAGCACCCGGCCCAGGCCGAAGGCCACGCCCGCGCCCAGCACCGTACCGGCCAGCGCGGCGGCCAGTCCGAACTGCGAGCCGAACAGCGCGCCCGCGGCGAGGTTGAGCAGCGGTCGCGGCAGGAACGCCACCGTGCCCACGCCGTAGGCCACGGCGAAGGCCATCACCGCGGCGGCGCCGCCGAGTTGGGGCGGCCAGCCGTGCGTGAGCAGCCGCTGCGGCTGGAACAGCAGCACGGACGTGCCGGCCGCGGCGAGCAGGACGAGCAGGAGGGACAGCCGCGACCAGGGGGAGAGCAGGACTCTCGCGCAACGGGCGGCCAGGCCCGTGGCCCCGGCGAACGCGACGGGACCGGAGGGGCCGGACGGGGTGAGCGGAATGGGGACGGCGGCCGTGGGGACGGTGGCGCCGGGCTCCGTGGCGGCGGCCCGGGGAGAGGCCGTGGCGGTGCCCCCAGAGCGGGTGGTGGCATCGAGCATCTTGTGACACTAACCGACGGATACGTGTGATCGCCGTACGGTTCGTCTCAGCACTGTCACAGGAAAGGCCGTCGTTTCTGGTGACACGTCAGGTGCCGCCCGCCGAAAACCGTTCGACGCGCGGCACGCGGTCGGCGATGATCGGCCCATGTTCCGGCACGCCTTCGTCCTCGCAGCATCCGCGGCAGCGGGTGCTCCGAAGGCTGCCGTCCTCGTCTTCCCGGCCGCAGCCGACGGCGCCCGAAGCTGACCCTCCCCGGATCGTCCGGCGGACCCCGCAGGGGGAGGGTCGGCCGTCCCTCGGGGTCCTCGCACCACCTTCGACGCTTCGAGGTACAGCCATGCCCAAGACGGCGTACGTCCGCACCAAACCACATCTGAACATCGGCACGATGGGCCATGTCGACCATGGCAAGACCACCCTGACCGCCGCCATCACCAAGGTCCTCGCCGAGCGCGGCACCGGCACGTTCGTGCCGTTCGACCGCATCGACCGCGCCCCGGAAGAGGCCGCGCGCGGCATCACCATCGACATCGCGCACGTCGAGTACGAGACCGACACCCGGCACTACGCCCACGTGGACATGCCCGGTCACGCCGACTACGTGAAGAACATGGTCACCGGGGCCGCGCAGCTCGACGGGGCGATCCTCGTGGTCTCCGCGCTCGACGGGATCATGCCGCAGACCGCCGAACACGTGCTGCTCGCCCGGCAGGTGGGCGTCGACCACGTCGTGGTCGCCCTCAACAAGGCCGACGCGGGCGACGAGGAGCTGACCGACCTCGTCGAGCTGGAGGTCCGCGACCTGCTCAGCCGGCAGGGGTACGCCGGCGACGCGGTGCCGGTCGTCCGGGTCTCCGGGCTGAAGGCGCTGGCGGGCGACCCGCGGTGGACGGCGTCGATCGAGGCGCTGCTCGACGCGGTGGACACGTACGTGCCCCTGCCCGAGCGGTACCTGGACGCGCCGTTCCTGCTCCCGGTGGAGAACGTCCTCACCATCACCGGCCGCGGCACCGTCGTCACCGGCGCCGTCGAGCGCGGGACCGTGCGCGCCGGCGACCGGGTCGAGGTGCTCGGCGCCGGGGTGGAGACCGTCGTCACGGGCCTGGAGACCTTCGGCAAGCCCATGGAGCAGGCCCAGGCCGGGGACAACGTGGCGCTGCTGCTGCGCGGCGTCCCGCGCGACGCGGTCCGCCGCGGTCACGTGGTCGCGGCGCCCGGCAGCGTGACGCCCCGGCGGCGCTTCACCGCCCGGGTGTACGTGCTGTCGGCGCGCGAGGGCGGCCGTACGACGCCGGTGGCGACCGGGTACCGGCCGCAGTTCTACATCCGCACCGCCGACGTGGTCGGCGACGTCGACCACGGCGGGAGGGCCGTCGCCCGGCCCGGGGACACCGTCACCATGACGGTGGAACTCGGCCGCGAGGTGCCCCTGGAGCCGGGCCTCGGCTTCGCCGTCCGCGAGGGCGGCCGGACCGTGGGCGCGGGGACGGTGACGACGGTGGAGTGAGGGGCGCCGCCGGGGCGGCAGGGGTGTGCCGCCAGGAAGGGCCGGGGTGCCGACGGGGCGGCAGGCGGCGCTGTGGGCGACGGGGACCGCGGAACGACGCGGCCCCCGTCCGCCCGCCCGGGGCTGTGACGAGCGGGTGCGCGCCCGCTCGGCCGGGAACCGGACCGGCCGCGACGGTCCCCGGCCCGTACCGGCACGACGGCCCCCGGAGGCGGGCCGAACCCACGGTTGTCGGAGCCGGACCGGCGCGACGGCTCCCGTGGCGGGACCGGCACAATGGAGGGGTGACCGACTCCGAGCCGATACCCGTGACCCGCGCCGTCGATCACGGGACGGCCAAGCTGATGCCCGACGTCGACCGCGACCGGGCCTGGCTGCTCACCGTGGACGGAGCGCCCCAGTCCTACGTCGACCTGGACGCGCCCACCCACCTGGAGTTCGAGTACGCACGCCGGCTCGGGCACGTCCTGGACACGCTCGCCGACCCGGGCCGCCCGCTGGACGTGCTGCACCTGGGCGGCGGCGCGCTCACGCTGCCCCGGTACGTCGCCGCGACCCGCCCCGGCTCGCACCAGGACGTCGTCGAGGCCGACCGGGGCCTGCTCGGTCTGGTCGTGGAACACCTTCCGCTGCCGGACGGCCCGGACATCGCGCTGCACACCGCCGACGCCCGCGCCTGGCTGGAGGCGGCCCCGGCCGACTCGGCGGACGTGCTGATCGCCGACGTGTTCGGCGGCTCCCGCATCCCGGCCCATCTGACCACACTGGCCTACGCCCGCGCGGCGGAGCGCGTGCTGCGCCCGGACGGCGTCTACCTCGCCAACCTCGCCGACGCCGCGCCCTTCGCCTTCCTGCGCTCCCAACTCGCCACGTTCGCCGAGGCCTTCGGCGAGCTGGCGCTGATCGCGGAGCCGGGCGTGCTGCGCGGGCGCCGGTTCGGCAACGCGGTGCTGATCGCAGCGCACCGTCCCGTCGACACGGCCGCGCTGGCCCGGCTCACCGCCGCCGACGCCTTCCCCGCCCGCGTCGAACACGGTGCCGCGCTACGGGAGTTCACCGCGACCGCCGCCCCGGTACGGGACGCGGAGGCGGTGCCGTCACCGGAGCCGCCGGGCGGAACGTTCGGAATCGGCTGATCCCGCCCGCCCGCCCCGCCGCCGGCCTCGGCCCGGTACCGTCAGCCGGTCGGGTCGCCGTGCACCCGGACCGTGCTGAGGATCTTCATGACGGTCGCCTCCGGGATCTCGTTCTTGACACCCTTCGCCGCGAAGAGGGTCCAGGAGACGAAGTCGCCCTTCGAGTTCTTGAAGGCGAAGGTGGTCGCCTTGCCGTCGCTGTCGCACTTGTGCTTCTTCGGCACACCGGTCGTGTAGGAGGTCGCGACGCTGCCCTGTACCCCGGACTTGGTGGTGAACGGCTGGGCCTTGCCGACCTTCAGGTACTTCTTCGACGCGTCGGTCTGGTCGGTGTAGCCGCCGAAGGCGAAGGCGGCGGCGTCCCCGCGTGCGATGCTCGCGGTGTCCTTGCCGCCGTTCTCGCCCTTGGTGCCCGTGGCCGCCAGCGACGTGCTGTCCACCCGGCCGTCCTTGTCGTCGTCCGACGTGCACCAGTTCTTCTGCAAGTAGGCCGGTGCGGAGAAGCCGATGTACGGGTCGCCGGTCTTCTTGTCCTCGAAGAACGTGGACCAGCCGGGGGAGGCCACCTCCCAGTCGGCCGGTACGTCGAACGCCGTGCCGTGCTTGGGGTTGACGACCACCTTCCAGCCGGGAATCGTCGGCTTCTCGGTCTCGGCGCCGCGCGGGTTGTCCTCGGACGCGGACGAGGCCGGGCCGGGGCTGCCGGAGGCCGACGCCGAAGACGACGCGGACTGGCTGACCTCGGGGTCGTTCTTGCCGTCGTCGGCCTTGTCGTCCTTCTTGCCACCGAGCACCAGGAATCCGGTCACGCCCGCGGCCACGACCACGGCCGCCGCGGCGACGATCGCGACGAGCTTCGTCCGGTTCCCGCCCCCGCCTCCGCCCCCGCCGGCCGGCGGCTGCGGTGCGCCCACGGGCGCCGGGGCGCCCCACTGCGGCGTGGGCGGCTGCTGGCCGTACGGGCCGGGCTGCTGCTGGTAGCCCGGCTGCTGGTACGGATTCGGCTGTTGGTGTCCCGGCTGCTGGTACGGGTTGTTCTGCGGGTTCTGCTCGCCCCCGGGCGGCTGCTGTCCTGGCCACATGGGCAGTAACCCTAGTGGCGCGGGGGCACGATCCGGTCACCGGTCCTTGTCAGGGACGTACCAGAAAGGTGGCGCCGGCAGGGGGATCTCTCTGGCCAGCTCGATCTACTCGTGAGTAACATCTGGCCATGAGCGCAGAACAGATGTCGATCGGCGAGATGCTCGCCGCCACGGTGCCCATGGTCCGCACCCTGAAGCTGGAGTACCTGGAGACCACTCCGGAGAGAGCGGTGCTGTCCCTGCCGGACCAGGAGGAGTACCGCAACCACGTGGGCGGGCCGCACGCCGGGGCGATGTTCACCCTCGGCGAGTCGGCCAGCGGCGCGGTCGTCCTCGCCGCCTTCGGCGACCAGCTCTCGAGGGCGGTGCCGCTGCCGGTGGACGCCCGGATCGCCTTCAAGAAGGTCGCCCTCGGCCCGGTCAAGGCCACCGCGACCCTCGACCGCCCCATCGCCGAGGTCGTCGCCGAACTCGACGAGGGCCGCCGCCCCGAGTTCCCGGTCACCGTGAGCATCCAGCGCGGCGACGGCGCGGTGACCAGCGAGATGACGGTGGTGTGGACCCTGCGCCCCAACGGCTGAGAGCGGTGGACCACTGAGCCGGGGCGGCCCTCCAGGGCGTCGGCCCCGGCGGTCGTTCGCCGGGGTGCGCCTGCCCGGAGGGCGGTGTCAGGAAGCGACGCGCCGCTCCGGCCCGCGTCCGGCGGTGTCCGCCGCCACGACGAACTCCCTGGGCCGGGACACCGCAAACCGGCGGATCCCGTGCGGCGCGCACCTCTTCCCGTGCGGCCTACCCCCCTTCCGCGCACACGAGTTGGCCGCCGCGTGACGAGGCTCTCCGGAACCGGATATGGATACTCGCGGTAACTCCCGCACCGATTCCCCGCATTGACGTACGAGCTTTTCGAACTCCTTGTTTCCGCTGAGTAACGTGTGCGAAAGTGAGCCACCCCGCGGGGCAGGCGACGGCCGGCCTCCCTTTCCCCGCCGGGTGCGCGCTCCTCGTGACACCGCTTTCCCGAGGACGCATTCCGAGCGCCGTCCTGCGGCCTGGAAGGAAATGCTCCTGTGCGATCACCTCACCCCCCACCCCCTTCGTATCCACCCCGGCCCGGCGGCCCGCCCGCCGAGTCCGACGACCGGCTCATCGCCCGGCTGCGGGATCCCGACGGCGGGCACCACGCCGTCGCGCTGCTGCTCGCCCGGCACTGGCGGGCCACCTACGACTACGCCGTCGTCTGCCTGGCCGCGCCGGGCGACTCGGCCGCGGCGGTGGCCACGGCCGCCTTCCGCCGGGTGCTGCGCCGTCCGGCCGCTGGTACGGGCGGCCGCGCTCTGCGCCCGCGGCTCCTCGTCGCCGCGCGGGAGACCGTACGGCAATGGGCCGCCGACGAGACCGCCTGCGCCGTACTGCCGGAACTGCGCAGGCCGTCCGGCGGCCGCGGACTGCGCGCCGTGCGCTCCTTCACACCCGAAAAGCGGCGGCTGGCCGAGCGGGCGTTCCGTGATCTTCCCGATGCCCTCCAATGCCTGCTGTGGCACACCGAGGTCGAGGCGGAACCCATAACCGTACCGGCCGGTCTGCTGGCCCTGACTCCGGAAACCGCGGCGGGCCTGCGCGAACACGCTCGCGAGCAATTCCGGGCGGGCTGCGTGCGCGCCCACCGGGAACTCGCGCCGACCGCCCGCTGCCGTGTCCTCGGCCCCCTCCTCCCCGATGTCTCCGGGCCCGGGACCGGAACGCCGCCGACCGGTGCGCGTCGGCATCTGCGGGAGTGCCGCCACTGCGCGTACGCGGCGGAACAGATCGGCCACATCGAGGACGGTCTCGACGTCCTGCTCGCCGAAGCCGTCCTCGGCTGGGGCGCGCGCCGGTATCTGGACTCCCGCACGGCGCGCAACGCCCTGGGCGGTGCCACCGGGGACGCTGGGCGCGACGGAGGCGTCGAGTCCGGTGCACAGGGAGCCGGTGGACCGGGGGCCGATGGGCAGGAGGTCCGTGACCAGGGTGACGAAGGGCAGGGAGCCGCTGAGCAGTGGCGCAGGCACCGGACGGCCGTCGTGGTGGGCGCGGGGCTGGCGTCCCTGGTCCTGATCGCCGGTGTCCCGGGCGGCGGAGGCTGCGCGGAGGACCGGTCCGTGCCCGTCTCCCGCGCGGCCTGGAGCATGCCCGGTGGCGGCGCCGTCGGCCCGGACCGGGCGGGAACCCCCTCCTCCCCGGCCCGGTCCGCGCCGCCGGCCGCCCCGTCGACGTCCCCCTCCGTCACACCGGTCGGTGCGGCCGGTCCGGCCCGGCCCACGGTCCGGCGGTGAGGCTCCGGAGGGTGGGCGAGGGGCCGCGGGAGGCCGTTTCGGCGGCCGGCGGACCGGCGGACCGGAGCGGGTAGGCTTCCCGGGAGGGCGCGTCCGCGCCCGGCAACGCACGGACGCGAAACGGGGAGGACCGGCGTGCACGTCCAGGAGTGGCTCGACACGGTACCCGCGGCCGCCGTCTACGGCGTGGTGGCCCTGGTCATCGGTCTGGAGAGCCTGGGCATCCCGCTGCCCGGCGAGATCATCCTGGTCTCCGCCGCGCTGATGTCCTCCCAGAACTCGGAGATCAACCCCGTCGTCCTCGGCGCCTGCGCCGTCGTCGGCGCGGTGGTCGGCGACTCGATCGGCTACGCCATCGGACGCAAGGGCGGCAGACCACTGCTCGCCTGGCTCGGGAAGAAGTTCCCGAGGCACTTCAGCGAGGGCCATGTCGCCACCGCCGAACGGTCCTTCGAGAAATGGGGCATGTGGGCGGTGTTCTTCGGCCGCTTCGTCGCCCTGCTGCGCATCTTCGCGGGGCCGCTCGCGGGCGTGCTGCACATGCCGTACTGGAAGTTCCTGACCGCCAACGTCCTCGGCGGCATCTGCTGGGCGGGCGGCACCACGGCCGTCATCTACTACGTCGGCGTCGTCGCCGAGTCCTGGCTGAAGAAGTTCTCCTACCTCGGCCTGGTCGCGGCCGTGCTGATCGGCCTCGTCTCGATGCTGGTGATCAAGCGCAAGGCGAAGAAGGCGCGGCCCGCCCACCAGGACACCGAGGAACCGGAGCCGGTGCCCGCGGGCGAGTGACCGAGGGCCCGGGGCCTGTCCGGCGGGTCCGGGACCATCGTTCCCGGCGCACGGAACAGGGGCCCGGCCCCCCCAGCGGCTCCCCGGCCTCCTACGGATCCCCCGTCCGGGACACTGCGGCGCCCCGGTCTCCGCCGGTCCCTACTTCTCGTGCACCTCGCGGTGCACCGTCGCCAACTCCGCGTACATCGTGCCGTTGAGCGTGACCCCCTGACGCTCCTCCTCCGTCAGCTCCCGCCGGACCTTCGCCGGCACCCCGGCCACCAGCGAGCCCGGCGGCACCCGCATCCCCTGCGGCACCAGGGCCTGCGCGGCCACCAGCGACCCCGCGCCGATCACCGCGCCGTTCAGCACCGTCGCGCCCATCCCGATCAGGCAGTCGTCCTCGACCGTGGCGCCGTGCACCACCGCGTTGTGCCCGATGGAGACCCGCTCGCCCACACTCACCGGGAATCCGGGGTCGGCGTGCAGCGTGCAGTTGTCCTGGACGTTGCTGTCCGCGCCGACGGAGATCCGCTCGACGTCACCGCGCACCACCGCGCCGTACCAGACACTGGCGCCCGGGCCAAGCGTCACCTCGCCGATCACCGTGGCCCCCGGCGCCACGAACGCCTGCTCGTCCACCTGCGGCTCCCGGCCGCCCATCCCCACGATCAGCGCCTTGTGCGTCATGCTCGTCCTGCCTTTCCCTGCCGTCGACGGCCGCGGTCTCCGCGAACCGTACGTCATCCGGTGGGGTGAAGATCACAGGCGTCCGAGCGCTCGGGCGCGGGCGGGGCTGAGTACCGTGAGCGGGTGCCCAAGCCCAAGAACACGTTCTCGTCCTGGCGGCGCCGCCTCGCGCAGCGCGCCGTCCACACGGCCTGGGCCTGGGCGCGGCGCACCGGCTCGGTCACGGCCGAGCGCCCCGGACGGCTGCGCTTCGGCGCCCTCGGCGAGGGGACCAGGCTCGCCTTCCCGCTCGGCACCGTCTTCGGCGAGCCGTGGATCCACCTCGGCGCGTACTGCATCATCGCCGAGCAGGTCACGCTGACCGCCGGTCTGATGCCCGACCTGGACCTCGGCCCGGACCCCATCCTGCGCATCGGCGACGGCGTCGTCCTCGGCCGCGGCAGCCACGTCATCGCCGACACGTCGGTCACCATCGGCAGGGACTGCTACTTCGGCCCGTACGTCTACGTCACCTCCACCAACCACTCCTACGACGACCCGCACCAGCCCATCGGCAGGCAGTGGCCGCGGATGGAGCCGGTGGAGATCGGGCCCGGCTGCTGGATCGGCACCGGCGCGGTGATCCTGCCCGGTGCGCGGATCGGCCGGAACGTGGTGGTCGCCGCCGGTGCCGTGGTCCGCGGCGAGGTGCCCGACCACGCCGTCGTCGCGGGCGCGCCCGCCCGGGTCGTACGCCGCTGGACGCCCGCCGAGGGCTGGCAGCCGCCGCTGCGGACCCCGGCCCCGGTGCCGATTCCGGACGGTGTCACGCCGGAGCAGCTGGTGGCCGTGGCGGGGCTGGACGACGAGGCCGCGGCCCGCCTGGCGGACCTGGACGACGAGAACGCCTCCCGGTCGGCGGCCTCGTGACCCCGGCCGCGAGCCGTCGTTCCCGACCGCCCGCGACGGCTCCGACCGGCCCCGCCGCCCCTCCCTCACCCCGTAGCCAGCAGCAGCGTCCCCAGCAGCGCCAGCCCCGCGCCGGCCGCCTGGACCGCGCGCAGCCGTTCGCGCAGGAAGCCGCGGGCGGCCAGCGCGGTCACCACCGGATAGAGCGAGGCCAGTACGGCGGCGACGGTGACCGGACCGTGCTGGGCGGCGACCGAGTAGGTGCCGTTGGCCGCGACGTCGGCGAGGCCCACGAAGGCCAGCGCCGGCAACGCGGCCCACGGGAAACCGCCCGCCGGCAACACCGCGCCGCCCCGCCGCGCCGACGCGTACAGCGCCGCCCCGCCCGCCGCCACATTGGTCACGCGCTGCACGAACAGCGCGAGGAAGAGTCCCGTGACCGTGGTCGACGCCTCGGCGATCAGCGCGAACACCGTGCCGAACCCGAGCGCGGCGACGAGCGTCAGCCCGATCGTCCGCCGCTGCACGGCGGCGCCCCCGAGCTGCGGTCCGCCCGCGAGCACGACCCCGCCGACGGCGACCGCGATGCCCGCGACCTGGAGCAGTCCCGGCCGTTCGCCGAGCACCAGGCCGACCCCGATCGGCACCGCCACGCTCAGTGTGGCCAGCGGTGACACCACTCCCATCGGGCCGAGCGCGAGCGCCTTGTAGAAGGAGAGCATCGCCACCGGCCCGACCAGTCCCGCCGCGACCGCGAACCACAGCCGCGGGCCGGCCTCGTTCCAGCCGCCCGTGGCCACGACGATCGCGCCCAGCACCAGCGCCGCGATCGACTGTGAGACCACGACCACCGTCAGGGCCGGGTTGCGCCGGGTGAGCAGCCCGCCGCCGAAATCGGCCAGGCCCCACAGGAGGCTGGTGGCCAGGGCGAAGAATGCTGTCACGAACGCCTCGCAGTACAGTTCGGTGAACGGTCGGGTGCAACCCACCGTAGTTCAACGAAGTGAACTCTGTCATCCAGAATATTGGACGGAATGTGTCGGATCTCGACCTGCTGACCCAGTCCCTGGCGCGCAACGTCAAACGCTGGCGCACCGAGCGAGGCTTCACCCTCGACACGCTCGCCGCCCGCGCGGGAGTCAGCCGCGGCATGCTCATCCAGATCGAGCAGGCCCGGACCAACCCCAGCCTCGGCACCGTGGTCAAGATCGGTGACGCGCTCGGCGTCAGCATCACCACCCTGCTCGACTACGAGCAGGGGCCGCGCGTCCGGGTCGTCCCCGCCGACCAGGCCGTCCGGCTCTGGCACACCGACGCGGGCAGCTACAACCGGCTCCTCGCGGGCACCGAGGCGCCGGGACCGCTGGAGATGTGGGAGTGGCGGCTGATGCCGGGCGAGGGCAGCCCCTCGGATCCGCACCCGGGCGGAACGGTCGAACTGGTGCACGTCACGACGGGCGAGCTGACGCTCACGGTCGACGGCGTCGACTACCGCGTGCCCGAGGGTGCGAGCGTGTCCTTCGAGGCCAACACCCCGCACACCTACGCCAACACGGGTGAGGCGCCGATGGAGATGATCATGGCGGTCTCGGTCCCGCCCGTGCACTGAGACGCCCGGCCGGAGCCCACCGCACTGCTGTTAGCGTGCCCGCATGCGCGCACCCATCGGAGACTTCCAGCAGGCCGTTGCCGCCCCCGACTGCCTCGGCGAACTGGTCAGCCCGGTCGCCGAGGCCGTACGCCACTGGCGCGGCAGCGTCCCCGCCGAGCAGATCGTCTACGTCGACACCGACCCGCGGTGGGCGGACACCGCGACCTTCGTCGAGCACTACGGCCGTGAGCTGCTGGAGCAGTCCGCGAACTGCGTGGTGGTGGCGGGCAAGCGCGGCGGCGAGTCCCGGCTGGCCGCCTGTCTGGTGCTCTCCACCACCCGCGTCGACGTCAACGGCGTGGTCCGCCGCAGGCTCGACGCCCGCAAGGCCTCGTTCGCGCCGATGGACGTGGCCACGGGCGAGACCGGCATGGAGTACGGCGGCATCACCCCGATCGGCCTGCCCGAGAGCTGGCCCGTCCTGGTCGACGCGGCCGTGGTCGATCTGCCGTACGTCCTGGTCGGCAGCGGTCGGCGCCGCGGCAAGCTCCTTGTGCCCGGCAAGGCGTTCGCGGAACTGTCGGGTGCCGTGGTGGTGGACGGGCTCGGCGTCTGATCCCGGGCGGCCGGCAGGGCGGCGGGGCGCCGACCCGGCGGGTGGAGCCGCCCCGGTCGGGGATCGACCCCGGCCGGGGAATGCGGCTCGGCCGGAGGACCTACCGCAGCCGGTGGATCGACCCCGGCCGGAGGGGCTACCCCAGCCGGGGGATCTCGATGGCCGGGCAGCGGTCCATGACCATGTCGAGCCCGGCCGCCCGGGTCCGCTCGTAGGCGGCCTCGTCGATCACGCCGAGCTGGAACCACACCGCCCCGGCGCCCTTGGCGACCGCCTCGTCGGCGACCGTCCCGGCCAGCTCGCTGTTGACGAAGACGTCCACCACGTCCACGTCGAACGGGATGTCCGCGAGCGAGGCGTAACCCTGCTCGCCGTGCACGGTCTCCGCCTTCGGGTGCACCGGGACGATCCGCTTGCCGAACCTCTGGAGCACCTCGGCCACACCGTAGGCGGCGCGGTTCCGGTTGGAGGAGAGGCCCACCACGGCCCAGGTGTCACCGAGTCCGGTCAGGATCTTCCGGACCGTCGCCGCATCGCCGTACGCCACAACTGTCTCCTCGAGTCTGGGAAGGGCTCGTCGCCCTGGCCGTCACTCCCTGATCAACAGCGGCCCCGGGCGGTCGATTCCCCGGCCGGGCCGAAGGCCTGCCCCCGCACCGGCGGCCGACGCCACGGAGCAGTCCGCATAGGCTGGCCGGATGCAGGACGAGTACCGCACAGTGGCCCGCGAGGGCGTGCACGAGACCGAGATCAACCGTTCCCGCTTCCTGTGCGCCCTCGCCCCGGCGGCCACCGAACGGGAGGCCCAGGAGTTCGTCGCCGCCGTCCGCAAGGAGCACGCCGACGCCACGCACAACTGCTGGGCCTACGTCATCGGCGCCGACGCGAGCGTCCAGAAGGCCAGCGACGACGGCGAACCCGGCGGCACCGCCGGCGTGCCCATGCTCCAGATGCTGCTGCGCCGCGACATGCGGTACGTCGTCGCCGTCGTCACCCGCTACTACGGCGGGATCAAGCTCGGCGCGGGCGGTCTCATCCGGGCCTACGGCGGCGCGGTCGGCGAGGCCCTGGACGCGCTCGGCACCCGCACCCGTCGCCGGTTCCGCCTCGCCACGGTGACCGTCGACCACCAGCGGGCCGGCAAGGTGCAGAACGATCTCAGGTCCACCGGCCGGGAGGTGCGTGACGTGCGCTACGGCGAGGCCGTCGCCCTCGAGATCGCCCTGCCGGACGCCGACGTCGACGCCTTCCGCGCGTGGCTCGCGGACGCCACCGCCGGGACCGCCGTCCTGGAACTGGGCGGCGAGGCGTACGGCGACGCGTGAAAACTCACGCGACGGAACGGACATTCACGTAACAAGCGGATCAATCCGCTTCCCTCGGGGCGGGGGAAGCGCGAGCAACCGCCCGTGATGTCGGACCCGGCCGTTAGTCTTCGAAAATCATGAGGCTGCTGCACACTTCCGACTGGCATCTGGGCCGGTCGTTCCACCGGGTGAGCATGCTCGACGCTCAGGCCGCGTTCATCGGCCACCTCGTGGCGACCGTCCGGGAACGGGGCGTCGAGGCCGTGGTCGTGTCGGGAGACGTGTACGACCGCGCCGTGCCCCCGCTGGCCGCTGTCGAACTGTTCGACGACGCCCTGCACCGCCTCGCCGCCCTCGGCGTGCCCACCGTGATGATCTCAGGCAACCACGACTCCGCCCGCCGGCTCGGCGTCGGCGCCGGACTGATCGACCGCGCGGGCATCCACCTGCGCACCGAACCGGCGGCGTGCGCGGCCCCCGTGGTGCTGGCCGACGCGCACGGCGACGTCGCCTTCTACGGGCTGCCGTACCTTGAACCCGCCCTGGTGAAAGACGTGTTCGGGGTCGACAAGGCGGGGCACGAGGCGGTGCTCGCCGCCGCCATGGACCGGGTGCGCGCCGATCTCACCGCCCGCCCGCACGGCACCCGCTCGGTCGTCCTCGCCCACGCCTTCGTCACCGGCGGCGAGGCCAGCGACAGCGAGCGGGACATCACCGTCGGCGGAGTGGCCGCCGTCCCCGCGGGCGTCTTCGACGGCGTCGACTACGCCGCGCTCGGCCATCTGCACGGCTGCCAGACCATCACCGAGCGCGTGCGCTACTCCGGCTCCCCGCTGCCCTACTCGTTCTCCGAGGCCGCGCACCGCAAGAGCGTGTGGATCGTCGACCTGGACGCCGACGGATCGGTCACCGCCGAACGCGTCGACTGTCCGGTGCCGCGCCCGCTGGCCCGGATTAGCGGCCCGCTGCAGGAACTGCTCGCCGACCCCGCGCTCGCCGGCCACGAGGAGTCCTGGGTCGAGGCCACACTCACCGACCCGGTCCGCCCCGCCGACCCGATGGCCCGCCTCACCGAGCGCTTCCCGCACACCCTCAGCCTGGTCTTCGCCCCGGAGCGCGCCCCCGACGACCCCGACGTGTCCTACGCCCGCCGGCTCGCCGGCCGCAGCGACCAGCAGATCGCCGAGGACTTCGTCGCCCATGTGCGCGGCGCCGGCCCCGACGCCGACGAACAGGCCGTACTGCGCGCGGCGTTCGACGCGGTCCGCCTGGACGACCCGGAGCACGAGGTGACGCGGTGAGCCCGCGGGCGCACGCCCCGGCCGGCGACCGGGCCGCACAGGCGAACCCGGCGCGGACACACCACGAGGGAGAGGCGCAGTGAGGCTGCACCGGCTGGAGATCACCGCCTTCGGGCCCTTCGGGAACCGCCAGTGCGTCGACTTCGACGCGCTGTCGGCCGCCGGCCTGTTCCTGCTGCACGGCCCGACCGGCGCCGGCAAGACCTCCGTACTGGACGCCGTCTGCTACGCCCTGTACGGCTCCGTGCCCGGCGCCCGGCAGAGCGGCCAGGGCATCACCCTGCGCAGCGACCACGCCGACGCCGGCACCCGCACCGGGGTCACCCTCGACCTGACCGTGGCCGGCCGCAGGCTGGAGATCACCCGTCAGCCGCCCTGGGAGCGCCCCAAACGGCGCGGCAAGGGCACCACCATGGACAAGGCGCAGACCTGGCTGCGCGAGTACGACGCGGCAGCGGGCGTCTGGAAGGACCTCAGCCGCTCCCACCAGGAGATCGGCGAGGAGATCACCCAGCTGCTCGGCATGAGCCGGGAGCAGTTCTGCCAGGTGGTGCTGCTGCCCCAGGGCGACTTCGCCCGCTTCCTGCGCGCCGACGCCGAGGCCCGCGGCAAGCTGCTCGGCCGCCTGTTCGACACCCGTCGCTTCGCCGAGGTCGAACGCCGCCTCGCCGACCGCCGGCGCGCCACCGAGGCCCAGGTGCGCGAGGGCGACGCCGCGCTGCTCGCCGACGCGCACCGCATGCAGCAGGCGGCCGGCGACGCCATGGAGCTGCCGGACCTCGCCCCCGGCGACCCCGGCCTGGCCGAAGCGGTGCTCACCGCGGCGGCCGTCGCCCGCAGCACCGCCCGCGAGCAGCTCACCGCCGCCCACTGCCGCCTCACCGCCGCCGAGGCCGACCGGCTCGCCGCCGGCCGCGCCCTGGACGACGTACGCGAACTGGTCCGGCTGCAACAGCGCTTCGCCGAGGCACGCGACCGTGCCGAACGGCTCGCGGAGCGGGCCGGCGCCCACGAGGAGACCCGGGCGCGGATGGAACGCGGCCGCAAGGCCGAGACCGTCGCGCCCGCACTGGAACTCAGGGACGCCGCCGACGCCGAACACCGGCGCGCGGCCGCCGCCGACGCCCACGCGCGTGCCCAGCTCCCCGAGCGCCTCCAGGACGCCGGTGCGGCGGGACTCGCCGCCGCGGCCCGCCGGGCCGCCGAGGAACTCGGCTCCCTGGAGTCGGCCCGCCGCGCCGAACGGCGCCTGGCCGGACTCCTCGCCGAACGCGACGAGGCGGACCAGGAGGAGCGCGCCGACACGGAGGCCCTGGAGGACGCCGAGAGCTGGCTCGCCGGCTGGGAGACGACCCGTGCGGCCCTCCAGAGCCGTATCGAGGCCGCGCAGGAGGCGGCGGGCCGCGCCGAACAACTCGCGGTGCGGCGCGAACCCGCCCAGGCGCGGCTCCGGGCCGCCCGCGAGCGCGACCGGCTGACCGACGAGACCGAACGGGCCCGGCAGCGCGCCCTCGCCTCAGGCGAGAAGTCCCTGGAGCTCAAGGACCGCTGGCTCCGGCTGAAGGAGCAGCGGCTGACCGGCATCGCCGCCGAACTGGCCGCGAACCTCGCCGACGGCGAACCCTGCGCCGTCTGCGGCGCCACCGCGCACCCCGCACCCGCCCGCAAGGTCGCCGGGCACGTCGACCGCGAGACCGAGGAGCGCGCCCTCGCCGACCACCAGGCCGCCGAGAGGCGGCACGCCGAGGACGAGCGCCGCCTCGCCGCCCTCAGCGCGGAGCTGACCGCCGCCACCGCCGACGCGGGCGACGCTCCCACCGGACGACTCGCCGTCGAGGCCGAGGAACTGGACCGTCAGCTCGCGCAGGTCCGCCGGGACGCCGCCGCACTGCATCCGGCCCAGGTCGAGTTGCGCGCCGCCGAACAGGAACGCGAGCGCCGCCTCGCCGACCGCAGGCGGGCCGAACTGCGCGCGGCCTCCCGGCTGACCCGTCGCGAGAGCCTGGAGCGCGAGCGGACCGCCCTGGAGGCGGAGATCGCCGAGGCCCGCGGCGCCGCCCCCAGCGTCGCCGCCCGGGCCGCCCAGCTGGAACGCCGGGCGGCCCTGCTCACCGCCGCCGCCGACGCGGCACGCGCCGCCGAGGAGAGCGCCGAGCGGCTCAAGGACGCCGACGGACGCCTCGCCGAGGCCGCCTTCCGGGCCGGCTTCGGCACCCCGCGGGACGCCGCCGCCGCGCTCCTGGACGACACCGCCCACCGTGAGCTGCAACGCCGCCTGGACGCCTGGCAGGCGGAGGAGGCGGCCGTGCGGGCGGTGCTGGCCGAGGCCGACACCGTCGCCGCCGCCCGGCGGCCCCCCGCCGACCTCGCCGTGGCGGAGGCCGCCGCGGCGGACGCGGGCCGGCGGCTGCGCGAGGCCGCCTCCGCGCGGGACGCCGCGGCTCGCCGCTGCGAGGAACTCGACCTGCTCTCCGCCCGCGCCGCCACCGGCGTACGGCGCCTGGCGCCGCTGCGCGAGGAGTACGACCGGGTGGCACGCCTGGCCACCCTCGCCGCGGGCACCTCCGCCGACAACGAGCGCAAAATGCGCCTGGAGTCCTACGTCCTCGCGGCCCGCCTGGAACAGGTGGCCGCCGCCGCCACCGTCCGGCTGCGCCGCATGTCGTCCGGCCGCTACACCCTCGTCCACTCCGACGACCGGTCCGGACGAGGCCGCAGCGGCCTGGGGCTGCACGTGGTCGACGCCTGGACCGGCCGGGAACGGGACACGGCGACCCTGTCCGGCGGCGAGACGTTCTTCGCCTCGCTCGCCCTCGCCCTCGGCCTCGCGGACGTGGTCACCGACGAGGCGGGCGGGGTCCGCCTCGACACCCTCTTCATCGACGAGGGTTTCGGCAGCCTGGACGACCAGACCCTCGACGAGGTCCTGGACGTGCTGGACTCGCTGCGCGAACGCGACCGCAGCGTGGGCATTGTCAGCCATGTCGCCGACCTGCGGCGGCGCGTGCACGCCCAGTTGGAGATAGTGAAGGGACGGTCGGGTTCCACGGTGCGGCAGCGGGGTTCGGCCTGACCGACGGCGGCGGCCGTACGACGGGAGCCGTACGACGAGGCCGTCGCGGGGCGTCAGCGGCCGAGGGGACGGCGGGGCAGCGGAGAGGAGTACACGACGCTCGTCGTCACCGACCCCAGCGCGCCGATCCTGCCCGACACCTCCTCCAGATGCCGCATGGAGCGCGCGGCGACCTTGATCACGAAGCAGTCGTCGCCCGTCACATGGTGCGCCTCCAGGATCTCCGGCGTGGCGTCGACCAGATCGTGAAAGGGCCTGTAGTTGCCGTTCGGGTAGCGCAGTCGCACGAACGCGAGGATCGGCAGCCCCAGTCGGTCGGGATCGACCACCGCGGCGTAGCCCTGGATGACGCCCGCCTCCTCCAGCCGG
Organism: Streptomyces sp. NPDC093260; assembly: GCF_040683715.1. Taxonomy (NCBI): domain Bacteria; kingdom Bacillati; phylum Actinomycetota; class Actinomycetes; order Kitasatosporales; family Streptomycetaceae; genus Streptomyces; species Streptomyces sp. NPDC093260. The sequence continues at coordinate 69,340 of NZ_JBFBEK010000024.1, forward strand.
CGCACCCGCTCGGTCACCGCGCTCGGCGACATCGACACGGCCCGCGCCAGCTCGGCGAAACTGGCCCGGCCGTCCCGCTGGAGGACGTCGAGGATGCGCCAGTCGGTGGCGTCCGGGGAAAACGCGGTCATGGGCGAGGAATAGCAGGAGATTCCCCGGCGGATCAAGAGCTGCGCCGTGGATCGCCTCTTCAGGGCGGCGGTCTGCGACCGTAGATTTCGGGCCGTCTAACGATCTGCGACGAACGATCCACGGAAGGACCCCCCGATGCCCCGCTCCGCCGCTCCGGCCCCTTCGGCGACCCCCGAGGCCTCCCCGACCGCCGTCAGCCCCGTGTTGCGCGTCGCCCCCGCGGCCCCGGCCGAGGCCGCCGCCCACTTCCGGGCGAGCCTCGCCTTCCACACCGACGTGTCGGACGTCGCCGCCGCCCTCGCGGCCGGCGGCGACCCCGGATTCGTCGTGGTCGACTCCCGGTCCGCCGAGGCCTGGGACCAGGGCCACATCCCCGGCGCGGTCCACCTGCCGACGGCGCTCGTCCCCGAGCGGGCCGAAGCGCTGCTCGACCGGTCCGTCCCGGTCGTCGTCCACTGCTGGGGCCCCGGCTGCGACGGCGCCACCCGCGCGGCGCTCGCCCTCGCCGAACTCGGCTACCGGGTCAAGGAGATGCTCGGCGGCTTCGAGTACTGGGTGCGCGAGGGCTTCGCCCACGAGACCCGGCAGGGCGTCGAGCGCCGCACGGCCGACCCGCTGACGGCCCTGGCCGAGGGCGACGCCTGCGGCTGCTGACCACGGAACCGGGAGGTCCGGTGATCCGGGTACCCGGCGACCCGGGACGCCGCGCCGGGAGGTGCGGCCGGACCGGCCGCACCTCCCGGCGGGGTCACAGCTGCGACAGCTCGTCCACCAGGTCGTCCAGGCCCAGCGAGCCCTGCGAGAGGGCCGCCATGTGCCAGGCCTTCGCGTCGAACGCGTCGCCGCGCCGCTTGCGGGCGTTCTCCCGGCCCAGCAGCCAGGCCCGCTCGCCGAGCTTGTAGCCGATCGCCTGGCCGGGCATGGACAGATAGCGGATCAGCTCGCTCGCCACGAAGTCCCGCGGGCGGCTGCTGTGCGCGCCGAAGAACTCCAGCGCCAGTTCCGGCGTCCAGCGCTCACCCGGATGGAACGGCGAGTCCGCCGGGATCTCGAGTTCCAGGTGCATGCCGATGTCGATGATGACGCGGACCGCGCGCATCATCTGCGCGTCCAGGTAGCCGAGCCGCCGCTCCGGGTCGGTGAGGAAGCCCAGCTCGTCCATCAGGCGCTCCGCGTACAGCGCCCACCCCTCGGCGTTGGCGCTGACGATGCCCACCGTCGCCTGGTAGCGCGACAGGTCCTCCGCCACGTGCGCCCACTGCGCCAGCTGGAGGTGGTGACCGGGGACGCCCTCGTGGTACCAGGTCGAGACCAGGTCGTACACCGGGAACCGGGTCTGCCCCATGGTGGGCAGCCAGGTGCGGCCCGGCCGGGAGAAGTCGGCGGACGGCGCCGTGTAGTAGGGGGCGGCGGCGCCGCCGGGCGGCGCGATGCAGGACTCCACCTTCCGCACCCGCTCGGCGAGTTCGAAGTGGGTGCCGTCCAGCGCGTCGATCGCCTCGTCCATCAGCGCCTGGAGCCAGGTGCGGACCTCGTCCACGCCCTCGATGTGGGCGCCGTGCTCGTCGATGTGGGCGAGGGCGGCCCATGGTGTCTCGGCGCCCGGCAGGACCTTCTCGGCCTCCTTCTTCATCTCGCCGAGCAGCCGGTGGAACTCCGACCAGCCGTAGGCGTACGCCTCGTCCAGGTCCAGGTCGGTGCCGTTGTAGTAGCGGGAGAAGCGCGCGTAGCGGTCACGGCCGACCGTGTCGGGCGAGCCCTCGACCGCCGGCGCGTACACGTCGCGCATCCAGTCGCGCAGCTCCACCACGGCCGCGGTCGCCGCCCGGCCGGCCTCGTCCAGCTCCCCGCGCAGCGACTCGGGACCGTCGGCGGCGAAGTCCTCGAACCAGCCGCGCCCCTGGCCGGTGTCCGACCACTCGGTGAGCTGCTCGACGAACGTGGCCGTCGGTCGCGAGCCCGCGTACAGCTTGCGCTCCAGGCCGAGCGCCAGCGACTCGCGGTAGCCGCGCAGCGCCTGCGGCACGGCGCGCAGCCGCTCGGCGACCGCCGCCCAGTCCTCGTCCGTGTCGGTGGGGGTGATCGTGAACGCCTCGCGCACCGAGTGCACCGGGCTGTGGATGTTGCTCACCGCCCGCAGCGCCTCGTCGGCCTCGTGCACGGCGAGTTCGGCGGTCAGGCGCTCGCGCAGCAGACGGGCGCACCGCCGCTCGATGTCGCTGTCCGCGCCGGGCCGGCCCTCGGCCTCCGCCAGCCGGGCCAGCGTGGTGCGCGCCAGCTCCGCCAGCGCCTCCTGACCGGCGGGCGAGGTGTCGGGCAGCCGGCCGGAACACTCCTTCACGCCGAGGTACGTACCGGTGATCGGGTCGAGGGCGATGAGTTCGTCGACGTAGGCGTCGGCGACCTGACGGGGCAGCAAGCTCTTGGTCTGAGACATGCCGCCCATCCTCGTACGACCACACCGTCCGCGTCAGCCCGGTTACCGGACCGCGGGCGGTGTTCCGTCCGCTGTGCGGTCCCGTTTCGCCGACAGCGTGTCCTGCTCCGCGCCGGGCGGCAGCAGCGGACCGCAGTCCCACTGCTGGAAGATCAGCCGCGTCTCCACCCGCGCCACCTCCCGCCGGGACGTGAACTCGTCCAGCACCAGTCGTTGCAGGTCGGCCATGTCGGCGACGGCCACGTGGACGAGATAGTCGTCCGGACCGGTCAGATGGAACACGGTCCGCGACTCCGGCAGCGCCCTGATCCGCTCCACGAACGGACCCACCAGCTCCCGCCGGTGCGGCCTCACCTGCACCGACAGCAGAGCCTCCAGACCCCGGCCGAGCCTGGCCGGGTCGAGGCGCAGCTGATGGCCGAGGATCACCCCCGAGCGGCGCAGCCGGTTGACCCGGTCCAGACACGTCGACGGGGCCACCCCGACCAGCGCGGCGAGATCGCGGTAGGTGGTCCGGGCGTCGTTCTGCAACAGCCGCAGCAGATGGAGATCCACCGGGTCCAGTACGACGGATTCGGCCATGTGCCGAACGTAGCACGGAGTTCCCGCTGACCATCCCGCCCGCTGTTCACCCTTCGGGCATGGACACGCCCTTGGACCCAGCGAGCACGTCCGCGTACGACGACCTACGCGCCGCCCCCTCCCGAGCACTGGCCACCGAGGCCGTGCACGCGGGCCGGGAGGACCTGGCCCGGCAGGGGCTGCACGCCCCGCCGATCGACCTGTCCACCACCTACCCCTCCTACGACAGCCGGGCCGAGGCCGCCCGCATCGACGCCTTCGCCGCCGACGGCGCCGAACTCGAGGGACCGCCGGTCTACGGACGGCTGGGCAACCCGACCGTCGCCCGGTTCGAGTCCGCGCTGGCTCGGCTGGAGGGCACCGAGTCCGCGGTCGCCTTCGCCAGCGGCATGGCCGCGCTCAGCGCGGTCCTCCTCGTCCGCTCCGCCCTCGGCCTGCGGCACGTCGTCGCCGTCCGTCCCCTGTACGGTTGCAGCGACCACCTGCTGACCGCGGGGTTGCTCGGCAGCGAGGTGACGTGGACGGACCCGGCCGGGATCGCCGACGCGCTGCGCCCGGACACCGGTCTGGTCATGGTGGAGTCCCCGGCCAACCCCACGCTCGCCGAGGTGGATCTGCGGGCCGTCGCCCACGCCTGCGGCTCGGTCCCGCTGCTCGCCGACAACACCTTCGCCACGCCCGTGCTCCAGCGGCCCGCCGAGCAGGGCGCCCGGCTGGTGCTGCACAGCGCCACCAAGTACCTCGGCGGGCACGGCGACGTGATGGCCGGCGTGGTGGCCTGCGACGAGGAACTCGCCGGGCGGCTGCGGCAGGTGCGGTTCGCCACCGGCGGGGTGCTGCATCCGCTCGCCGGCTATCTGCTGCTGCGCGGGCTGTCCACCCTGCCGGTACGGGTGCGGGCCGCTTCCGCCTCCGCCGCCGAACTGGTCGCCCGGCTCGCGGCCGACCCGCGCGTCGCCCGCGTGCACTACCCGCGGATCGGTGGCGCGATGGTCGCCTTCGAGGTGCACGGCGACCCGCACGCCGTCATCGGCGCGGTCCGCCTGATCACGCCGGCGGTGAGCCTCGGCAGCGTGGACACGCTGATCCAGCACCCGGCCTCCATCAGCCACCGCATCGTGGACGCGGAGGACCGGCGGGGCGCCGGCGTCAGCGACCGGCTGCTGCGGATGTCGGTGGGTCTGGAGGACGTGGACGACCTCTGGTCCGACCTTGACCAGGCCCTGGACCGCGGCCGCACCGGGACCCCGGATGTGAAGGGCCTGCACGAGGCGCTGAACTGACCGGAACGAACGCCGGGCAGGCGGTCCGAGCCCCGGTCCCGGGGGAGGGCTCGGCCGCCTGCCCGGTTCGGCCTGTCGGGTCGGCGCCTGCCCGGTTCGGGGACGGACCTCCCGTCCGGGTCCGGGGGTGCGGCCGGGGCCGGCGTCAGTCGGGGAGGCGGGAGCCGTCGTGCACCCGGCTGATGCCCTCGTGGGGCAGGCGGGCGGGGACCGGGGACTTGTGCAGGCGGGCGGTGATCACCAGGGTGCCCTCCTCGATCTGGTAGTCGAGGGGGAGGCGGAGACCGCGCATCGCGGTGACCATGCCGGTGTTCGACGCCTGCGTCACCGCGTACACGCTCGCGCAGCCCGCCTCGGCGGCCATCGCCACCAGACGGCCGAGCAGTTCGGCGCCGATGCCGCGCCGCTGCCACTCGTCCTCGACCAGGAGCGCGACCTCCGTCTCGTCGCCGTCCCACAGCAGATGGCCGAGGCCGACGATCCGCCCCGACGCGGTCTGCGCGGCCAGGGTCCGCCCGAAACGCGGGCTGAGCAGATGGTTCAGATACCGGTCCGCGTCCCCGACCGGCCCGTGATAGCGCCGGCTGAGCGTCCGTGCCGAGCACCGCGCGTGCATCCGGCGCGCCTCGGGCAGGTCGGTCGTGTCGGCCCGGCGCACGGTGATCGCGTTGCCCTCGGGCAGGGTCAGCACGTCCCGGCCCGCCGGGATGCGCGGTCCGAGCAGCGCGTCCAGCTCCACCAACGCGCGGGCCCGGGCGAACTCGGTGGGCGTGAAGGGCAGATACGGCCGCTCGACGGTGATCACTCCGCCCTCCGGCGCGCGCAGCCGCAGCACCGTGTCCTCCAGCACGCCCTCGGCGGGCACCTCCTCGGGGTCCCGGCCGCCGCCCGTCGGCCGGGCGGGCAGCGAACGGATGGTGCACCGCCCCAGCAGCTGCCGTAGCGCCAGCGGGAGTTCCGACGCGTCCAGCGCGGTGCGCGTGGCCAGGCCCAGGACCCGGGTCGGGGCGTCCACCAGGTCGTGCGCGTCGGCGCGTTCGATCCAGGTGTCGGCGCCGCCGGCCGACGCGACCGCCCCGGTGATCTCCGGCGCCTCGACCCGGCCGGGCGCGCGCAGCAGGAACTCGTCCACCGTGCCCTCGGCCAGCGGGTGCGTCTGCAGGCTCAGGATGTCCACGTGCCGGGTGGCCAGCGCCGCGCAGAGCACGGCCAGCGAGCCCGGCTCGTCCTTCACCGTCGTCCGCAGCCGCCACAGGGTGCTGGGCGTCATCCCGTCGTCCGTCTCCGGGCCGGGTGCGGATCGCCCGGCCGCCCGCCGTGCGGCGGGGAGCGGCCGGGCGCCGGTATCGTGCGCCGGGGGAGCGTGCCCGTGGCGTCGTGCCCACCAGGTGTGGAACGCCGCCGTCGCGATCAGCGCCAGCGCGGAGATCAGCAGCAGCGCCGGTCCGTCGGGCCCGTGGCCGATCAGGTTCGCCACGCCGTCGGCGACGGCCACCGCCGTGAACAGCGCGGCGAGTTCGACCACGTCCCGCCGCCAGTGATGCACCGGCCGGCCGTGCTTCGTCCGCGTCACATCAGACAGTTCTCCAGTCATACGGCCCACTGTGAAGGACCGGTGTTGCGCGGTCGCGAACGTCCTGTGACTTACTGGTAAAGCATTGATTTGCTCCTCTTTGTGTACTTTTTGCCCAACGGTTGGCCGCTGGCGACCGGTGGCCGGCGGTTGACGACCGGTGGCCGGTGACCGGTAGTCGGAGGCATCCGGTGCCGGGCACACCTCCGGGCACCTCATGGCGCGCCCCCCGGACATGCCCCCGGGAACGCCCCCTCGGTCACGGCCCGCAGGTGCGGCCCGGCGGCCGAACGCCGGGTCACCGCATGACGACAGCGGACCGCGCCCCCGGGCACCCGCCCCGCCTGGTGAGCCGCCGGCCCTCCACCCTCACCCCGTCATGCGGCCGCCCCCGCCGCCAGTGCGCCCCGCCCGGCCAGGAGGGGGACCGGCTCCCCGGGACGTCTCCAGTACCGGCCCGTCGCCCGCCCGCTGCGGATACGAGCCCGTAGGGTCGCGGGCAGGCCACGGTCCGCGAGGACCGCATCATGGGAGAAACCGTGGAGACGACCACTGACGATCGTCCTGACCTGCGGGAACAGGCGATCTTCCGCAGGGGTCGGCAGCCCGGGGCGACGCCGCGCACCGGGGGATGACGCCGGTGCGCGGCCCAGGTGAAGAGTAGCGGGAGTCACTGCCCCACCCGCCCCGGCTGCAGCCGCTGCGTGAACAGGACGGTGCCGTCCTGCTCGCGCAGACGGACCGTCAACTCCCCGCTGTCGCCGTCGATGTCGACCTCGCCGAAGAACTGGTAGCCCTCGGCCGGCGAGACGTTGGCGGCCGTCGGCGCCTTCACGAACACCCGGTCCGGTCCGAACGTCCCGTCCAGCTCGCTGGCCGGGAACGCGCCCGCGTTGAGCGGCCCGGACACGAACTCCCAGAACGGCGCGAAGTCCTTGAACGCCGCCCGCGCCGGGTCGTAGTGCTGGGCCGAGGTGTGGTGGACGTCGGCCGTCAGCCACACCGTGCCGGTGATCCGCCGGTGTTTGACGTACCGCAGCAGCTCGGCGATCTGCAGCTCGCGGCCGAGCGGCGCGCCCGGGTCGCCCTGCGCGACGGCCTCGAAGTCCGCCTTCCCCTCGACCCCGTCGGGCACGACCAGGCCGAGCGGCATGTCCGCGGCGATGACCTTCCACACCGCCCGTGACCGCGACAACTCACGCTTGAGCCACTCCAGCTGCGCGCGCCCGAGGATGCCCTGCGGGTCGGTCCGCTGGTCGTCGGGCGAGTTGGCGTTGCGGTACGTGCGCATGTCGAGCACGAACACGTCGAGCAGCGGGCCGTGGTGGTGGACGCGGTAGATCCGCCCGTCCGGCCGCCCGCTGACGGTCGAGATCGGGAAGTACTCCGAGAAGGCCCGGCGGGCGCGCAGCGCCAGGTCGTCCAGGCGCGTCCCGGCCGGGTAGGGAGTGCCGCCGCCGATGACCTCACCGGGGTACCAGTTGTTGCGGACCTCGTGGTCGTCCCACTGGACGATGCCTGGCACCCGCGCGTTGAACCGGCGCAGCGCCGCGTCCAGCAGGTTGTAGCGGAAGTTGCCCCGGAAGTCGGCCAGGGAGACGGCGACGTGCGACTTCTCCTCGGTGGTGACGCTGCGGTAGACGCTTCCGTCCGGCAGCGCGGCCGTGGCCTGGATCGGGCCGTCGGCGTAGATGTTGTCGCCGCTGCACAGGAAGAAGTCCGGGTCCAGCTTCGCCATGGCGTCGAAGATCCGGTAGCCGCCGATGGACTCGTTGATGCCCCAGCCCTGCCCGGCCAGGTCGCCGGACCACACGAACCGCACGCCCTGGCGGCGGGCGGGCGCCGTCCGGAAGGCGCCGTGGACCGGCTCGCCGGTGCGGCGCGGGTCGTCCGGGTCGGCCAGGAGCACCCGGTAGTGGATCTGCTCGCCCGCCGGCAGGCCGTGCAGCCGGGCCGTGCCGGTGAAGTCCGTGTCCGGGCCGAGCAGCGGGCCGTGCCAGCGGCGCGGGTCGCGGAACGACTCGGTGGCCGAGGTCTCGACGATCATCCGCGCCGGCCGGTCGGCGCGTGCCCACACCAGACCCGAGTCGGAGGTGACGTCGCCCGCCTGCACGCCCCAGTCCGCCCGGGGACGGCCCGACAGGGCGAGCGCCGGGGCCGCGCCGAGCGCGCCGGGCAGGGTGAGGGCCGCCGACGCGGCCAGCGAACCACGCAGGACGCTGCGGCGGCCAGGAAGGTGGGGGTGGGACATGACGGCGCCTCCAGGAACGGAATCCGGCCAGTGTTCGGGCCCACACCTACTGGGGCGGTACGGCGCGCACGGAAACCGCGGGTGAACAACGGCCCGTACGGCCCGCGTCGTCCGGCGGACGCGCGCCGCAGCGCCGTCACCCGGCCGCGGCCTCCGCCATCAGCCGCACCCCCGCGCGGATCCGGGCGGGCGGCACGTGCGCGTACCCGAGGACCAACCGCACGCCCCCGTCCCGGCCTTCGCCGCCTTTGCCCCGGCCCTCGTCCGGACCGCCGCTCCCGTCACCGCCCGCCGGGTCCACGCCGCTCTCCAGCTCCAGGTCCGCACCGTCGTCCACGCGTGCGTGCCGGTACGCCGTCAGCGTGCGCACCGCGACGCCCGCCGCCGTCGCGCGTGCGAGGAACCGCTCCTCGGGGCCGTACCGGCCGGGCAGATCGGCGATCAGGTGCAGTCCCGCGGCGATCCCGGACACCCGCACACCGGGGAAGTGCCCGGTCAGCGCGGCGACGAGCGTGTCCCGGCGCTCCCGGTAGGCCCGCTGGCAGCGGCGCAGCTGCCGGTCGTAGTCGCCGCGCTCCACGAAGTGGGCGAACGCCGCCTGGTCGACGGTCGGATGACCGAGGTCCGTGGTCCGCTTGCGCGCCACGACCGCGTCGGCCAGCGCGTCGGGCACCAGCAGCCAGCCCAGCCGCAGTCCCGGGGCCAGCGACTTGCTGACGGAGCCCGCGTAGACCACGCGCTCCGGATCGAGGCCCTGCAGCGCGCCCACCGGGGCACGGTCGTAGCGGAAGTCGCCGTCGTAGTCGTCCTCGAAGACGAAGCCGTCCACCGACCGCGCCCAGTCGAGCAGTTCGGCGCGGCGCCGCGCGGAGCAGGCGATCCCCGTGGGGAACTGGTGCGCCGGCGTCACCACCACCACCCGTACGCCCGACCGGCGCAGCGGGGCGAGGGCCGGGCCCTCCTCGTCCAGCGGCAGCGCGACGGTGCCGACGCCCGCCGCGGCGTACAGGGCGCTGTGCTGCGGGCTACCCGGGTCCTCGACCCCGACGGTGCGTATCCCGCGCGCGTGCAGCACGGCGCCCAGCAGGGCGCTGCCCTGCGCCACGCCGGAGACGACGACCAGACGCTCGGGGTCCGCGACGGCGCCCCGGCGGCGGGTGAGCAGTTCGGCCAGGGCCGTGCGCAGCCGGGGCAGTCCGCGCGGGTCGGGATAGCCGAGGTCCTGGTGCGGGAGATCGGCCAGCACCGCGCGGTGGGCGCCCGCCCACGCGGCGCGCGGGAACAGCGACAGATCGGGGGTGCCGGGCACGAAGTCCGCGCGGGCGCCGGGGGAGCGCGGGGCGAGGTCACGCGTGCGCGTGCGTGCCGCCCGCACCGCGCCGCCCACCCAGGTCCCCGCGCCGCGTCCGCTGCGCAGATACCCCTCCGCCGTCAGCTGCTCGTACGCCTCCGTGACCAGCCCGCGCGAGACCCGGAGGTCGGCGGCGAGATCCCGGCTGGAGGGCAGCCGGGTGCCCGGCGCGAGCCGCCCCGAGCGCACCGCCTCACGCAAAGCGGCCTGGAGCGAACGGCCCCGCGCACGGGCCGGCGCCGACGCGGCCGGCAGCAGCAGCTCCCAGGCGGCCGCGCCGTGCCGCCCCTCCGCATTGGTCCCCGATGACGTCATGGAAGTGGACCTTAAACCGGGCCGCCGCGCTCCCTAGCGTCGCTGCCATGAACACCACCGCCTCACGCGGCGCCCTGCTCGCCGCGCTCGCCTGCGTCCTCGTCGGAGGATCCTTCACCGCCAACAGCGTCCTCGGCCACTACCCCTACGCGGGCGGCCAGTTCCTGCGCTACGGGCTGGCCTGTCTGCTGCTCCTGCCGCTGGCGGGGCGGGACGCGGGACGACGGCTGAGAGGACTCGGACCCCGCCGGTGGGCCCGGCTGGCGCTGCTGGCGGCGGTGGGCATGGTCGGCTTCAACCTGGCGGTCCTCGCCGCCGAGCGCACTGCCGAACCGGCGGTGCCGGGCGTCTTCGTGGGCTGTGCGCCGGTGGCCGTCGCGGTCCTCGTCCCGCTGCTGGAGCGCCGTCGGCCGCAGCGGGCCGTGCTCCAGGGGGCGGCCCTGGTCGCGGCCGGGGCGCTGACCGTCCAGGGCTGGGGGCGGACCGACGGCGCGGGCATCGCCTTCTCCGCCTGCGCGCTGGCCGGCGAGGTGGGTTTCGCGGTCCTCGCGGTGCCGGTGCTGCGCCCGCTGGGGCCGCGACTGCTGTCCGCCGTGGTGTGCGGGGCCGCGGCCGCGGAGTCCGCGGCCGTCGGCGTCCTCCTGGACGGCGGCGCCTGGCTGCGGCTGCCCACCGCCCACGAGGCCGCCGCGCTGCTGTGGCAGGCGGCGGTCGTCACCGTCGTCGGCTTCGTGTGCTGGTACATGGGCATGCAGAGGATCGGCGCCGAACGCGCCACCCTCTTCTCCGGGCTCATCCCGGTCGCCGCCGCCTGTACCGCGCCCCTGGTCGGCACCGGTACGTACGGCCTCGCGCAGGCGGCGGGCAGCGCCCTGGTGGGGGCCGGAGTGGCCCTCGGCTCGGGCGCGGCGGCCCGGGCGGGCCGCCGCCGCTCAGCGGCTGCCGTCCAGGAGCACGCGCGCGACGAGCGCCGGGTCGTCGTTCATGGGGACGTGCCCGCAGCCGGGCAGCCTCACCAGCCGGGCGTGCGGGATGAGCCGCTTGGCGCGCACGCCCTGCCGGGGCACCAGCAGCCGGTCCTTCGCGCCCCAGGCCACCGTGACGGGGATGCCGGAGACGTCGTCCGTGAACTGGACGCCGATGCCCGCGCGGAGGGTCTCCTCGAACCCGGTGGCGCCGGCCAGGGCCAGCGTCTCGGCGACCACGGCCTCGGGTGAACGGCGGGCGGGCCGGGCGTAGATGGTGCTGGTGAGCAGGGTCCGGCCGGTCGCCGTGCGGGAGAACCGCTCGACCAGCGGCAGCGGGGTGCGCACCGCGATCCCGCGCATCGCGCGCAGCACGCCGAACGCGTAGCGCCGCTCGGCCTCGGTCCAGAACCCGGCCGGGGACAGGGCGGTGACCGACCGGGCGAGTCCGGCCCGGCCCATCTCCAGGGCGAGCAGACCGCCCAGGGAGTTGCCGGCGACATGGGGCCGGTCGATCCCCAGCGTCCCGCACAGGGCGCCCAGCGCGGCGTTCATCGTCGGCAGGTCGTGGCGGAGCCCGTCGGGCAGCGCGGGCGAGGCGCCGAAGCCGGGCAGGTCCACGCTGATCACGTCGCGTTCGCCCGCGACGAGGTGGAGCACCGGGTCCCAGGCCTGCCGGTGGTGGCCGATGCCATGCAGCAGGAGCAGGGGCTCGCCGGCGCCCTCGCGCGCGTAGGAGAGCGTCACGGTCTGCGGGCCGTGCGCGGAGGGAACCTTGAAGGAGACGGTGGCGGACATGGGTGCATGCTCCTCGTCGATCGCTGACGGATGCCGGATAGACAGCTTGTCAACAATTGCTACCGACGGGTAGCCCCTGGTCACGCCCGATCCCCCCGAAGCCCCCGACCGCGCCGCGGCGGGGGCTTCGCCGCGATGTCACGCGTGCGACGCCGTGCGAACGCCCCGTGAACGCTGCGCGGCGACGCGGCCGTACGGGAGGCAAGAGCCGAGGATTGGTCTTGACCAAGGGTGAGGGCGGCCCTATGGTCGCAGAGAAGTACAACAACCTTTAATAAACAAGGGCGCTAAACGCCGCCGGACTACGGCGATTGCGGAGGACAGGGTGGGGACTCAGCTGGAAACGGTGCCGGAGCCGAAGTACTGGCATCTCAAGACCGTGCTCAGTGAGGCACTGGACTCCGAGTTCGCGGTCGGCGAGATCCTGCCCAACGAGCGGGAACTGGCCGCCCGCTTCGGAGTGGCCCGCGCCACGCTCCGCCAGGCGCTGGAGCAGCTGGAGCTGGAGGGCAGGCTGCAACGCCGCCGCGGCGTCGGCACCACCGTCGCGCCGCCGCGCGTGGGGGTCGCCGTCGGCACCGAGCAGCACGCCTGGCCGGGCGCGGCCGGGGACGCCTGGCAGCCCGTGGACTGTGTGCCGGCCGCCCCGCCGGCCGCCGTCGCCGCCGTCCTGGAGAGTGACCGGAGCGAGCCCGTGCACACCGTGCGCCGGTCCCGGACGAGCCACGGCCAGCCGGTCGCCGCCGAGCTGCTGTACATCCCGGCGGCGTCGGTGCCCGGCCTCACCGCCATCGACGCGCCGTCCGGACCGGCACGCGCGCGTGCCGTGCTGCGCGAACTCCAGCACCTGGAGCTCGAGGGCCAGGAGCGCGCCGTGGAACTCGGCTCGGCCCGCGCGGACGACGCCAGGGAACTGGACCGGCTGCCCGGCGCGCCCGTCCTCGTCGTCACCACCCGCTTCGTCGTCGCCGGCCGCGTCGCCGCGCTCTCGGTGGCCACCTACCGCGCGGACACCTGCCGGCTGACCTTCGGGGACTCCGGAACCGTGGAGATCCACCACGGCCCCGAGCGCCGGGCCTCCTGACGCCCGGCCCGCCCGCTCCCAGACGGCGGCCGCCGTGCCCCCGAACCAGCGGGGCACGGCGGCCGCCGTCCTGAGCGGGGAGGCGTCCGCCTCGTGGCGGGGCACGGAATGCGCCGGTCCGCCGCCCGTGCGAGGTCCCCCGGCGCGACGACCGGCTCTCAGCGGCGGGCCGTGACCGTGCCCTCCACCGCGAAGAGCTGCTCCTCCACGTGGTCGAGGGCCAGCCGCACGGCGCCCGTCGCGACGACCGCCTCGCCCAGCAGCGAGAGGGTCACCTGAGGAGGCCGCAGACAGTAGCGGGCCAGCTCGCGGCGCAGCGGCTCCAGCACCCCGTCCAGACCGGCCGCCCAGCCGCCGATGACCACCAGCTCCGGGTCGAGCGCCAGCACCAGCGCCGCCACGTCGTGCACGAGCCGCTGGATGAAGCGGTCCACGGCAGCCGTGGCCCGTTGATCACCCTGACGGGCCAGCGCGAAGACCTTCGCCACCGCCTGCTCGTCCAGCGGGTGCAGCGGCTCGTCCGTGGTGGACAGCAGCGTCTCCGGAGTCTCCTCCCGGCCCAGCAGGTGCAGCGCGCCGATCTCGCCCGCCGCCCCGCCGTACCCCCGGTGCAGCCGGCCGCCGATCAGCGAACCCGCGCCCGGACTCAGCCCGGCCAGCACGAACACCACGTCGTCGGACTCGGTCGCGGCACCTTTCCAGTGCTCGGCGACCGCCGCCGCGTTGGCGTCGTTCTCCACCAGGACCGGGCACTTGAAGGACCGGCCCAGCCGCTCGCCCAGGTCCAGACCGGTCCACCCGGGCAGCGCTGTGCCCAGCCGCACGGTGCCGCCCGCGTCCACGATGCCCGGGGTGCCGACGCCGACGGCGCGCAGCGAGCCGCGCGGCACCCCGGCCCGGCGCAGCAGCTCGGCGACCGCGGTGCGCAGCCGCTCCAGCCGCTCGTCCGCGTCGGCCGTCTCGGCCACTTCCTTGGCCTGTGCGCCGACCACCCGGCCGTCCAGATCGGCCAGCAGCGCGGCGACCCGGTGCGCGCCGATCTCCAGACCGAGCAGATGACCGGCCTCGGCGCGGAAGCGGAACCGCCGCGCGGGCCGCCCCTGACGCCGGGTGGCTCCCTCCTCGGCCGCCGTCTCCATGACGAGGCCCGCCCCGATCAGATCGTCCACGACGCCCTCGACCGTGGGCCGCGACAGCCCGGTCGCCCGGGTGATCTCGGTGAGCGTCGCACAGTCCGTGGCGCGCAGCGCGTGCAGCACCACCGCGGAATTGATCCTCCGCAGCAGCGAGGGATCCCCGCCGGTCAGCCGCCCCAACGTCCGTCCTCCCAGCTCGTGCGCGTGTGGGGCGGATGCTACTCGGCACGGGCCGGGGCGGCGAGCGCCGGGGGACCGGCGGGGCGTACGCCGGCCCCGAGGGCTGTACGGCGTCGTCGCACCCCCGGTGCGCCCGAGGCCCGCGGCCGTCCCGCGCGGGCCGGGCCGGAAGCCCCGCCCGTACCGCGCGAGGGCCCTGCCCGGACTCTGACGCACCGCCAATTGTCAGTGGTCGCCGCTTTACTGGAAGCCATGGACATCGCCAAGGCGCTCGCCGAGATCGACCGGCTGTGCTCGGGGCCGTTCCCCGCCGAGCACACCTGGACGGACACCGGCCCGGCCGGTCCCGGTCACCGGACGGCCGCGCTGGCGACCAGCGACGACTTCTGGGAGGACGACGGCAGCCGGCGGGAGGAGGCGGCCGACCAGTACGCGTGCTACCGCGACGGGCTGGCGGAGCGCCTGGCCGAACGCTGGGGGCCGCCCCAGGAGTTCAGCCTGTACAGCGTGTGCGCCCGGACCATGGAGGGGGAGGGGGTGCCGGAGCCGTGGGGTTCCCTCAGCGGGCATGTGCCGGACGTCCAGCTGTGGCGGGCGCCCGGGACCGGCCGGTGGATAGCCCTGGGCGTCTCCCAGCACGACAAGGAGCTGCCGTTCCAGCTGCTCGCGGTCGCCACCGACGTGGACCCGCCGTGACCGCCCCTCGACCGGTCACGGCCGGCCGGTCGTCCAGCCGTCCAGCGGTCCCGTGCCGAGCCGCGCTGCCGCCGGGCCGTCACTCGCCCCGGCGCGCGGCGGGCACTCCGGGGCCGCCCTCGGCGGCCGCCCGCAGCCGGGCGAACTCCTGCGCCATCGTCTCGGTCGTCCAGTGCGCGTTCAGCCCGCTCGGGTTGGGCAGCACCCACACGCGCGTGTCGCCGATCACCCGATCCTGCGGCCCCACCTGGGCCTTGCGGTCGTCGAAGGCGGCCCGGTACGCCGTGACGCCGACGACCGCCAGCCAGCGGGGCCGCAGCCGCGCCACCTTCAGCGCCAGCAGCCGGCCGCCTTCCCGGTACTCCTCGCGGGTCAGCTCGTCGGCGCGCGCCGAGGCCCGGGCCACGACGTTGGTGATGCCGAGCCCGTACGACAGCAACTCGCCCTGCTCGGCGGGCTTCAGCAGCCGTGGGGTGAAGCCCGACCGGTGCAGCACCGGCCAGAACCGGTTGCCGGGCCGGGCGAAGTGGTGGCCCGTCGCGGCCGTCATCAGACCGGGGTTGATCCCGCAGAACAGCACCCTGAGGCCGTCCGCGACCAGGTCCGGCACCAGCCGGTCGCGGGCGGCCTCCAGTTGGGCCGGGGTGAAGCGGGTCAGAGGATCGCCCCCGGCGCGTAGGCCGCGGCCTCCGGGCGCTGCTTGACGATCTCCTCGATCCGGCCGACGACCACGCCGACCTGGTCGGCGGCGGCGCCGGTGAAGGACAGCTTGTCCGCCATCAGCGCGTCCAGCCGCGCGCGGTCCAGCGGCAGGCGCTCGTCGGCGGCGAGCTTGTCGAGCAGGTCGTTGCGCTCGGCGCCCTGCTCCCGCATCGCGAGCGCGGTGGCCACGGCGTTCTCCTTGATCGCCTCGTGGGCCACCTCGCGGCCGACACCGGCCCGCACCGCGCCCATGAGTACCTTGGTCGTCGCCAGGAACGGCAGGTAGCGGTCCAGCTCCCGGGCGATCACCGCGGGGAAGGCGCCGAACTCGTCGAGCACCGTCAGGAAGGTCTCCAGCAGACCGTCCAGCGCGAAGAACGCGTCCGGCAGCGCGACCCGGCGCACCACCGAGCAGGACACGTCGCCCTCGTTCCACTGGTCGCCCGCCAGCTCGCCCGTCATCGAGGCGTAGCCGCGCAGGATCACCATGAGGCCGTTGACGCGCTCGCAGGAGCGGGTGTTCATCTTGTGCGGCATCGCCGAGGAGCCCACCTGGCCCGGCTTGAAGCCCTCGGTGACCAGCTCGTGCCCGGCCATCAGCCGGATCGTCTTGGCCAGCGAGGAGGGCGCCGCCGCCAGCTGCACCAGCGCGGTGACGACCTCGTAGTCCAGGGAGCGCGGGTAGACCTGGCCGACCGAGGTGAAGGCCTGCGAGAAGCCGAGGTGGTGGGCGACGCGCCCCTCCAGCTCGGCCAGCTTCGCCGCGTCGCCGCCGAGCAGGTCCAGCATGTCCTGCGCGGTGCCGACCGGGCCCTTGACGCCGCGCAGCGGGTAGCGGCCGAGCAGTTCCTCGACGCGGCCGTAGGCCACCAGCAGCTCGTCGGCGGCGGTGGCGAAACGCTTGCCCAGGGTGGTGGCCTGCGCGGCCACGTTGTGGGAGCGGCCGGCCATGACCAGCTCGCCGTACTCCGCCGCCAGCCTCGCCAGCCGGGCCAGCACCGCCACCGTACGGTCGCGCACCAGCTCGAGCGAGAGCCGGATCTGCAGCTGCTCGACGTTCTCCGTCAGGTCGCGGGAGGTCATGCCCTTGTGGACCTGCTCGTGCCCGGCGAGGTCGTTGAACTCCTCGATACGGGCCTTGACGTCGTGCCGCGTGACCTTCTCGCGCTCGGCGATCGAGGCCAGGTCGACCTGGTCCAGGACGCGCTCGTAGTCGGCGATCGCCGCATCCGGCACCTCGATGCCGAGGTCCTTCTGGGCGCGCAGCACGGCGAGCCAGAGCTGCCGCTCCAGCCTCACCTTCTGCTCGGGCGACCAGAGCGTGGCGAGCTCGGTGGAGGCGTAGCGTCCGGCGAGGACGTTGGGGATACGGGGCTTGGCGGGCGCAGAAGTCACGTGACCAGAGTCTACTGGCGATTCGTGCAGGCCAGCGCCACGGGGGTGTTCGTCGGAACCTACGAGGGACCCGCCCGCCGGGCCGGTCCCGGCGGGCGCCGCCGACCCGGCCGGCCTCAGGCGCGGGGGAGACGCGGGCGCCGCCTCGCGGTCACGCCGGCTCCGCGTCGGCCGCCGGACGCGCCAGGTCCTCGTAGGGCACCAGCTCGGGCCGCTTGGCCGGACGGCCGTCGCCCGAGGAGCGGCCGGTCAGGCGGCGGCCTATCCAGGGCAGCAGGTGCCGGCGGGCGAAGCTGACGTCGGCGGCCCGGCGGCTGACCCAGCCCGGCTGCGCGGTCGCGGGCGGCGGGGTCCGCCACTCGGGGTCCTCCGGCTCGTACCCGAGCGCCTGCCACACCGCCTCGGCGACCCGGCGGTGCCCCTCGGCCGTCAGGTGCAGCCGGTCCACGTCCCACAGGCGCGGGTCCGCCAGCGACGGCGCGCCGTACAGGTCAACGACGACCGCCCCGTGCTTGCTCGCGAGGTCGTCCACGCAGGCGAACAGCTCCTCCATGCGCGGCCGGAACCGCTCCAGGACGGGCCCCTGCCGGCCGGGGCTGCGCATCAGCACCAGCCGCTCGCACGACGGAGCCAGCCGCTCCGCCGCCTCCGTCAGCAGCCCGCGCACCCTGCCCATGTCGCACTTGGGCCGCAGGGTGTCGTTGAGCCCGCCCACGAGCGTGATCACATCGGCCTTCATGGCCGCCGCCACCTCGACCTGCTCGTCGACGATCTGCCCGATGAGCTTGCCGCGCACGGCGAGGTTGGCGTACCGGAAACCGGGCGTGCGGGCGGCCATCCGCCCGGCCAGGACATCGGCCCAGCCCCGGTAGGTGCCGTCGGGGAGCAGGTCCGACATGCCCTCGGTGAAGGAGTCGCCGACCGCGACCAGGCTGCTGTATGTGGGATTCGTCTGCATGGCGTGAGCGATGGTAACCCGCCGCGCGGACCGCATACCAAGCGGTCGGTCCACCGGCGCCGGGCCGCTGATCCGGCCGGTCCCCGCCACCGGACCCGCAAGGCCTGGCCGGCTCCCCCAGTCGCCGAACCCGCAGGGCCCGGCACCCGACCGTCCGGCCCCCGCGCGCCAAAACCGCCCGCGGCCCCTCAGACCCGCTGCCCGAACAGTTCCCGCAGCACGTCCTCCATGGTGACCAGGCCCGCCAGCCGTCCGTCCGCGCCCAGTACGGCCGCCAGATGCGTACGGCTGCCGCGCATCGCCGTGAGCACGTCGTCCAGCGGAGTGCCCTCGCGGACCCGGGCGATGGGCCGCATGTCCCGCAGCCGGAACGGCTCGGTGCGCGGCGAGGCGTCCAGCGCGTCCTTCACGTGCAGATAGCCGACGATCCGGCGGCCTTCGTCCACCACCGGGAAGCGGGAGAAGCCGGACTCGGCCGACAGCCGCTCCAGCTGTTCCGGGGTGACCCCGAGCCGGGCGTAGACGACCCGCTCCAGCGGGAGCACCACGTCGCGCACCGGCCGGCTGCCCAGCTCCAGCGCGTCGTGCAGCCGCTCCTGCGCCCGGTCGTCGATCAGCCCGGCCTCGCTGGCGTCCTTCACGATCTCCGCCAGCTCCGCGTCGGTGAAGGTCGCCGAGACCTCGTCCTTGGCCTCCACCCGCAACAGCCTGAGCAGGCCGTTGGCGAACGCGTTCACCGTGAAGATCACCGGGCGCAGGGCCCGGGACAGCGCGACCAGCGGCGGCCCGAGCAGCAGCGCGCTGCGCACCGGCTCCGCCAGGGCGATGTTCTTGGGCACCATCTCGCCGAGCAGCATGTGCAGATACGTCGCCAGGGCCAGCGCGATCACGAACGACACCGCGTGCCCCGCACCCGAGGGCACGCCCACCGCGTGGAAGACCGGCTCCAGCAGATGGGCGATCGCGGGCTCGGCGACCACGCCGAGGACCAGCGTGCACAGCGTGATGCCGAGCTGCGCCGCCGCCAGCAGCGCGGACACGTGCTCCAGGCCCCACAGCACGCTCTTCGCGCGCCGGTCGCCCTCCTCGGCGTAGGGCTCCACCTGGCTGCGGCGCACCGAGATCAGCGCGAACTCGGCGCCCACGAAGAAGGCGTTGACGACCAGGGTCGCCAGACCGATCAGGATCTGTACGGCGGTCACCGGTCGGCCCTCTTTCCGTCGCTCACGTGTTCGTCAGGGGCGGGGGACTCCCCGCGGGCCGCGATCCGGCGCCTGCCGCGCCGCGTGGGGACCTCCGCGACGGGGGCGTCGTCCAGCGGTGCGTGCAGCAGCACGCGCGCGGCGCGGCGGCCGCCCGCGTCCACCACCTCCAGCCGCCATCCGGCGACCTCCAGGACGTCGCCCGTCGCCGGTATCCGGCCCAGCTCGGCGGCGACCAGCCCGGCGAGCGTCTCGTACGGGCCGTCCGGGACCTTCAGGCCGACGCGCGTCAGCTGGTCCACGCGCGCGGAACCGTCGGCCGAGTACAGGGCACGCCCCTCCGCGTCCGCCCCGGCCGGGGCCAGATCGGGCGTCTCGTGCGGATCGTGCTCGTCGCGCACCTCGCCGACGACCTCCTCGACGATGTCCTCCAGGGTCGCCACGCCCGCCGTGCCGCCGTACTCGTCGATGACGACGGCCATCGTGCGCCGGCCGGAGAGACGGTCCAGCAGCCGGTCCACGGTCAGCGACTCGGGCACGAGCAGCGGCTCGCGCATGATCTCCGAGACGCGCAGGTGCAGCCGCCGTTCGGCGGGCACCGCCAGCACGTCCTTGACGTGGGCCGTCCCCACCACGGAGTCGAGGCTGTCGCGGTAGACGGGGAACCGGGACAGCCCGGTCGCCCGGGTCGCGTTCGCCACGTCCTCGCAGGTCGCCTGGGCGTCCAGGGCCACCACCTGCACCCGCGGCGTCATCACGTTCTCCGCGGTCAGGTCGGCGAGGTTGAGGGTCCGTACGAACAGTTCGGCGGTGTCCGCCTCCAGGGCGCCCGCCTTGGCGGAGTGCCGGGCCAGCGCCGCCAGCTCCTGGGGGCCGCGCGCGGAGGCCAGCTCCTCGGCGGGCTCCACCCCGAGCCGGCGCACCACGCGGTTGGCCGTGTTGTTCAGATGGGTGATGAAGGGGCGGAACGCCGCGCTGAACCAGCGCTGTGGAGTGGCCACCCGCCGGGCGATCGCCAGCGGTGAGGAGATCGCCCAGTTCTTGGGCACCAACTCGCCGACGACCATCAGGAACACCGTGGACAGGGCGGTGCCGAGCACCAGCGCCAGTGAGGACGCGGCGGACCGGGACATGCCGAGCGCCTGGAGCGGGCCGGAGATCAGCTTGGAGATCGAGGGCTCGGCGAGCATGCCGACCACCAGGTTGGTGACGGTGATGCCGAGCTGCGCGCCGGAGAGCTGGAACGTCAGGTTCCGTACGGCCTTCAGAGCGCTGGAGGCGCCGCGCTCTCCGCGCTGCGCTGCGCGCTCCAGGGCGCCGCGCTCGACCGTGGTCAGGGAGAACTCGGCCGCGACGAAGGCGCCGCAGGCCAGGGAGAGCAGCACCGCCACGAGCAGGAGGAGCACTTCGGTCATCGGGTCACCCCCCTCCCATGGTCGGTCAGGACAAGGGGGATCGCGCGACGGTGGTCGCCGGGAGGCTCGCCCATGGGCGGACGCTCACAACCTTTCATGGAGGACCGAGTGCTCCGTCAAGGGTAAAGGATCGGCAAAGGAACCTGGCGAGTCGGTCCCTGCGCACCCCCGGGAGGTACCCGAAGCGCGCCGGGGGCGCCGGACAGGCGGGAGAAGGGGCCCCGGCACCCGTGGTGCTGTGACGCCCGTGTCGCCGGGTCAGTCCACCGGGGCCGTGAGCGGCTTCACCCAGCGCCGCCAGTGTTCCTCGGGCGCGTATCCGGCGGCCCGCCAGGCGTGGTGCGCCCGCTCGTTGCCGGTGAGCACCATCGCGTCGCCGCGCCGCCCGCCGAGCCGTGTGAACCGCTCCTCGGCGGCGGCCAGCAGCGCCGTGCCGATGCCCTGCCGGCGGCGTCCGGGGTGCACCGCCAGCCGGTACAGATGGCAGCGCCAGCCGTCGAAGCCCGCGATGACCGTGCCGACGAGTTCGCCGGTGTGCTCCGCCAGCAGCAGGGCGTCGGGGTCGCGGGCCACCAGCCGCGCCACCCCCTCCCGGTCGTCGCTGATGCTGGCGCCCTCCGCGGCCGTCCGCCAGAAGGCGAGCACGGCGTCGACGTCGTCGGCGGTCGCGGGGCGTATGCGCAAGCCCGTCATGCGGGAATCCCACCACGCGGGCCCGGGCCCGGAACGAGGATTCCGGCATCCGGACACCCTGGGGCGCCACCGTGCGCCGCCGCCCTCACTCCCCGCGCAGCGCCTCCATCACCGGGGCGAACGCCTCCATGTCCGGCTCCAGGACGGTGAGGTAGGAGAAGCCGAACCGCTCGCGCCGGGCCCGCACCCGCGCGACGATCTCCTCCAGCGTGCCGACGAGCACGATGGGCAGGGCCAGCGCCTGCTCCAAAGTCAACTGCGGCTGCCGCTCCAGCAGCGGCGCCAGTGCGCCGGCCGGGTCGTCGGTGACGGCGACGGTCTGGATCAGCAGGTTCAGCTCGGCCGGCTCGGTGCGTCCCGCCGCGTACGTCCGGTACCGGGCCACCCGCTCCGCCAGCTCGTCGGCCGTCAGCGGGGCGAGTCCCGTGGGGCTCCCGGCCGCCGGGCGGGCCCCGGTGAAGGCGGCGATGTCCGCGTGCTCGGCCGTCAGTCGCAGCATCCGGTCGCCGTTGGCGCCGATCAGCACCGGGACCCGCGGCTGCACCGGCCGCGGCCGGTGCTCGGGGGAGCCCAGCAGCCGCTCCAGTTCCACCACCGTGGCCCGCAGGTGGTCCACGCGTTCGGCCGGCGAGCCGAACGGCAGCCCCGCGCTCTCGTGCTCCTCCCGTACGTACCCGGTGCCGAGCCCCAGTTCCAGGCGGCCGTCGGTGAGCGCGTCCGTCGTCGCCACCTCGCGGGCCAGCAGCGCGGGGTTGTGGAAGCCGGCGTTGAGCACGAACGTGCCGAGCCGGGGCCGCTCGGTGGCCTGTGCCGCCGCCACCAGCGCGGGGAACGGCGCGACCCAGCCGAGATGGTCGGGCACGAGGATCACGTCGTAGCCGAGGTCCTCGGCCCGGCGGCACTTGGCGCGCCACTCGGCGGCGGGACCGGGATGCAGCAGATTGACCCCGAAGCGGAACGGTCGCGGCATGAACTCTCCCCGTAGCAGTACCAGTTGAAGACCTACCGCGATTCCATCACTCGTGCGCGATCGCCGCCAGCACGTTCATGCGCGACGCGCGCAACGCGGGCAGCAGGGCCGCCACCACCCCCACGGCCACCGACCCGGCCACCACCGCGACGACCGTGCCCCAGGGGATCGCCAGCGCCGTCATGCCCTGAAGGGCGAGCACCCGCTGGACGCACACGCCCCACACCAGTCCCAGCGCCAGCCCGAGGAGCGCGCCGAACACCGCGATGACCACCGACTCCAGCCGGATCATCCGGCGCAGTTGCCGGCGGGACAGCCCGATCGCGCGCACCAGGCCGATCTCCCGGGTCCGCTCCACCACCGACAGGGCGAGCGTGTTCACCACGCCGAGCACCGCGATGACGATGGCCAGCGCGAGCAGCGCGTAGACGAGTCGGAGCAGCACCGCGATCTGGTCGTGCACCAGCTTCTTGTAGTCGGCCTGGTCGCGCACCTGCACGTTCGGATAGGGGGCGAGGGCCTTCTCCAGCCGGGTGCGCAACGGGCCGGCGCCGGTGCCGGGGGCCGCGTTCACGTACAGCGCGGCGTCCAGGCTGCCGGGCGCGTACCGGTCGAGCGTGCCGATGCCGAGCAGCAGCCCGCCCTTGAACCCGAACCCCTCGGCCTGCTCCTGGTCGGTCAGCGCGGCCACCGTCAGCCCGGCCCGGCGGCCGCCCTGGAACTCGGCGGGCAGCACGTTGCCCATGCGGACGCCGTGCTGCGCGGCGAAGCCCGCGTCCATGGCCAGGTGTCCGTCGGCCAGCGCCGCCGCCGTGTCCCCGGCCGCGTACTTCAGGTGAGCGACCGCGTCCAGCCGGGAGTCGTAGCCGGAGGCGGCCGTCTCGACCCGCTTGCCGTCCGGCAGCCGGAGCGCGATCGCCGCCAGCCGCTGCCGTACGACCACGCCCGCGCCCGCGGTGGCGCGCACCCGGTCCGTGATCTCCGGCGAGAAGGGGATGTAGGTGCGGTTCTGCACGATGTAGTCCGCGCCGAGCGTCTGGTCGATGCGGCGGTCCACCGACCGGGTGATGGAGGCGCCGGCCACCGACATCCCGCCGACCAGGGCCAGGCCCACCATCAGTGCCGCCGCCGTCGCCCCGGTCCGGCGCGGGTTGCGCAGGGCGTTGCGCCGGCTCATCCGGCCGACGGAGCCGAACAACGCCGGGAAGGCCCCGCCCAGCACCCCGATCAGCGGGCGCACCAGCAGCGGCCCGGCGACCACGGTCGCGACCAGGGTGAGGACGACACCGGCCCCCAGCAGCGCCACGGCGGTCGCGGTCCGGCCGGCGACGGCGCAGCCCGCGAGCGCGCCCGCGCCGACGGCGCCGACGACGGCGCCCGCCACCGCCCGCGCCCGGAGCGGCCGTCCCGCGACGGCGGCCTCGGTGTCCGCCAGAGCCGCCATCGGGGAGACGGCCGCCGCACGCCGGGCCGGGAGCCAGGCGGCCAGGAAGGTGACCCCGATTCCGACGGCGTACGCCGCGGCGGGCGTGACCCAGCCGATGACCATCCCCGCCGTCCCCAGCCGCACCCCGAAGGCGCCCACGAGGCGCATCAAGCCGGCCGCGAGCCCGATCCCGGCCGCCAGACCGGCCGTGGAACCGGCCAGGCCTAGCAGCAGCGCCTCGGTGAGCACCGACCGGCGCACCTGCTCGCGGTCGGCGCCCAGGGCGCGCAGCAGCCCCAGCTCACGGGTGCGCTGGGCGATCAGCATCGAGAAGGTGTTGACGATCAGGAAGACGCCGACCAGCACCGCGATCCCGGCGAAGCCGAGCATCACGTACTTGATGACCTTCAGGAACCCGCCCAGGTTCGCGGCGGCCGACTTGGCCTGCTCGGCGGCGGTCCGCACGTCGTACGCCCCGGCGCCCACCGCGGCGGCGACGCGCCGCTTCAGCTCGGTGTCCGTGACGCCGCCGGCCGCGTCGACGGAGACGGCGGTCGCGCGGGCGGTGGAGCCGAGGAGCCTGCGCTGCGCCGTCGGCGTGTCGAGGAGGACCAGGGCCGATCCCGGATTGGTGGTGGTGAAGGCGGCGACGCCGGAGACGCGGACCCGGAACGTGCCCGTCGGCGCCTGCACCGCCAGCACGTCGCCGATCCGGACGTGGTGGCGCCCGGCGGTGTCCGCGTCCAGCACCGCCTCGCCGTCGCCGCGCGGGGCGTGCCCGGAGGTCAGCCGCACCCCGCTGCGGCCGGTGGCCTGCCAGTTGCGGGCGATGGTGGGGGCGCCGGTGGTCGGGCCGACGGGTTCGTCGCGGTCGTCGACGACCACCACGTTCTCGACGGTCGCTTCCACATGGGCGGCCGCGACGCCGGGCACCTTCGCCAGCCGGGCGGCGAGCGAGGCGGGCAGGGTCCGTACGGCACCGGTCCGCACCGGCGAGGCGAGGTCCTGCCTCGGGGCGACCGTCACATCGGCGGCGGTGGAGGCGAAGAGGCGGTCGAAGGTGCGGGTGACGGTGTCGGAGAAGATCAGACTGCCCGCGACGAAGGCCACCGACAGCACGACGGCCAGGGCCGAGAGCAGCAGCCGTCCCCTGTGCGCGAGGAAGCTCCGCAGGGTCGCCCTGAGCATGCGGGTCAGGCCTCCTCTACGGCGACGCCGCCCTCGCGGTCTTCGGCGACGCTGCCGCTCTCACGGCCCGCCGGGCCGGACGCCCCGGCGCCGCCCGTGGCGAACAGGCGCATGCGTTCGAGCACCGCCTCCGCCGTCGGGTGGGTCATCCGGTCCACGATCCGGCCGTCCGCGAGGAAGAGCACCGCATCGGAGCGGGCCGCGGCGTTCGGGTCGTGGGTGACCATGACGACCGTCTGGCCGAGGCGGTCGACGGCGTCCCGCAGGAAGCCGAGCACCTCCGCACCGGCCCGCGAGTCCAGGTTCCCGGTCGGCTCGTCGGCGAAGACCAGCTCGGGCCGCGAGGCGAGCGCCCGCGCGCAGGCCACGCGCTGCTGCTGGCCGCCGGAGAGCTGGGCCGGCCGGTGCTTCAGCCGGTTCCTCAGCCCCAGCGTGCCGATCACCTCGTCCAGCCACTCCCGGTCGGGGGCGCGTCCGGCGATGTCCATCGGCAGGGTGATGTTCTCCAGCGCGTCGAGCGTGGGGATCAGATTGAACGACTGGAACATGAAGCCGATCCGGTCCCGGCGCAGCCGGGTCAGCTCATGGTCCTTCAGGCCCGTGATCTCGGTGCCGCCGAGCCACACCTGACCGGCCGAGACGGTGTCCAGCCCCGCCAGGCAGTGCATCAGGGTGGACTTCCCGGAGCCCGAGGGGCCCATGACCGCGGTGAACCGGCCGCGCGCGATGTCCACGTCCACCGAGTCCAGGGCCAGTACGGCCGTCTCGCCCGACCCGTACGCCTTGGTCAGCCCGCGGGCGCGGGCCGCGGGTCCGCCGGGTCGTGCCCGGTCCGGTGCCGCGGCGCGTGTGGACACGGCGGCCTCCTCGGTGCTTCCGTGACCCTGGACGTCCTGGCTCATGACTCCTTTGTCCCCCATCGAGCGTAAGGTCAGCGCCCGCGCGCCCGGTATCCCCCGTTGGGCCGAGCCTCCGCCGCGCCGCGGGCCGGGCCGCCGGACGGCGCGGGGGCGCTCGGCCCGCCCGGTCGGTGCTCCCGGTGCGCGAGGCGTGCGCCTTGCCCGTGCTAGCGGTCCGGCGCTAGCGTCGAGGTATGGCGAAGACCCAGTTGAACGTGAGAGTGGACGAGGGCACCGCCCGTGCCGCCCGGGAACGCGCGCTGGCCCGCGGCATGAGCGTCAACCGCTACATCGAGGAGCTGGTCCGCCAGGACACGGGAGAGGTCGGCCACACCTTCGTGGAGGCCGCGGCCGACTTCATGAAGAGTTACGAGAGCGTGTTCGCGGAGGAGTTCGGAGCGGACCGCGAAGGGCGCCGCGTCCGCCGGATCGAAGGCCGTCACTGATCCCTTGAGCGATCTCAGCATCGACCTCGCCTGGCTGCTCATGCTCGCGGAGCGGATGACCCCCGGGGACCCGCAGGTCACCGACTGGGGCGCCCTCGTCGCCGCGGTGGCGCGGCACCGGGCCGAGATCTTCGACGTCCCCGTCTACGACACCCCGCACGCCCGGGCCGCCGCGCTGCTCCAGCTCCTCGTGCACGTGCCCGCGCTGGAGCGGTCCAACGCCCTGTTCGCCTCCGCGGTCGCCTACGCCTATCTGGTCGCCAGCGGGCTGAAGGTCGTCACCTCGCCCGAACAGGTGCGCGATCTAGCCCGGCTGGTCAAGAGCGGCGAGGCGTCGGTGGACGACATCGCCCGCGAACTGCGCCAGTGGAGCCTGTGACCGGGCCGGAGCGCCGGGGCGTTCAGCGGACGCCGGAAGCCGGGCGGTGCGGCCGAGCGCCGGGCGGCTCCGCGGGCCGCCGAAAGCGCGAGGTGTTCCGCGGACCGGCCGGAATCCGGGAGGTTCGGCGCTTCGCCCCGGCGCCCGGCGGTCCGAGCGTCCGGCCGCCTGATCAGCGTCCGGTGACCCCGATCGGTTCGTCCTCCGCCGGCGGCCGCCAGGCCGTGCCGAGCGAGCAGTACGACGCCGGCAGGACCGGCCCCGTCCCAGGCATCAGCACCCGCCGGTAGGGCCCGAGCGCGAACCCGGCGTCGCGCAGGGCGGCGACGGGGTCCCGGGACAGACGGCAGCCGCCGGTCAACAGCGGCCACACCGTGCGGTCCAGGACACGCTGGGTGAGGACCATCGCAGGGCCTCCGCCCCTGCCGTGCTCGAAGAACCGCACCTGGCCACCCGGCCGCAGCACGCGCCGCACCTCGGCGAGGGCCCGCGGCAGATCGCGCACGCTGCACAGCACCAGCGACAGCACCACGCCGTCGAAGGCCTCGCTCTTGACCGGCAGCGCTTCCGCGCAGCCCGGCACCACATCGACCGGCACCTCGGCGCGCAGCGCCGCCGCCACCGCCTTGTGGCGCAGCAGCCGCTCGGGCTCGACCGCGACGACCTCCGAGACGGCGCCGGGGTAGTGCGCGAAGTTCAGCCCGTTGCCGGCGCCGATCTCGATCACCCGGCCGGACAGTCCGGCCAGCAGCCGCTCCCGTATGCCCGCCATGCCCATCCGGTTCTCCGCCGCCACGCTGAACCGGTCGTAGCAACGCGCGAACAGGGGATGGCGGACGGGGTCCCGTGTCACCTTGCCGGAGCCGGTGGACCGTAGCGGCATGGCTGCCTCCCGGGACAGGACGGGCCTACGGGGAAGTCTCCCCGCGCACGGCCCGGCCACACGCGCGCACCCCCGGTAAGGCGTCCGGTCACGCGTACGGCGGCGGAGCCTCCCGCACGGTGAACGCCGCCGCGTCCCACCGGCCGTTCAGCCGCGGCGCCAGCCAGCCGGGGGCGGCCGCCCGGAAGGCGCCGGGCGCCAGGCCCCCGGCTCCCTCGGGCAGCGCGCCCAGCAGCGGAGCGCCGGCCACCTGCGGCAGGTCGGCGACGTTGCAGCGGTCGGCGAGACCGGGCTCCGCGGGCCAGCTGCCGATCACCACACCGAGCAGGTCCAGCTCGCGCGAGCGCAGCTCACGGGCGGTCAGCTCGGTGACGTTCAGGGTGCCGAGACCGGCGGAGGCGACCACCAGGACCGGCGCCCGCAGCAACTGCGCCGCGTCCGCGAGGGTCCCGCCGGCGGCGTCGAACCGTACGAGCAGGCCGCCCGCGCCCTCCACCAGCACCAGGTCGTGCTCGGTGGCCAGCTTGGCCGCGGCCTCGGCCACCTCCTGCGGGCGCACCGGCGGCCGCCCGGCCCGCAGCGCGGCCGTGCCGGGCGCCAACGGCTCCGGATAGCGGGCGACTTCGGCCCAGACCACGGCGCCGGCCAGCCGCTCCACCTCCGCACCGTCCCCGCGCTCGTGCGGGCCCACGCCCGTCTGCGCGGCCTTCAGCACGGCCACCGACCGGCCGGCCGCGACGGCCGCCGCCGCGACGGCGGCCGTGGCGACGGTCTTGCCGACCTCCGTGCCCGTGCCCGTGATCACCAGTACCGGCATCTCATCCCTCCCGCGCCGCCGCGCACACCGCGCGCGCGATCCGTGCCACGTCCACGTCTCCCGTGACGTACGGCGGCATCGTGTACACCAGGTCCCGGAACGGCCGCAGCCACACGCCCTCGCGCACGGCGGCCCGGGTCGCCGCCGCCATGTGCACCGGATGGTCGAGCTGGACCACGCCGATCGCGCCGAGGACCCGTACGTCCCGGACCCCCGGCAGCTCCGCCGCCGGGGCCAGACCCTCGCGCAGGCCCGCCTCGATCCGCTTGACCTCCGTACGCCAGTCCTGCCCGAGCAGCAGTTCGATCGAGGCGCACGCCACGGCCGCCGCCAGCGGGTTGCCCATGAACGTCGGACCGTGCGCCAGCACCGGCACCTCGCCGCGCGAGATCCCGTCGGCCACCCGCGCGGTGCACAGCGTCGCCGCCATCGTCAGATAACCGCCGGTCAGCGCCTTGCCCACGCACATCACGTCCGGGGTCACCGCCGCGTGCTCCGCCGCGAACAGCGCGCCGGTGCGGCCGAACCCGGTCGCGATCTCGTCGAACACCAGCAGTACGTCGTGCGCGTCGCACGCCTCGCGCAGCACCCGCAGATACGCGGGGGAGTGGAACCGCATCCCGCCCGCGCCCTGCACCACCGGTTCGACGATCACGGCGGCCAGTTCGTCCGCGTGCCGTTCGACCAGCTCGCGCAGGTGGGCGGCGTACGCCTCCACGTACCCGGCCGGCGGGGCTTCCGCGAAGACCTGGCGCGGCAGCACCCCGGCCCACAGCTCGTGCATCCCGCCCTCGGGGTCGCACACGGACATCGGCTGCCAGGTGTCCCCGTGGTAGCCGCCCCGCCAGGTCAGCAGCCGCCGCTTGGCCGGGCGGCCGAGCGAACGCCAGTACTGGAGGCACATCTTGACGGCGACCTCGACCGACACCGAGCCGGAGTCGGCGAGGAAGACGTGTTCGAGACCGTCGGGCGACATGTCGACAAGGAGCTTCGCCAGGCGGACGGCGGGCTCATGGGTGAGCCCGCCGAACATCACATGGCTCATCCGCTCCAACTGCTCGCGGACCGCCTCGTTGAGCACCGGGTGGTTGTAGCCGTGGATCGCGGCCCACCAGGAGGACATGCCGTCGACCAGTTCGCCCGAACCGTCCGCGAGCCGCAGCCGCACCCCGCTCGCCGACTCCACGACGAGCGGTTCCTGCCGGCCGGGCATCGGACCGTACGGATGCCACACGTGCCGCCGGTCCAGGTCGAGCAGCCCGGCCGTGCCCGGACCGTACGGACCGGAGCCCTCAGGCATTGGGCGCGAGGTCCGTGCCGGCGCCCCGGCGGCGGACCGCCACCAGGTCCGTGCGGGGCTCGTTGGCCTTCGGCTCGGCGGCGGTGGCGGGGACCGAACCGCACACCCCGCCGCCCCCGTGTGACCCGCACCCGGCGTCGGCGTGGGCACCGCAGCCCCCGCCCTCGTGCGAGCCGCACCCGGCCGCGCCTTCCGGCGCACCGCCGTCGGCCGCTGCCGTGTGCGAGCCGCAGCCGCCGCCCGCCGTCGCCCGGTGCTGAGGCAGGGTCACCTGGTCGGCGCCCTCCACCTCGAACCCGGCGTCCGCGATCATCTCCAGGTCCGCCTTGCCGGCCTGGCCCTCGCTGGTCAGGTAGTCGCCCAGGAAGATGGAGTTGGCCAGGTGCAGCGCCAGCGGCTGCATCGAGCGCAGATGCACCTCGCGGCCGCCCGCGATCCGCACCTCCACGTCCGGACAGACGAACCGGACCATCGCGAGGATCCGCAGGCAGCGCTGCGGGGTCAGGTTCCACTCCTTGGCGAGCGGGGTTCCCTCGAACGGGATCAGGAAGTTCACCGGAACGGAGTCCGGGTCCAGCTCGCGCAGCGAGTAGACGACGTCCACCAGGTCCTCGTCGCTCTCGCCCATGCCGGCGATGAGGCCCGAGCAGGCCGACAGCCCGGCCGCGTGCGCCTTGTGCACCGTGTCCACCCGATCGGCGTACGTGTGGGTGGTGGTGATGTCGCCGTACGTCGACTCGGAGGTGTTCAGGTTGTGGTTGTAGGCGTCGGCGCCGGCCGCGCGCAGCCGCTCCGCCTGGCCGTCGGACAGCAGCCCGAGGCAGGCGCACACCTCGACGCCCTCGTTCTGCTCCTTGATGGTCTTGATGGTCTCCGAGACCCGGTCCACGTCCCGGTCCGTCGGACCCCGCCCGCTGGCCACCAGGCAGACGCGCTTGGCGCCGCCGGCCAGCCCCGCCGCCGCGGCCTCGGAGGCCTGGTCGGGCTTGAGCCAGCTGTACTTGAGGATGTCGGCCTTCGAGCCGAGCCGCTGGGAGCAGTAGGAGCAGTCCTCGGGGCACAGGCCGGACTTGAGGTTGACGAGATAGTTGAGTTTCACCCGTCGCCCGAACCAGTGGCGGCGCACCTTGCCGGCCGCCGCCACCACATCGAGCAGGTCGTCGTCGGAGGTGGCCAGCACGGCCAGAGCTTCCCCGCGGGTCGGCAGCTCGCGCCGAAGCCCCTTGTCCACCAGCGTGTTCAGCAGGTCCATGAAAGCCGATCCTGGCCTACCGGACGGCCCGCGGCCAAGGAGAGTCTGCACAACGGAGACGGATCGACGTGTGGGTATTGCCACACCGTAGGCGGCGAGCCGGGCCGCTAGGGTCTGTCCACTGCCTACAAAAGCACCCGGAGGAACCATGGCGTTCGGCTGGATCGACGAGCAGGCGGAAGCACGCCGCCGCGCCGGGCTGGTACGGACGCTGCGCCCCCGCCCCGCCGACTCGCCCCTGCTGGACCTCGCGAGCAACGACTACCTCGGCCTGGCCCGGCACTCCGAGGTGACCGAGGGCGCGGCACATGCGGCGCGTACCTGGGGTGGCGGCGCCACCGGCTCCCGTCTGGTCACCGGCACCACCGCACTCCACACCGAACTGGAGCGCGAACTCGCCGAGTTCTGCGGCTTCGAGGCGGCGCTCGTGTTCTCCTCCGGCTACGCCGCCAACCTCGCCGCCGTCACCGCGCTCGCCCCGCACGGCTCGCTGATCGTCTCCGACGCGGGCAACCACGCCTCCCTCATCGACGGCTGCCGACTGGCGCGCGCCACGACCCAGGTCGTCGCCCACGCGGACCCCGAGGCCGTGCGCAAGGCGCTCGGCACCCACGAGGGGGCGGCTGTCCTGGTCTCCGACACGGTCTTCTCGGTCGACGGCGACGCCGCCCCGCTGGCGCGGTTCGCGGAGGTCTGCCGGGAGCGGGGCGCGGGACTGGTGGTGGACGACGCCCACGGCCTGGGCGTCCTCGGCGCGGGCGGCCGCGGCGCGGCGCACGCGGCGGGACTCGCCGGCGCGGACGACGTGGTCGTGACGGCCACGCTCTCCAAGTCCCTCGGCAGCCAGGGCGGAGCCGTCCTCGGACCCGCCCGGGTGATCGAACACCTGGTCAACGCGGGCCGGACGTTCATCTTCGACACCGGGCTCGCCCCCGCGGCGGCGGGCGCGGCGCTGGCCGCGCTGCGGCTGCTGCGCCGCGAACCGGAGCGCGCGGAACGGGCCCGCGCGGTGGCGGCCGACCTGCACGCGCGCCTGACCACCGCGGGCCTTCAGGCGGTACGCCCGGACGCCGCGGTGGTCTCCGTGCGCGCGCCGTCCCCGGAGGCGGCCGTGCGATGGGCGGCCGACTGCCGTGCGGCGGGCCTGGCGGTGGGCTGCTTCCGCCCGCCGTCCGTGCCCGACGGCATCTCACGGCTCAGACTGACCGCCCGTGCGGACCTCTCCGGGGCGCAGATCGAACGCGCTGTGCGGGTGATCGGCGAAACGCGACCATGAGTCGGCGTGACACGGCCGTGCGTCGCCTCGGCGGAATGCGGTCAGAACCGGTGCGCCGCGGCCGTGAAGTCCGCCCAAGTGGCCGGGGAGAAGAGCAGTGCGGGCCCGGCGGGGGCCTTGGAGTCGCGCACGGCGAGCAGTCCGGCGCCCGGCCCCGAGGCCGGTCGGGCGGTCTCCACACAGTTGTTCGCTCCCGTGCTGTAGCTGCTGCGCAGCCACCGCACCCGGTGGAGATCGGCGCTGGAAGGTACGTGCCGCGGCGGAGCGGACATGATGCCTCCTTGTTCGGTCGCGCGCCGTCACATGGTCTGGCGCATCCCGGCGATGAAGTCCGACGAGTCCTCGGCCGACAGGGCGTGGAACCGAAGAGCGTCGAAGGCCTCGGTGTAGGCCTCTAGGTCTTCTTTCCGATCGAGATGGTGGCTACTCGTCAAGTGGTCGAGAACGACCACATCCAGATCAGTAGTGTGAGAAAAAGAGAAGATGACGAAGGGACCGGTGACGCCGATGTGGGCCCCGGCGGAGAACGGCAGTACCTGCAACCGCACCTGCGGGAGCCGCGCCGCCTCCTCCAGTCGCTCCAGCTGACGCGCCATCACCTCCGGGCCGCCCACCTCACGATGGAGTACGGCTTCGTCGAGCACCGCGTTCAGCTCCAGCGGCGGATCGGCCCGCAGGACGTGCTGGCGGCCGAGCCGGACCTCGACCAGCGCGTCCAGCCGCTCCTCGTCGAGGCCCTCCACGGCGGCCCGGGTCACCGCACGGGCGTACTCGGGAGTCTGGAGCAGTCCGGGCACGACCGTGGTCTCCAGGGTGCGCATCGCGGTCGCCTGCGACTCCAGGCTGATGAAGTCTCGGTAGGTGGGGGGCAGGACCCCGCGGTAGGCGTGCCACCAGCGGTGCCGGCCGTCGCCGTCCTCGGAGCCGGCCAGGGCCAGCAGCAGCCGCCGCAACTGCGTGTCATGGACGTCGTAGGCGTCCAGCAGCAGCCGCACGTCGGCCGGCTTCGTACCGCTGGTGCCGGTCTCGATCCGGCTCACCTTCGACTGGTGCCAGCCCACCAGCCGGGCCGCCTGCCCGCTGGTGAGACCCGCGCCGGTGCGCAGTGCGCGCAGTTCGGCGCCCAGCTTGCGGCGGCGCACCACGGGACCGTGCTGCATGGGCTCTCCTTCCTCCCTCCGGCTCCCCGCGACGGACCGCGCCGCGCCGGGCGGGACCGGTTCCCGCGGGTGCGAGGAGAGTCCTGCCGCATACGGTCGGCCGTCGCAGAGTTCACCGCTTCGAGCGACAGATATATGCATATCCCGGTGGATCGCCACCAGGACCCGCGTGGTGATGGCAGTCTGACGGCGAAGCACCAGTCCGGGACCGTACTCGAACCATCCGCTCCGTGTCGGACCACGGCCCCGTGGGAAAGGGACGACATCGCCATGGCAGACCTCCTGGAAGCATCCGTCACTCTGCCGAGCGATCCCGCCTCGGTCTCCGCCGCCCGCTCCTACGCGGTGGACACCCTGGCGGAATGGGGTCTGCCGGCGCGGACGGAGACCGCCGACACCGTACGGCTCATCGTCTCGGAGCTCGCCACCAACGCCGTCCAGCACACTCTCGGGCAGTCGCCCACCTTCACGGTCGACCTCGCTCTGGAGCGGGACGAGTTGCTGCGCATCGGGGTGACCGACAGCCACCCCCGGTTCCCGAAGCGGCTGCCGGCCGCCGTCCAGCAGGACAACGGCCGGGGCATGGTGATCATCCGGTGGCTCGCCGCGGAGTGCGGCGGCAGGTTGAGCGTGAGACCCACCCGCGAGGGCGGCAAGACGGTCTGCATCGAACTCCCGTGGACCCCACGGGACCACCGCCCGGCGACGGCGAGCTGAGCGGCGGCGGGAGCGGGGCGCGGCGTACGCCCCGAGCGACCGGGTCGTCCACGACCGCGAGGGCGGGCGTGCCGTGCATGGCCGGCGGGGCGGGTGCGCACGCCGGAAGGGCCCGCTGACCCGCGGCCGCGGTGGCCCGGACGGGCCGCGGCTGCCACGGCCTGCGGCCGTGAGCGCGTCGACCGGACGCCGGTGACCGTGCCGCCGGGTCGGCCCTGCGGCCCTGCGGCCGAGTCGGCTCGCAGCCGCGGTGGTGGACCGGCTTCCGGGTGTGGGACGCCGGGTCGGTTTCCGGCAGCGGCGGTCGCTCGGCTTCCGGTCGCGACCGTGGGACGGCTTGCGGACGGAGCACCACGAGTGGCCGGGCGGTCCGCGACGGTCGGCAGACGGCAGACGGCAGACGGCAGACGGCAGACGGCAGACGGCGGACGGCGGACGGCGGACGGCAGACGGCAGACGGCGGACGGCGGACGGCCGTGGCCGCCGATGGCCGTGACCATC
Organism: Streptomyces sp. NPDC093260; assembly: GCF_040683715.1. Classification (NCBI taxonomy): domain Bacteria; kingdom Bacillati; phylum Actinomycetota; class Actinomycetes; order Kitasatosporales; family Streptomycetaceae; genus Streptomyces; species Streptomyces sp. NPDC093260. Next base: position 103,702 of record NZ_JBFBEK010000024.1, read on the forward strand.
CCGGCCGTAGCCGCCGTAGCGCCGTAGCGCCGTAGCCCCGGTGGCCGTGACGCCGGTCGGCGCACGGCCGGAGCGGACCCCGTACCCGGGTGCGGGTGCGGGTGCGGGCCGCCGGGCACGGGGCGGGCGCGGGCGGTGCGTGTCGGCCGGTGGGCGGTCCACGGCGGTGACCGCCGGCGGTCACCGGCCGCGTCGGCCGGTGGACCGCGTCGGACCGCGGCCCGCGGCCGACGCGCCGGTCGGCAAACCGCAGCGGGGGCCGGACCGGCCCGGAGCGGCAGGGCCCGGGGGCGCGGCGGCGAGCCGGCCCGGCGGCGGTGACGGGCGGTCACCCGGGCCGCCGCCCTCGGGCGGGTCAGCTGACCCGCCCGTACCACACGCTCTTCGTCCAGATCTTCTGCAGCCGCACCACGTCCCCGGTCTTCGGCGCGTGCCAGATCTTGCCCGCGCCGGCGTAGATGCCGACGTGGTAGACGTACGAGCCCGAGTGGAAGAACACCAGGTCGCCGGCGCGGCGGCTGCCCGCCGAGATGTGGCGGGTCTTGTTGTACTGCTGCTCGGCCGTGCGGGGCAGCTTCTTGCCGGCCCGCTTGAACGAGTACAGCGTGAGCCCGGAGCAGTCGAACCGCCGCGGTCCTGTGGCGCCCCACTGGTAGGGCGAGCCCTTCTTGGACGCGGCGATCTGGAGCGCCTTCGTCGCGAGAGTCGCGGCCGAGGCGTCGGAGGCGGCGCCGGGCACCACGATCGAACCGCCGACGGCGGCGATGGTCAGGGCCGAGGCCGTGCCGGCCCGGGCCATGAACGACGGGACACGATTGAGCGCAGTCATGCGCAACCCTTCGTCAGCCGCCTGTGAAGGATGACCTGTCGGATTCGGGCTGGCGAAGTTGCCCGGCCGCATCGCTGCGGCTTCACCCCAAGGGCTGCTCGACCCGGCCATGGCGTGACCGTTCCGGCGACCCGTCGTGCTCGGGTCCTCCACTCCTGCCGATCCACTCCCGTCGACCGGTCGTCCGTGCGGCGGCAGGACTCGGCGTCCGCCCGGACCGCCCCGCCGCTGTGGCGGGGGCTTGTCGTCAGACAGGGATCTTCACCTACGGATGTCCGAAAATCCCAACGCAACCGAGGATTTGTGTTGTTACTCACCACTCACCCGTTCGGGTGGACACTCGCGCGTTCGAACGACTGTGTCCTCCCGCGGCGAGGCCCGGACCAGCGGCGGAACGGCGTATTCCGCCATCCGTGCAGGCGAGTTGCGCAACCGCGGAGACGCCGAAACAGGGTGTGTATCTACGCCGAAAGGCGGTACGTCATTTGGTCCGTTTCGGGTCCCGCCCGCGGGTGTCGGCTCCGTCGGTGATGCGAGCGCACCGAGGGAGCGTCCGAGGCGCATCGGTGGGCACGGCGGGGGCACGCCTGCGGGCACGACGGCGGCACGTCTGTGGGTACGTCAACTCGGGTCCTGGGGCGGCAGGGTGACGCGGGCGGCCCGCCGCTCGCCGTCGAGCGCCCGCAGTGCTCGCGCCAGGGTGGCCGTGTGCAGCTCGGTCTCGCCACGCCGGTGCATCAGCGCGAGCGCGTCCCGCAGTTCGGCCGCCGCGCGGACGAGCGCCTGAGCGGCCCTCAGTCCGCTGTAGGTGTTTTCGTGCCGCCCCGGATTGATCCGGCCCAGCAGATCCACCGCGACGAGGTAACGGTCGATCAGCTCCGACTCGGCGCGGGTCAGCGCCGGCAGCGGCGGTTCCGAGGGCGGTCCGGCGGACGGCCCGGGCAGTCCGGGCGGGGCGGGCGGCGGCATCGGCGGCTCACCCCGCGACCGTGGCGGGAGCGGGCGTCCGGGGAGCAAGCGTCCGGGGAGCGGGCGTCCGGGGCGGGGGCGTCCGAACGGTTCCGCTCACGCGCTCCACGGCCTCCGGGGTGATGCGGCGGGCGGACGGTCGGTCCATGGCGCAGCCCTCCGTGCGACGGTCCTCGGCCCCCGCGCGGGGCGCGGGTGTCGAGAAGGTACAGGACGTACACAACCCGGCGGCACCCCTCGGCCGGTCGGCTTCCGGTCGTGCGCGTCGCCCTCCTGGAGCAAGCTGGAGATGGAACTCCGGCCGTTCGACGACCCAGGGGATCTGCAATGGTGTTCTTCGCGATGTCCAGGCGGCACCCCCTCCAGCTGCTGTCCACCACCGACCTGGTGCTGGAGCACGAACGGCTGCACGAGGAGATCGACCAGCTGCAGCGCGCCCTGACCTCGCACGCCGTCATCGACCAGGCCATCGGCGCCGTGGTGGCCTTCGGGCGGATCCCGCCCGACGACGCCTGGCGGGTCCTGCGCGAGGTCTCCCAGCACACCAACACGAAGGTGCGCACGGTCGCCGAGCACGTCCTGAAGTTCGCGCAGGGCGGGGCCCTGTCCGACACCGAGCTGGAGGAGCTGAGGCGGGCGCTCGACCGCTACTCGGCGCACTTCTCCACGGGCCGAGCGCAGTCCTGAGCGCCGCCCGGCCGCGCCGGTGGAGTTGACGTGTCCGTGCAGTGTCCGGTCCGTAAAGTGGGCACATGGCCTACGAGATTCCGGTGACGCGAGCCCGGGCCGAACTCGCCGACCTGGTCAACCGGGTGGTGTACGCCGGCGAGCGCGTCGTGGTGACCCGGCACGGCAAGCCGCTGGTCGCCCTGGTCTCCGCGGTCGATCTGCGCCGTCTGGAGGGGGGCGAGGAGCCCGCCGGACAGACGCTCGAAGTGGTCTGTGGCGCCGGGGACGCGCCGTCGGCGCACGCCCGACCGGGGAGCCTCGGTCTCGCGGCGGAACAGCGGACTCCGTAGAGCGGAACAACCGGCTCCGTAAGGTCGGCGGCTCCCTCCGGGGGGCAGTACGCGCCGCGCTGCCGTGCTCCCCGTGCGCCTCGTCCGGCGGCGGTGCCACGGACGGAGCAGCGCGGGCCGTCGGTATGCCGCGTCCCAGCTCCTGGTCATGGAACGTCCAAGGTCTGGTTAACGTCGTTGAAACTCCGACGAACTAGCCTGCCGATCCACGCCACCTGCGGTTTTTCCGTCCGGATTGTCGAAGATCGAGCGATCCGTCCGTGTGTTAGACCTGTCCCGTCGCGGTGGCTGCGGCAACCGGACCCCGCACGGTCCGGAGCGAGGACTGTGAGGTGGGCCCATGCAACTGACCCCGCACGAACAAGAGAGACTGCTCATCCATGTGGCGGCCGACGTGGCCGAGCGGCGCAGGGCCCGTGGACTGAAGCTGAACCACCCCGAGGCGATCGCCCTCATCACGTCGCACATCCTCGAGGGCGCCCGCGACGGCCGTACCGTCGCCGAGCTGATGGCCTCCGGGCGCAAGGTGCTGACCAGGGACGACGTCATGGAGGGCATCCCCGAGCTGATCCACGACGTCCAGGTGGAGGCCACCTTCCCGGACGGCACCAAGCTCGTCACCGTCCACGAGCCGATCGTCTGAGGGGGCAGAGCAGTGATTCCCGGAGAGATCCTGTTCGCCGACGGCCCGATCGTCTGCAACGAGGGCCGCGAGATCACCAGGCTGACCGTGCTGAACGCCGCCGACCGCCCGGTCCAGGTCGGCTCGCACTACCACTTCGCCGAAGCCAACCCCGGCCTGGAGTTCGACCGCGCCGCGGCGCGCGGCAAGCGGCTGGACATCGCCGCCGGGACCGCCGTGCGCTTCGAGCCCGGCATCCCCGTCGAGGTCGCCCTCGTGCCGATCGCCGGCGCCCGTATCGTGCCCGGACTGCGCGGCGAGACCGGAGGGGCCCTCGATGCCTGAGATCTCGCGCCCCGCCTACGCCGACCTGTTCGGCCCCACCACCGGCGACCGCATCCGGCTCGCCGACACCGACCTGATCGTCGAGATCGAGGAGGACCGCAGCGGCGGCCCCGGGCTCGCCGGCGACGAGGCCGTCTTCGGCGGCGGCAAGGTCGTCCGCGAGTCCATGGGCCAGTCGCGCGTCACCCGCGCGGAGGGCGCCCCCGACACCGTGATCACCGGCGCGGTCGTCATCGACCACTGGGGGATCGTCAAGGCCGACGTCGGCATCCGCGACGGCCGGATCACCGGCATCGGCAAGGCGGGCAACCCCGACACCATGGACGGCGTCCACCCGGACCTGATCCTCGGCCCGGAGACCGAGATCATCGCGGGCAACGGCCGCATCCTCACCGCCGGCGCCATCGACGCCCACGTCCACTTCATCTGCCCCCAGATCGCCGACGAGGCGCGCGCCTCCGGCGTCACCACCCTCGTGGGCGGCGGCACCGGACCGGCCGAGGGCTCCAAGGCGACCACCGTCACCCCCGGCCCCTGGCACCTGGCCCGGACACTGGAGGCGCTGGAGGCGTACCCGCTCAACATCGGTCTGCTCGGCAAGGGCAACACCGTCTCGCACGAGGCGATGCTGTCCCAGATCCGCGGCGGCGCCCTGGGCCTGAAGCTGCACGAGGACTGGGGCTGCACGCCCGCGGTCATCGACGCCTCGCTCACCGTCGCCGACCGGACCGGCGTCCAGGTCGCCATCCACACCGACACCCTCAACGAGGCCGGTTTCGTGGGCGACACGCTGGCCGCGATCGCCGGCCGCGGCATCCACAGCTACCACACCGAGGGTGCGGGCGGCGGGCACGCACCGGACATCATGACCGTGGTCTCCGAGCCCAACGTGCTGCCGAGTTCCACCAACCCGACCCGCCCCTTTACCGTCAACACCGCCGAGGAACACCTCGACATGCTGATGGTGTGCCACCACCTCAACCCGGCGGTGCCCGAGGACCTGGCGTTCGCCGAGTCGCGGATCCGGCCCTCCACCATCGGCGCCGAGGACGTGCTGCACGACCTGGGCGCGATCTCGATCATCTCCTCCGACTCGCAGGCCATGGGCCGGGTCGGCGAGGTGATCCTGCGGACCTGGCAGACCGCGCACGTCATGAAGCGGAGGCGCGGCGCGCTGCCGGGCGACGGGCGCGCCGACAACCACCGGGTGCGGCGCTATGTCGCCAAGTACACGATCAATCCGGCCGTCGCCCAGGGTCTGGACCGCGAGATCGGCTCCGTGCGGACCGGCAAGCTCGCCGACCTGGTGCTGTGGGAGCCCGCGTTCTTCGGGGTCAAGCCGCTCCTCGTCATCAAGGGCGGCCAGATCGCGTACGCGCAGATGGGCGACGCCAACGCCTCGATCCCGACCCCGCAGCCGGTTCTGCCACGCCCGATGTACGGGGCGGTCGGCCGGGCGCCGGCGGCCAACTCGGTCAACTTCGTGGCCCCGCTGGCGATCGAGGACGGGCTGCCGGACCGGCTGGGCCTCGGCAAGCGGTTCGCCGCCATCGCCTCGACACGTGCGGTGACCAAGGCGGACATGCGCGAGAACGACGCGCGGCCCGATGTCGCCATCGACCCCGACAGCTTCGCCGTGCGCGTCGACGGCGAGCTGATCGAGTCCGTGCCGGCCGCCGAACTGCCCATGGCCCAGCGTTACTTCCTCTTCTGAGGGCGGCGCCGATGTCAAGGGCAGCACTTCTCGTCCTGGCCGACGGCCGCTTCCCCGCCGGCGGGCACGCGCACTCCGGCGGGGCCGAGGCGGCGGTCAGGGCCGGGCGGATCACCGGTGTGCCGGACCTCGCGGACTTCTGCCGGGGGCGGTTGCACACGGCGGGGCTGGTCGCGGCCGCCCTCGCCGGCGCCGCGGCCCTCGGCCGCGACCCGGTGGAACTGGATGCGGCGGCCGACGCGCGGACGCCGTCGCCCGCGCTGCGGCTGGCCGCCCGCAAGCTGGGACGGCAGCTGGTGCGAGCTGCCCGGGCGACCTGGCCCGCGCCCGAACTCGACGCGCTGGCAAGGGAGTTCCCCAAGGGCGCCCATCAGCCGGTGGTGCTCGGGCTCACGGCGCGGGCCGCCGGGCTCGGGCCCGAGGAGGCGGCGTACTGCGCGGCGTACGAGTGCGTAAGCGGGCCGGCCACGGCGACCGTACGCCTGCTCAGTCTGGACCCGTTCGACGCGACGGCCGTGCTGGCCCGGCTGGCACCCGAGTTGGACCAGGTCGTCGAGCGGGCGGTGGCGGCGGCCCGGCGGGTCGCCACCGAGGGAGCGGACGCGTTGCCCGCGTGCTCGGCGCCGCTGCTGGAGATCGCCGCGGAGGCGCACGCCGCCTGGCCGGTACGGCTGTTCGCGTCCTAGCGGGCGCGCGCTGCCTGGTCCTTTCCCACCCCCCAGGGACGTGCGCCCGCCGTCCCTCTCCCTTTCGACCCCGGGGCTGTGCCCCTTCGTATCCCGGAGCCCGGCCGCCGCCCGCCGTCCCGTCCGCCGACGGACCGGACAGGGCGCCTGGCCCGTCCGGGCCGACCACTGGAGCCGTGTCATGCACCTCGATCACTCCCACCCCGCCGCCCCCGCCGTGAGCGCCGACGCGCACCGGCCCGACGGCACCCGCCGGGCCGTCCGGATCGGTCTCGGCGGGCCCGTCGGGTCCGGGAAGACCGCGACCGTCGCCGCCCTGTGCCGGGCGCTGCGCGACGAACTCTCGCTCGCCGTCGTCACCAACGACATCTACACGCGCGAGGACGCCGAGTTCCTGCTGCGCGAGGCGGTGCTGCCGCCCGAGCGGATCACCGCCGTGGAGACGGGCGCCTGCCCGCACACGGCGATCCGGGACGACATCTCCGCCAACCTGGAGGCGGTCGAGGACCTGGAGGACGCGGTCGGGCCGCTGGACCTGATCCTCCTGGAGTCCGGCGGGGACAACCTGACCGCGACCTTCTCCAAGGGGCTCGTGGACGCGCAGATCTTCGTGATCGACGTGGCCGGCGGCGACGACATCCCGCGCAAGGGCGGCCCCGGCGTCACCACCGCCGATCTGCTCGTCGTCAACAAGACCGACCTCGCGCCGTACGTCGGCTCCGACCTGGCGCGGATGGCCGCCGACGCCAAGGCCGCCCGCGGTGAACTGCCCGTCGTGTACCAGTCGTTGCGCGGCGAGACCGGGGTCGCGGAGGTCGCCGGCTGGGTGCGGCAGCGGCACGCGGCGTGGACGGCACAGGCATGACGACCGCCGCGAGCCCCCAGGCCGCCGCGAGCCCCCAGGCCGCGGCGGCACCGGTCACTGGGACCGCCACGGCCCCGGCCACGACGCCGGCCCCGGAGGCGGTGAGCGCCGGGCAGGCGGCCACCACGACCGCCGTGCGGGTGGCACCCGCACCCGCCGCCCCCCAGCCGGCCACCTCCGCGGGAGTACGCGCCACCGCGCGCATCGTCGCCCGCCACGACGGCCGGGGCGGCACCGTCCTGCCCGTGCTGGCGGGCGAGGGGCCGCTCGCGCCGCGCCGCACCCGGGGGAGCGGCGCGGAGGCGCGCGTCCTGCTGGTCGGCGCGATGAGCGGCCCCCTCGGCGGCGACCGTCTCACCGTGGAAGCGCGCGTGGAGGCCGCGGCGCGGCTGCGGATCGGATCGGCGGCGGCCACCATCGCCCTGCCGGGCCAGGCGCCGGGCCCGGCCCGCTACGACGTCCGGCTGACCGTCGCCGACGGCGGCGACCTGCACTGGCTGCCGGAGCAGTTGATCTCCGCTCACGGTAGCGACCTGTACGTCACCACACGCGCCGACCTGGCTCCGACCGCACGTCTCGTCCTGCGCGAGGAGCAGGTGCTGGGCCGCGCCGCCGAGCAACCCGGCAGACTCACCAGCCGTCTCGCCGTCCGGATCGGCGGACGGACCGTACTGGACCAGGAGCTGGCCTGCGGGCCGGGCGCCCCGGGCGGCTGGGACGGACCCGCGGTGTTGGCGGGCCACCGCGCCGTCGGACAACTCGTCGTCGTCCGGCCCGAGTTCGCCCGCCTCCCGGTGACGGCACGCGTCCTGGGCGAGGGCGCCGCCCTGGTCCCGCTGGCCGGACCGGCCGCTCTGGTCAGCGCGGTCGCCCCCGACGCGCTGCGGCTGCGCCGCCTGCTGGACGAGGCGCTGACCGAACTGGACGGGTCCTTCGCCGGGCCGCCGGAGGATCCCCGCTGAGCGGAACACGCCGCGCGGTTATCGGATTGGCAAAGAAGGTCAACGAACTCTGTTCTCAGCCACCTCACAGCCGGAAGGATCCCCGTACCCATTCGTAACGATGTACGGGGAGGTCCCACTTGAGGGACATCAGACCGAAGAACCGGGTCCTGGCGCTCGGTTCGGCCGGCGCGCTCGTCACGGCGACCCTGATAGCGGGCGCCGTGGCGGCCCCCGCGGCCAGTGCGGACAGCCGCCACGGCCAGGACCGCGAGGCCCGCGGCGCCGCCGTCGCCGCGGACCGCGCCGCCAAGGCCGGCATCGACTGGCAGGACTGTCCAGCCGACTGGAAGCTCGCCAAGCCCATCCAGTGCGGCTACGTCTCGGTGCCGCTCGACTACGCCCACCCCTACGGCAAGCAGATCAAGCTCGCCGTCGACCGCATCGGCAACACCGGTACGAAGCAGGAACGCCAGGGCGCCCTCGTCTACAACCCGGGCGGTCCGGGTGGCTCGGGCCTGCGCTTCCCGACCCGCGTCACGGCCAAGAACCCCCTGTGGACCGACGTCTCCAAGGCCTACGACTTCGTCGGCTTCGACCCGCGCGGCGTCGGCCACTCCACGCCGATCTCCTGCATCGACCCGCAGGAGTTCGTCAGGGCGCCCAAGATGGACCCGGTGCCCGACTCCGAGGCCGACAAGCGCGCCCAGCGCAAGCTGGCCCGCGAGTACGCCGACGGCTGCCTGGAGCGCACCGGCAAGGCGATGCTCCAGCAGATGACGACCCCGAACACCGCCCGTGACCTGGACGTCATCCGGGCCGCGCTCGGCGAGAAGAAGATCAACTACCTCGGCGTCTCCTACGGCACCTACCTCGGCGCCGTCTACGGCACCCTGTTCCCGGGCCACGTCCGCCGGATGATCGTGGACAGCGTCGTCAACCCGGACCGCGACAACATCTGGTACGAGGCCAACCTCAACCAGGACATCGCCTTCGACGGCCGCTGGAAGGACTGGGAGGACTGGGTCGCCAAGAACGACGCCGCCTTCCACCTGGGCACCAGCCGCGACGCCGTCCAGGCCAAGTGGCTCCAGCTGCGCGCCGCCGCGAAGAAGAACCCGATCGGCGGCGTGGTCGGACCGGCCGAGCTGCTCTCCTTCTTCCAGAGCGCCCCGTACTACGACTCCTCGTGGGTCCCGGTCGCCACGGTGTTCAGCAAGTACTTCGCCGGCGACACGCAGGCACTCGTCGACGCCGCCGCCCCGGACATGTCCGACACCGCGGGCAACATCTCCTCGGAGAACGGCAACGCCGTCTACACGGCCGTCGAGTGCACCGACGCCAAGTGGCCCACCAGCTGGAACAAGTGGGACCGGGACAACACGCGGCTGAACGCGAAGTACCCGTTCATGACCTGGGCCAACGCCTGGATGAACCTGCCCTGCGCCACCTGGCCGGTCAAGCAGCGGACTCCGGTGGACGTCAGGACCGGCAAGGGCCTGCCGCCGGTGCTGATCGTGCAGTCCACGCGGGACGCGGCCACCCCCTACGAGGGCGCCGTCGAGCTGCACCAGCGCTTCAAGGGCTCGCGTCTGATCACCGAGAAGGACGCCGGCTCCCACGGCGTCACCGGTCTGGTCAACCCGTGCATCAACGAGCGGGTCGACGCCTACCTGCTCAGCGGCGAGGTGGACCGCAACGACGTGACCTGCACCCCGCACGCCACGCCGAAGCCGTAACGGCGCCCGCCGCGACGCGCGCCCCCGAGGGGCGGCCGGTGACTCAGGCCGCCCCTTCGCCGTACCCGGAGTACGAGCCGTACCCGGGCAGGAGCCGTGGCGTGTCACGTCCGGCGTACGAGCGGTGCCGCGCCGCACGAGCCGCACCGCGGCGGTGTCACCCCCGTGGGGACCGCGGGAGTCCGCGTCCCCGCTGAACCCTCCCCGCGGCCTCCCCGTCCGCCCGCTCGGCCTTGGCCACCGCCGCGTACCGGTCGACGTACTCCTGTCCCGACAGCGACAGGATCGCGTACATGATCTCGTCCGTGACGGCGCGCAGCACCGCCTTCTGCTCCGTCATCCCGGCGAACCGGGAGAAGTCCAGGGGCTCTCCGAAGCGGATCACGACCGGCCGGACGCGCGGCACGACCCGGCCCGGCGGCTGCGCCTCGAACGTGCCGATCATCGCGCACGGCACGACCGGCACCCCCGCCTCGATCGCCATCACCGCGACCCCGACCTTGCCCTTGTAGAGCCGTCCGTCGGGCGAGCGGGTGCCCTCGGGATAGATGCCGAGGAGTTCGCCCCGGCGCAGCACCCCGAGTCCCTCCCGGATCGCGGCCCGCCCCGCCTCCTTGCCGGACCGGTCGACCGGGATCTGCCCGGCGCTGCGGAAGAAGGCCGCGGTGAGCCTGCCCTTGAGACCGGGACCCGTGAAGTACTCCGCCTTCGCGAGGAAGGTGATGCGCCGTCTGAGGATCGCGGGCATCAGGAAGTGGTCCGAGAACGAGAGGTGGTTGCCCGCGACGATGGCCGGACCGGACGCCGGCACGTGCTCCAGTCCTTCGATCCGGGGCCGGAAGACGACCCGCAGCAGCGGCCCCAGCAGGACGTATTTGAGCAGGTAGTAGAACAAGAGGGTCGCTCCTCACTCGCGCGGGGTCCGCCCGACTGCCGCGTTCTCGCAGGTCAACCTCTGTGTTGCGGGGTGCAAGTGTAAGTGCGGGCGGGGGCGCGCGGAACCGGGCGCGCGGCGGCTGCCGGAACCCGCGCGCCCGGCGACGTACGGTGGTGACCATGGTCCCTCCGCTTCCGGGTCCGCTGGAGCACCTGGCACCGCTGCTCGCCCACTACGGCTACTGGGCCGTCGGTGGCGTCGTCTTCGTGGAGGACTTCGGCATCCCCGCGCCCGGCGAGACGATTCTGATCGCGGCGGGCGTGTACGCGGGGGCGGGCGAGCTGAACGTCGTGGCGGTGGGGCTGATCGCGTTCGCCGCCGCCGTGATCGGCGACAACATCGGCTATCTGATCGGTCACTTCGGGGGACGCGCGTTCGTGCACCGCTGGGGGAAGTACGTGTTCCTGACCCCGGAGCGGTTCGCGTCGGCCGAGCGGTTCTTCACCCGGCACGGCGGCAAGGTCGTCACCGTGGCCCGCTTCGTCGAGGGACTGCGCCAGGCCAACGGCATCATCGCCGGCACCACCGGGATGCACTGGCTGCGCTTCCTGGCCTTCAACGCGCTCGGCGCGGCGCTGTGGGTGGGCCTGTGGGTGACCCTCGCCTACTTCGCGGGCAGCAACATCGGCGCCGTCTACGACACCATCAGCCGGTACGAGGTGTACCTGCTCACCGGGCTCGGCGTCCTCGTCGCCGCGCTGGTGGCCCGGCGTCTGCTGCGACGGCGGCGCCGGAACCAGGAGTCCTGACCACCCGGAGCCACCGGGGGAGACCGGGACGTGTCACCAGGGGGCGCGCCGCGGGGGGTGTCCGAGGGACGGCGCGGCGCACTCCGTACGATGGTCCTGTGTCGTCCGGCGCCCGCATCCGCTCCGCGACGAGCCGCGCCGGACGGGCGCTGCTCGTACTGGCCGTGCTGGCCGGGGTGTTCGCGATGCACGCGCTGTCGCCCGCCGGGATGCCCGCATCCGGCGAACACGGCGCGATGACGGCCCTGGCCGCCTCCGGCCACGTCACCGCGCCCGTGCGGCACCCGGCCGACGTCGGCCGTGCGGTCGGGCACCGGGACGAGAGCTGCCGGCAGTCGTCCGGCGCGTCGGACTCCGGCGGCACGGCCATGACGCACGCCGGCGGCACCTGCGCGGCGGCCGGTACCTCCGCGTCGTATGCGCCGCCCGCGCCGCTGCCCGCGCCGGGCCTCACCGCCCCGGCGCCCGCCGCGGCCCGCACCGGCCCGGCGGCCGAACCGGCCGGCGGCCGGGCCCCGCCCGATCTGGCCGAACTCCAGCTCCTGCGGATCTAGAGCCGCCCGCACGGCGCCCCACCGGGGGCGGCGTGCTCCGGTCCCCTCTCATGATCCGTCGTTCCCGCGTGTCCGCGCGCGGGCCGTACAAGGAGCTTCCCCACTCATGGCCATCCGTCGTTCCCCGCTTCGCCGTTCCGTCCTCCGCCGCAGCGCCGCGCTGGCCGCGGCGACGACCGCCGCGCTCGTGCTGACCGCCTGCGGCGGCGGCGCCGACTCCGCGTCCCCGAGCCGGTCGGCCCACTCGGGTCACGGCGCGACCGCCGATGCCGCCACCCCCTCCACCGGGCGCACCGGCCACAACGCGCAGGACGTCACTTTCGCGCAGCAGATGATCCCGCACCACCGCCAGGCCGTCGCGATGGCGGACCTGGCGCCCACCCGGGCGAGGTCGCAGCAGGTCAAGGACCTCGCCGCGCAGATCAGGAAGGCCCAGGACCCGGAGATCGCCACCATGACCGGCTGGCTGCAGGCCTGGGGTGCGCGCGTCCCCGAGTCCGACGCCTCCGGGACGGCGGGCATGCCGGGCATGGACCACTCGGGTCATCCGGGCTCGGGCCACTCCGCCGCGTCGATGCCCGCGATGCCGGGCATGATGTCGGACGCCGACATGAGCGGGCTGGAGAAGATGTCCGGCGACGTCTTCGACCGGGCGTTCCTGCGGATGATGATCGACCACCACGAGGGCGCGCTCGACATGGCGCGCACCGAGCAGGCCAAGGGGGCCTACGGCCCGGCCACGGCACTGGCGAAGTCGATCGCCGCCTCGCAGTCGGCCGAGATCGCCGGGATGAGGAAGATGCTCGGCGAGCGGTAGCCCCGCCCCCTCTCGCTCCGTCCCCTTCCCGCCGCACCCTCCGGGGCCGTCGTACGACCGGGCTGCCCCGGAGGGGCTCCGCCGTCCCGCCGGAATGGCCCCGAAATACCCCCAGGGGGTATGTTGTTCCCGACCGGTGAGAACTCATCAGCAAGGGCGGCAAGGGGAGAGCGACGATGACACACCCGGCACACGATCACGGCGCGCACCACCACGAGGGACATCACCACGCCCCGGCGGGCGCCTCCTGGCGCACGGCGGCGCAGGCGACGCTGCACTGCCTGACCGGCTGTGCGATCGGCGAGGTGCTCGGCATGGTCGTCGGCACGGCCGCCGGACTGCACAACGCGGCCACGGTCGTCGTCTCCATCGCGCTGGCCTTCGTCTTCGGCTACGCGCTGACCATGCGCGGAGTGCTGCGTGCCGGCATTCCCCTGCGGCGGGCACTCAAGATCGCCCTCGCCGCCGACACGGTCTCCATCGCGGTGATGGAACTGATCGACAACACGGTGATGGTGGGCGTCCCGGGAGCGATGGACGCGGGTCTCGCCGACGCCCTGTTCTGGGTGTCGCTGGCGCTCTCCCTCGCCCTGGCCTTCGTGCTGACCACTCCGGTCAACCGGTGGATGATCGGCCGGGGCAAGGGCCACGCGGTGGTGCACGCGTACCACTGACCGAAAGGCGTCCCGCGGCCCCGGTGCCGGGAGGAGCCGGGGAAGTCCGGTCGGGCCGGGAGTCAGGGGTAGCGCCGGTCGTCCGGGCGCGTGGTGTCGTCCATCGCGCTCCGGCCGCCGCCCGTGCGGCCGTGGTTCCGTGCCACCTTGTGGCTGTGCCGGCGGTGGTTCGCGGTGCCCAGGAAGAGCAGCATCCCCAGACAGAAGATCAGGGCGAGGGCGAGTCCGGCGCTGAAGAGGGCGAGAGGGCTCATGGTGGCGATGTGGTTGCCGAGCACGGACACCGGGTAGCCGGGCCCGCCGGACATGTTGCCCGCGATGGCCAGAACGACGAACGCGGCGGTGGCCGCGAGGAGGAGCAGGCCGATGAGCAGCATGGAAGTTCATCTCCTCAGGAAGTGCCGTCTCACGGCCGGGTACCCGCATCCGGACAGGCGAACGGAACGTTCCCTTCCGGATGTCGGGTGCGGCGTCGGGGGCGCCCCGGGCGCCCCCGCGGCGGCCCCG